>CAZEMA010000012.1:0-32192 GCA_964513155.1 uncultured Anaerolineaceae bacterium
AGTCGAGAGCTCGCCAGACGGGATCAGTCTACGAACTTTCGACACGCCACACTAGAGGAGTGGAGTGGTGAGGCGATGAAAGTTGTTGAGACGGGCGGCCTGGAGGTTCACCTGGTCAGCGATGGAACGGCCCGGCTGGATGCCGGGGGTTTGTTCGGCTTGGTGCCACGCGCCCTCTACCAGCGACTCCACCAACCGGCGGCCGACAACACGCTTCCCAGCGGCCTTAGCTGCCTGTTGGTGCGGTCGCGGGGGAAGACAATTCTGGTTGACACCGGGATGGGCGACAAGCTCTCGCCGGAGGACGCCCAGCGTGCTGGGGTCACCCGGCCTGACGGCGGTCTGTTGCAGGCGCTCGCCAGACTGAGTGTTTCCCCGGACGATGTCGATGTGGTGATCAACACGCACCTCCATTCGGACCACTGCGGTGGCAACACCCGGCGGGAGGGCGACCGCCTGGTGGCGGCCTACCCCAGGGCAACGTACTGGGTGCAGCGCATCGAGTGGGCCGAGGCCAGCCAGCCCGATGCGCGCACGCGAGGCACCTACCGGGCGGAGAACTTCGCCCCGCTGATGGCGGAGGGGCGCGTTCGGCTGCTACACGGGGATGCCGAGGTCACCGATCAGGTCCGCTGCGTGGTAACCCGCGGCCATACCCGGGCCCACCAGTCACTTCTGTTGCAGGCCGGGGAATGGTCAGGGCTCTACGTAGGGGACATGGCCTCCTACGCCATCCACATGGCCAACACCGCCTGGCTGACAGCCTTTGACGTGGAGCCCCTGGAGAACATCCGGACGAAGGAACAATGGCAGCATTGGGCGATTGAGACCGGCGGCTGGCTAATCTTCGAACACGACCAGAAAACGCCAGTCGCCCGCCTGGTGAAGCGAGGCGGGCGACTGGCAGCGGAGCCGATCGGCTAGAGCCGGAGGCTCATCAGTTAGCCTCCCATTCGGCCACAGCCTCCCGGATGAACCGTCGAATCTCCGGATCCGGGACCTCGTCAACCGACGAATAGCCATCTACCCCCACATACACCCGCACCGTCCCACCGGCACCCTCGGCCAGTCTCACACCACGATTGACCCCCAAGGTCTCGATAAGCTTGCGGTCCAGGATGCGGTTGATCTCTTCGACCATGGATAGGGGGCGGGTCGGCTGTTCGGCCGTGGCCGATTCCTCCCTCAACCTCGGTCTGGGCGTCTCCCGAGATGTCGTGCCAAACCAGGCGTTGAGGTCGTCCAGCGTGTACTCGATCCGCCGGCGGTCTTTGGAGGCCAAGAGCTCTTCGGCACTGCGATACTCCCGGTCGCCCACCTTGACGATCAGCTTGCCGGAGACCTCCTCCCGCAGGAGGACGGCGACCTCGAGGGTTTGCCTCGCGCCCGGGGCCGGTGGCGGTGGAGGTGCGGCTTCCTCCACCGATTTGGGAGGCACGGCGGAAGGGATGCTCGGGCCGCCCGCAACAACGGGAACTCCAACGGATGCCGGCGCGGGCCCGGCCGGCTGGGCAGGGCCGCCGACTGGCGCGCTGGGGGCAGGATGAGTTATCGCCATCTTGGCCGTGGCCGCCGAGAGCGCAGGCTCCCCCTCATCCTCGGGTTCGGCTTGATCTGAGCCTAGATCGACATCGACAACGTCCTTGCCCTTCTCCTCCCTGCGGCCTTTCCATACGTGGTAGGCCATAGCCAACAAGATGGCGCTCGCCAGGAACATGAGGCCAGCAAGGGCTGGAAGGGTTATTGTTGCAGGCATGCCAACTCCTCCTGCTGACAGGATGGGCAGTAGTGGGCGGCGCGCTGGCCGATCACCGAACGGACAACCAGGGTGCCGCAGGTCGGGCATGGCTTCCCGGCCCGTTGGTAGACACGAAAATGGTGCTGGAAGCCACCACCGCGATAGACCCAGTCGAGGCTGGCACCGTTGTGCCGTAACCCCTGGCGCAGTGCGCCGCGGATGCCCTTCCACAGCTGGTGGGTTTCCTGTTGCGTTAGGGTGTCACTGCGGCGCAATGGGTGCAGGCGGGCACGATGGAGGGCCTCATCCGCGTAGATGTTGCCCAGGCCCGCCAGGAACCTCTGGTCGAGCAGCAGAGGCTTGAGGAATCGGTGGCGGCCCGCCAGCCTCTCGGCAAGCGACCCAGGAGTGAAGCTGCGCGAGAGCGGCTCGGGACCCAGGGCTCCCAGGACCTCGGACGGATCGTCGACCAGGTAAACGCGCCCGAACTTGCGGGCGTCGTTGAAACGGAGTTCCCGGCCTCCATCGAGGACGAAGACAGTGCGCTCGAAAGGATCTCTGGTTGACCGGGCGGGGCTCAGCACGAGATCGCCCGTCATCTTGAGGTGGATCAGGAGCGTGCCGCAATCCAAGGGAAAGACCAGGTATTTCCCTCGTCGCTGGACATCGAGGATGATCCTACCGGCGATGCGCCGCCGGAAGGTGCCAACCGAGGGCTGGCCGATGTGCCCGGGCCAGCGCAGGATAGCGCGACGGATCACGCGCCCGGGAAGCGCAGGGACGCCGTCCGCGCCGCGGCGTAGGTTGCGCGCAATCGTCTCGACTTCGGGCAACTCAGGCATTCCTGAGGCGATTATACCTATCTTCGGCTCTTGCGCTTGGCCTCCTCCGGTACCATTCTCACTCAAACGTGATGAGGTCGCGGATGAGGCTGAGCTTGGCTGGCCCGATTCCGGGGACGTCGAGGAGATCCTCGGGCGCAAGGAATGGGCCATGGCCCTCCCGGTAGTCAATGATGTTCTGGGCCAGCGCAGGGCCGATTCCGGGCAGGAGGTCGAGCTCGGCCGCGGAGGCTGTGTTGATATTGATGCGGCCAGTCCCGGGGGTCGGCGAGCCTGTGGCGCCCGCAGGGGGAGGAGGAGTCGCCTCCATCCTGCCAGGGACGTTGACTTGCTGGCCATCGGCAAGCGGGGCGGCCAAGTTGAGCGCGTCAAGCCTCGCCTCGGGCATTGATCCGCCCGCGGCTTCGATAGCCTCCTGGACAATCGAGCCAGGTGGGAGAACGCAGATGCCTGGCTGCTGGACGGCTCCCGTCACGTGAACGCGGATGGGGGAGGGCGAGGGCGGAGACTGAAGCGTGACCGGCTGGCCTCGAGGTTCGGCAACCAGCAACAGGACGAGCCCTGCCGCCAGCAAGCCGATCAGGAGACCGACCAGGATGGTCCCTACTCGCTCGAGCATATCTTGTCACCCCCCGAATGCTTGAGCCCCCACGTTGACGGCCTCTGGAAGCGCGAGAGCCGGGCCAGACACAGCAGGCGTGTGAAGGGCCGGAGAACGCGCAGCGTAGGTCCCCCTTCTCCCCTCGGTCTCCGTGCGGTCACGACACTCCCCTGCATTATCGCGCCGCGGGCGGGGGATGCCAAACCGGATATAATCCTCGTCATGGCACCCATCTACACGGGAAAGGGCGATGATGGCTTCACTGGACTGCTGGGTAGAGGCAGGGTCCCCAAGCATCATCCCCGGGTGGAGGCTTGTGGGGCGGTGGATGAGGCCTCCGCTGCGCTGGGCCTCGCCCGGGCGCTGGCCGCCTCCCAGGCGACCAAAGACGTACTCCTGCAGGTCCAGCATGACCTATACCGGCTCATGGCCGAGATTGCGGCTGCCGGCGAAGAAGAGGCGACCGGAGGCGGGCTGGAGGCCTCGCGCGTCGAATGGCTTGAGCAGGAGATTGAGAAGTTCTCCGGCCTGGTCTCTCTGCCCAGAGGATTCGTCATGGCGGGCGATTCGGTGGGCGAAGCGACGCTCGACCTGGGCCGGACGATCGTGCGTCGGGCCGAACGCCTGGCCGCCCGCTTGTCGCACGAAGGCTTCCTCGGGAATCCCCAATTGCTGCGCTACTTGAACCGCCTCTCCTCCCTGTGTTTCTGCCTCAGCCTCTGGGAGAATGAGCAGGCTGGCGTGGCCAAGGCCAGCCTGGCGAAGCCCGACAAGCCATGATGGGAACGATTCTGAATATCATCACCGTGCTCGTTGGCGGAGGGCTGGGACTGGCCTTCGGCAACCGGCTGCCCGACCGGGTCCGTCAGACATTGCTTTCTGCACTTGGTTTGTTCACCGCTGCGGTTGGCGTACGCCTGTTCCTCCAGACCTCGAATCTGCTCATCCCCTTGGCGGCGCTGGTGCTCGGCGGACTGGCGGGCGAGTGGTGGCGCATCGAGGATGGGCTGCGGGGAATCGGGGCGAGACTGGAGCGCCGCTTCGCTGGCGGCGAAGAGCGTGGCGGCACCGGCGGTCGTTTCGTCCGCGGCTTCCTGACGGCGAGCCTGGTCTTCTGCATCGGCCCGATGACGATTCTCGGTTCAGTCCAGGATGGTCTGACCGGCGACTACAGCCTGCTGGCAATCAAGGCGGCGCTCGACGGAGTGGCAGCGATGGCTTTCGCCTCCGCCCTGGGGGCGGGGGTTCTGTTCTCGACATTGACGATCGCTGTTTACCAAGGTGGGCTCACCCTGTTGGCGGCGCAGGCACAGGCCGCTCTGACCCAGCCGATGATCGCCGAGATGTCGGCGGTGGGGGGCGTCATCTTGATCGGGGTTGCGCTGGGCAACCTTCTGGAGCTGAAACCCATCCGGACCGCGAGCCTCCTGCCGGCCCTGGCGATCGCTCCGGCAATCGCGTGGATCGTGCAGAGCCTGGGTGGAGGCTGACCGTCCGGAGGGGGAGGGGATTAGGATCCGGGGCGCCCGGGTTGTCCGTCCCGGGCGCTCGCAATTCGAGCGCATGGAACCTTCCCGGGAGCTTGGAGCTCCCGGGAAGGTTGATAGGCGCGGACCGCGGGCGGCTAGGGCGTCGAACCGGCCAGCGCAGTCTCGATCTCGGCTGCCAGCAGGTCGTAGGAGGGGATCGAGCGGGGGTTGACGGGATCGACGATCAGCTTGCCGTTGATCACAATGCTGGGCGTGGAGTAGATTCCGAGCGCCTGTCCCGCTGCCTGCTCACTGTCGATCTGGCTCTGGTGAGCGTGGCTGTCGAAACATGTCCGGAACGCCTGGGCTTCAAGCCCGAGGGAGTCGGCGAAGGCGATCAGTCGCCGGTCGACGAACGCACCCTGATTCTCCCCACTTTGGTTGGCCCACAGGATGTCATAGTAGTCCCAGAATCGTCCCTGCTCGTTGGCGCACAGGCTGGCATTGGCCGCCTGCATGGATTCGGACCCGATAAACGGATACTGGCGGAAGATCAACCGGGCCTGGCCGGTGTCCACGAAGTACTGGATCAGCCGCGGCACAGTGGTCACGGAAAAGGCTCGGCACGCCGGGCACTGAAAGTCCTCGTAGAGCTCGATCAGAACAGGAGCGTTGGGGTCACCCACCGCCGTGCCGTCGGCCCGCGCCATCGCTCCCGGGGTGATCTGGACGATGTCACCCACCGGCGCGAACGATGGATAGACCAGGAGGGCAACCAGAACCAAGGCGGCAGCCAGGATGACCCCCACGAAAAGCCATCGCTGTCGGCTGCGGCGGCGTGCTCGTCTCTCGCGAATCTCAGCCCGTTTGCTCATTGAGACCACCCTCCTGTGAGATGCCTGATTTTGCCACGAAGGTGGCTGTCTGTCCATGCATCCTGTTCTTGCGCAGCGGAAGCGATCAGGGCTGGGTGCGGGGCTAGTTGACCATTGGCTCGAGCGAGACCGCCGGTTGAGGGGAATGATGCGTGAAGCGCGGGCCTCTCAGCTCTGGCTCGGGGCCTCACGCTGGCGCCGCCGGGGCCAACGTGCGGCGGAGCAATCCGTCTCAGGCTAGGGTCCGGTCAGCTGCCAGGCGCGCAACGGCTTCCGAGGTCGAGTGAGCTCGGAAGCCGGAAGACAGCGCGGGTGAGGGCGCTCAGCTGAAGCCGAAGAGGCTGCCGAGCATGTTGAGGATCTGCGTGCCGAACAGCACTGCGACAACTACGACGAGGCACAAACCGCCCAGGACCAGCGCGCCGATGATGGTGCCGCACCCGCAGCCCCTTCCCGGCCCGTAGCGGCGCTGCCAGAAGCCTTGCTGACCGTAGGACCCCGTTTGGTCTTTCATCATATTGGGGTGGTCGTCCGGCGGCTTCTGGCCGAATTTCATCGGCGACTTGGGTTCGAATTTCATCTGTGGCTTCGGAGACTGCGGTGCTTTGAAGATGCTTGGTTTCGGGCTGGGCCTGGAACCGCCTGACTTGAACCCGCCCAGTTTGAACCCCCCAGATCTGGACCCCCCAGACTTGGACCCGCCGGACCTCGAAAACCCACCCTTAGAGCTCTTCATCGGTCACTCTCCTTCGAAGGCGAAAGAGTTTTCCTGTGAGACCGTATCCTCCGCCTCCCGGGCCTGCGTTTCGGTGGCCTTCTGGCCACGCCGGGACTGCGACGGCATAAGCCTCATCGGATCCAGAAACGGCACTCCGCTGCGCCCGCCGCGCGGCAGCTGATCTCGTCGACCTGAGGTTCGACTCCGGTTGCCCATAGAAGAGCCTCGGCGATCTCGCCCATAGCCGTGTGGCAGCAAGGTTCTGGGGCCGAGAGCCCATGCGTGCGGTCAGCCGTCCGATCCGTCAGGTAGAAACCCTCCTCCGCTCGCTCGAGGCGCACGGCGTCTCCCGGCCTAGCCATCTTCTGTGCCAGGCGTCGCAGGGTGCGTTCCTGGCGGGCTTGGTGCGGGAGTCCCAGGAGCACAATCCTCTCCGCGAGGCTCTCCAGCCAGTGGGCCAGCCGCTCCTGTCGGAATGCTTCCCTCCCGATGCGGAATAGCATGCCTCGGGCTCCAAGTCCATAGTACGTCCGGATTGCCTGAACCAGCGCGGCGTAGTCCTCTGCCAGAGCCCCCAGACGGTGATCCGCGGGAGGAAGGTGCCCAACATATCGGTCCAGGCCTGCCTGCCGCAGGACCAGCGGCAAGCCGTAGCTTCCCGTCTCGTGCTGGATGGCCATCATCAGCCAGCGCAGGCGATCGTTGGGTAGCGGGCGGCTCAGAGCCTCCGTCATGTTTCAGATTCCCGAGTCATGTGGTCTTTGCCGGGCGCGCAGGATGGCCTGCACCGCCGAGCCTCCCGCCTGACCTACGTGCGTCGTGCCGAGCGCCATGCGGCTCATCCCGCCAATCCCTGGGTCCACTCCCCGACCGTGCAAGCTCCGGGTAATCATGCGGATGGACACACCTGGACCGTCTGCCAAAGGGCTTGTCCCTAGTGGCCCGCTCTCGAGGCTGGATTCTGTGCCCTTCGACGTGGCGGTGTCAAGTCCAGCTGAAAGACTGGATAGGATTGATCCATCCGCCGGAACCCCAGCGACTCATACAGTCGAAGAGACGGTTCATTGTCCGTCTGCGTGTTGACGGTCACGCGTCGGAAACCGCGGCGCGCCAGGCCGCGAACGGCATCCAGCGTGAGCGCGGTGCCGGCGCCCTGCCGCCGGAGTGCCGGGTCCACGGCCAGGCGCGCCAGGTGGGCGCCGAAGGCGGAGGCCGTCGAAACCTGGTAGCCCATGACCCGCCCCTCGTGTTCGATGACACTGGCAACTGCGGACTGCCCCGTCGCCTTCGCTAGGGAGGCTTTCGACAACTGCCACAGCGGAGGGAATGCCCGCTGGTCGAGGCTTGCCACGGCAGCCAGGTCGGAGGACCGCAACGCCCGCAAGCCGGGGAAGCTCTTGTCCGGTTGCGGTGGTAGCCCTGACCACTCGAGGAATACCACCTGGTTCACCTCCACGAAACCGGAAGTCTTGAGAAGAGGCGCCAGCCATTCGGAGGTCGGCAGGGCAGCGACATAGGCCGCGCCAGCAGAACGCAACTGGCTCTCGGCGGGCGGCCACAGGTCGTCCCAGATGCGCGAGAGAGGCACCCCCGAGGCAATCGCCACGACGCGCAGCCAGGCAACCTGAGGGATTTCCGGAGTACATGCCAGGCAAGCGACTGGTTGCCGATCGGCCAGAGCAAGTAAGAAGGGCTCTTGGCCGATCAGGTCGAGTACTGTGAACCAGTCTAGGTGCTGGTGTCGCCAAGAAGCGACGTTGATGAGATTGGAGATACGCTTGCGATCCGTCTCTTGGGCAGAGCGGATCGTCCAACAGCGATCGGGTCCCATAGTTACGGTGGCAAGCCTGCGGGATCGTGCCTAGCCGGCAGGCCAACCCAACAATCGGCCGAGCAGACGCAGAAGCCAGCGAAGCAGCCGCGATACCGCCCCGGGCTTCTGCTGGGACTCCAGGGCAACCTGCATGCTGGTGGCAGCCTCCAGGTGCCTACCATGCCGGAGCTGCAGTTGGGAAAGGGCCTTGAGGCAGTGGGCCCGGTTCTCCTTGTCGCCGATGGCGGCAAATGCCTCTGCCGCTTTTCGATAGCTCGCCTCCGCCTCGGTGGTCTTGCCGCAGGCCTCCTGGGCCGAAGCCAGGTTGCCGTAGGCTTGGGCCAAGTGAGAGCGGTCCTTCAGCTCGCCAAAGACTTCGATCGTTGGCTGCACCGCTTCCAGGGCTTTCTGAGGTTGGCCGGAGCCGAGGAGAACGACACACAGATTGTTGGCCATCTCCGCCGCTTTGGCGCGATCGCCCATTTCCAAGTACTTCTGGCGAGCGGCAGCAAAAGCCTGCTCGGCCGCCTCCAGCCGTTTCTCCCGGTAGGCGGCCATGGCCTCTTGCTCGAGAGCGCATGGCCCCTGGGTATTCACAGGGTGAGGTCGAGGAGATCCTCGGCCAGTGCGCGCAGCCTTTCCGTCGACAGCTCGCTTAGCTGCTTGGCGAGCCTCAGGTATGACTGATTGGCTGGCCGCATGACGAAGTCTCGAAGCTCGGCGGGAAGCTCAAGAAGTGCCTCCAGGGTTCTCCGACAGGAGTCCCATTCGCCAAACGGGCCTTCCGTGTCTATGTAATCCTCGACCTTCTGGCCCAGGGCAATGGCTATGGCTTCGAGGTGGGGCAGGGGAACAGGGCGGTCGCCCTGTTCATAGGCCGAAAGCCTTGTGGCTGCAATGCCGGTCGCGGCTGACAGCTTCTTGAGGGTAAGCCGGGCCTCACCCCGGCGGGCCCGCATCTGGGCGGCGACCATCCCCTGGCGGAGAGCGACCACGGCCGCAGGGTTAAGCTGGATCTTGTCGGACATCGGCGCTTCTGGCTGCCTGAACCTCTGCAGAGGGACGTTGAGCTGGAGGGAGAACAGCTCCAGCTCTGGCAGAGAGATGGCCTTCTTGCCGGACTCACAGTCAGCGAGCGAGCTGGGCGTCGTGCCGATAAGCGCAGCGACCTCCTTCAGGCTCCTTCCCGCCGAGAGGCGGGTCAGCCGTAGCATCGCCCCCAGCATCTTCGCCCGAAGCGCCAGAGCTTTTTCGTCGGTCATAGGCGGGCTCCTTGTGGAGGATCGCTTCGGGGATTATAGCAGAAGTCGCTCTTCGTGCTTGGCGCGGGCAAGGGCTCTTGGGGAACCCGGCAGGAGGCGGGAGGCACCAACTTGGGTTCGAAGGCTGAAGCCCCCGAGCATTGAGGCGCAGCGTCGGGGGCAGGTCCCTGGACTGCACCAAGGTACCCTTTGACTGCGGGCTCGGTTCGGGCTAACGCCGCGTCCTACTCAGCCTGGTGGCTGGAAAACCCCCTCAGGTGCTCTCGGTGGACCGAGCGTTGACCGAGGGGGGCATGAGATAGCCGAGTCCCTGCCGGGTCTGGATATGGATCGGATTCTTGGGGTCAGGCTCGATCTTCTGTCGCAGGCGGCTCAGACACACCCAAAGGATCTCCTTGTCCTCCCGGTACTCTGGGCCCCAGACCGTGGTGAGCAGCTCTTCCGGGGTGAGCACTCTGCCGATGGAAGCCGCCAACGTCTGGAGAAGGCGGTACTCAGTTGCCGTGAGCATGAGCTCAACCCCGGTACACGTTACCAGTGCGCGCGGCAGGTCGATCTGAAGCTCATAATGCTTGAAGATCGGCTGGTGGAAGCCGCCGATCTCCTGTCGTTCGGCGCGTCTCAACACGGCTCTCACGCGGGCCAGAAGCTCCTGGGCGGAGAATGGCTTGACGATGTAGTCGTCGGCGCCAGCGTCCAGACCTCTGACCCGGTCGCGCTCCTCGCCCTTGGCGGTGAGCATGATGATCGGGACCGAGGAGAACTCGCGTATGCGCTCGCAGCATGTGAATCCATCCATGACAGGCATCATCACGTCCAAAAGGATCAGGTCCGGCTGTTCGGCCGCCACCGCCTCGACCGCCTGCTGGCCGTCGGCAGCCGTGCGGACGGCGTAGCCGTCCGGGATCAGATTGACCTCGAGGAGGCGGAGATAGCGCGGCTCGTCGTCAACGAGGAGGATGATCTTCTTGTTTTCGGCCATTGGATGCCTTCCCGCTCTGGGATTGCTCATCAACGGAAGGAGAGACTGGCAGGGTGAAGTAGAACTTCGTTCCAGCGCCTACCTCGCTCTCGACGCCAATCTTGCCGCCATGGGCTTCTACGATCTTGCGGCAAATGTGCAGGCCCAGGCCCGTCCCTCGGACTGCACCAGTCTTGCTGGGCACACGGTAGAAGCGCTCAAACATCCGTGGGAGGTACTCGGAAGGGATTCCGGGGCCGTGGTCTTCGACTTCCAATCGAACATGATCTCCTTCGGCAGAGGCCCGCACGATCACGGCCGCGCCGGGAGCGTACTTGCAGGCGTTGGTGATCAGGTTGTCCAGCACCTGCGCCACCCGGGTGCCATCGACCTGCAGCTCGGGGAGATCGTCTGGCATTTCCAGACGGAGATCGAGGTCCGGGAAGACCGACCGGATCCGCGAAGAGCAGTCGCGGATCAGACTTGGGAGGCGGGTCGCCTCGCAGGTCATCCCCAGGCTGCCGCTCTCGAGCCGGGAGGAATCGAGCAGGTTGTCGATCAGCTCCCGCAGCCGCTCGGCCTCGTCGTCGATGATCTGCAGGAACTCCTTCTTGGTTGCCTCCTCCCACTCGGTGTCCTCGCGAAGGAGCGTTGTCACATAGCCCTTGATGAACCCTAGAGGGGTGCGGAGCTCGTGGGAGACGGTGGAGATGAACTCGTCCTGCAGGCGAGCCAGCTCACGTTGTGCTTCCAGGCTGGCAATCCGGCGCGCCAGACGCCGATTCTCCAGGAGTTGGCCGACGTGCCAGGCCACGAACTCAGCCAGGCGGATGTGTTCCGGGGGATAGGGTGGACCGCCGAAGCGGCCGAAGACCAGTCCCCCCACGCACGTACCCCTGACGATGAGAGGCAAGCCGAGGTAGTCGCGGCGACGGTCCCGGCTCTTGACAGTTGGGCCGAGATCCTCCTGGCGTAGGACGGTCTCCCCACTGCGGAAGGCCTCGTTGGCGGCAGGTTCGCCCCAGGCGACCTCCGCCTCCTGAGTCCGGCCGCGGCCCAGGGCCCGGGCGTACGTTGGCTCCAGCCCGCTGGACTCCTGGTTCTCCAGATAGAGAGCGACGACGTCGAAGATGAAGATCGAGCGCGCCAGGCGGAAGACGGCGTCCAGGCCCGCCTCCGTGTCGAAGGTCTCCGCCACGATTCGGGCGATTGCATAGACCGCGTTGAGCTCGGTCCCGTGGGTCAGGGTGTCCGAGGGAGAAGGGGTGACGATCATCCCTTGCCCGGTGCCACAGGCAGCAAGAAGGTGAAGGACGTGCCAACACCCTCTTCGCTCTCAACCTGGACGCCGGATCCATGGGCGTCCAGGATCAGCTTCACCAAAGCCAGGCCGAGGCCTGTACCTCCGTACCGGCGGGTGGTGGAACCGTCGAGTTGATGAAACGCCTGAAAGAGCTCCGGCAGGCGGTTCTCCGGGATCCCGATCCCGGTATCCCGAACCGAGATCGTCACCAACTCGTCCTGCTGCTTGGCCGCGACGGTCACACTGCCTCCGGCAGGCGTGAACTTGATGCCGTTGTCCACGAGCTGGAAGAGCACCCAGCCCAATCGGTCGGGGTCCGCGTTCAGGGCCGGGATGTCCTTGTCGATGTCGCCGGACACGGTCACGCTGGCCTTCCCCGACTTCTCGAGGGAGCGGCGGATCACGTCCTCCACGAGAGCCGCCAGGTTGACCGGTTGCACTTTGAGTGCCATACCCTGGCGGGAGGCACTGGAGAACTCAATGAGGTCCTCGATGAGGCGGCCGAGCCGGTCGGTGGCCCGGACGATCACCTTCAGGGCCTTGTCCTGCTCGGGGGAGTTGGGGCCGAGCTTCGAGTCGACCAGGAGCTCGATGTAGCCCTTGATCTGGGCCAGCGGCGTGCGGAGCTCGTGGGAGACATTGGAGATGAGATTGGCTTTCAGCTGGTTGAGCTCGGTCAGGCGTTCCAGAGCCCGGCGCAGCTCGATCGTCCGTTCGGAAACCCGTCGCTCAAGCGTCCGGTTCGCGTCCTGCAGAGCCGCATGGAGCTCAATGATCTGCCCGGTGACCGCCCGATCCAGAGTCTCTCGATCGACCAGCCCCATCTCGACCAATGTCTTGCCCAGGAGTCTGTGATCCCCCTGGGCGGAGAGCTCGGCCTGGCGTCGGAGCCCGACCTGGAGCTGATCTTCGGTGATCAGGCCCTGGTTGAGCAGGTACTCACCGATCCGCGGGACGAGGGCTTCCGGCGTGGATGGGATCGGGGCGGCTTCGGGGAAACCCTCCAGGGAGGCTCGCTCGGCCAGCAGCGCCACCATCATCAGGTCTACGCCACAATGCGGGCAGGACATGGCGTCTCGCGGGACGGGGCGCTTGCATTGTGGGCAGGTGACTGCGCCGGTGGCAGCGGAGGGGCTGGGGTGTTGAGTCATCTTGGTTTCCCTGGGCATTGAGGCGCAATGATAGCCCGCCTATGGCTTGCTGGCAAGCCAGATAAGGATGGGGCTGGTCGGCGCGAAGGGCAGGGAGGTAGTACGCGTAGGGGAGTAACTGCCCCGCTATTGGGGGGATTCCGCCTATTTGGGCCTGGTTTCACGTGGCCGTGGGAGTGAAAGTTGACTGTAAGGTCGAGGCTGCCAGAAGTAGGGGATAATCGGTGCATCCGAGAGAGCAGAAGGAATGTGGTATGGCGATTGAGGTTCTGCTGGTCGACGACGATCCCGACTTGTCTATCATGCTTCGCACCCTGCTTCGCGGGCAGGACTATCAGATTCAGGCAGTCTTCAGCGGTGAGGAAGGCATTCAGGCGTGCAGGGACAGCCCGCCCGACGTCGTCATGCTCGATCTGCTGATGCCCGAGATGGACGGCTGGGAAGTGTGCCGGCGCATCCGGGAGTTCAGCGACGTTCCCATCTTGATACTCTCCGCCCTTGGGGCGCCGGGGAGCGTGGCCCGCGCCCTGGACGCCGGGGCAGATGACTACCTGATCAAGCCGGTCCATGCCAGCTTGCTGGCATCAAGACTTAGAACGCTCGTCCGGCGCCGCGCGCTCGGAGAGCAGAAGGAGCAGGCCGCATAGAACCTTAAGAAGCAGCGCTGACTGGCAACCTCAGTTCCACTCTCTATTCCACGCAGCTCAGGCTGCGTGGAATAGTTAAGGCTGACTAACATCCTTGGCGGGCAGTGGGGAGATCGATGTCTTGCCTCGCAAGACACCCTTCATCTTTCGGCGCGGAGGCTGGCTTGTGAAGGCGGTGAAACCCTGATGCCAGCTTGAGGGGAAGGCGCGGTCGGATCCTTGGGGCAGCGCCAGCTGGCGAGGCGCCCGGCTGCTCCTGGGAGCGACCCGTGTTTCGGATCTCGAAGTGGATGGTCTGTGGGTCGCCCGCCCGGTTACAGTGCGGTCTTGGTGATGCCCCCATCGATGAAGAGAGCGTGGCCGTGGATGTAGGAGGCGGCCGGCGATGCCAACCAGGCGATGGCCCGTCCGTACTCTTCGACGTCCCCCATCCGGTGCAGCGGGATGTCCGCCGCGATCTTGGTGGCCTCTTCCTCTGGGGTCCCTCTACTGCGCTGGGCACGATCCGCCAAAAGCTCCGCCACCCGCTCAGTGGACGTCCAGCCGGGGTTGATCGTGTTGACCCGGATTCCTTTCGGCCCCAACTCAAGCGCCAGGGACTTCATCAGCCCGATGACCGCCATGCGCAGGGAGTTCGACAGGACAAGGTTCTCGATGGGCTGTTTCACCGAATAGGACTGCGTGGCGACGATGCTGCCTGATCCCCGTTCCAGCATGTGCGGGATGATGGCGTAGCACAGGCGGACGGCGCTCATGACCGTCAGCCGGTAGGCCTTCTCCCAATCCTCCGGGCGCAAGCCGAGGAAGCCCCCCGGAGGGGGGCCACCGGCATTGACCACCAGAATGTCGATCTGGCCCAAGCGCGCCAGCGCGACTTCCGCCAGCGCTTGGATATCCTCCGCGATCGTCAGATCAGCTCGGATCCCGAGAACCTCTGCGCCCGTCTGCCGCTGGATGTCGGAGGCTGCCGCGTTGATCTGATCGCTGCGGGAGCAGATGGCCACCCGGGCACCTTCGCGGGCAAACTCTAGGGCAGCAGCCTTGCCCAGGCCGCGCGAAGCGGCGGTGACCAATACCGCCTTGTCCTTCAGTCCGAGGTCCATGGGTTGTGCCTCCTCGAGGTTGGGAGCCCTCGACGGCCGAGTAACCTCCCGCACGCGGCATGCCGCCTGCGTGCAGCGATCGCCGTCCGGGAGATTGTCGGTCAGAGGAAGGTGAGTTGTTGGTCGATCACCTGGACGTCTGGCCGATTCCTCTCAATCCACGCCGGTATCTTCGATAGGACTTGCTCAAGGTGTGGCTTCTCGTTGGCGACGATCACGCAGGCAACGACGGCCAATGTGTGATGGTCGTTGTCGCCGACTTCAGCTGCGGAGAGGTTGAACTCGCGGTGGAGGGCAGCCAGGAGGGGCTTGAGCCGGCCCCGCTTCTCTTTGAGCGAGGCGCACCCCGGCAAGCGGAGCTCAAGGGTCAGGGCAGCCACGTGCATGGGCGGAGTCTAACCCGACAGGAGGTGCAGGACAAGTCGAGGCGGTTGGGCGAGGTAGGGGTTATCTGAGACATGCGAAACACACTCACCTGGCTCCTTGGCGCCGCATTGATCTTGATGATCGGCCTCGCAGCCTTAGCTCTGCTGGCGACGGCGAGGTCGGCCGTGCAGCCGGTTGCCGACCTTTCGGCCGAGGTCGGAACCCAGATCGCCGGCATTCTCCATCCCACGGCCACGCTCCGACCGGATCCCGTCACCATCGTCCGGGAGGTCCGATCCCTGGCCAGACTGGAGACCATCCAGTACACGGTGGAGAAGGTGATCACCGCTGAGAGCGGGCAAGGCCCGTTCGGGTTCCTGTTTGGGGACCGTCTGCTATTGGTGGCTCACGGTGTGGTGATCGCCGGGATCGATCTCAGCCGCCTCCAGCCGCAGGATGTTTGGCTCGACGACCTGGGGCGCGTCTACCTGCATCTGCCCGATCCCGAGATCTTCGTGGCCACGTTGGACAACAGCCAGACCTACGTGTACGACCGCGAGACGGGCCTTCTCACTTCAGGCAACATCGATCTGGAGGCCGCCGCCCGTCGCGCCGCCGAAGAGGCCATCCGCCAGGCGGCACTTGATGACGGCATCCTGGAGCAGGCGCGCCTCAATGCCGAGAACTACCTCTACGGGTTCTTGCGTTCGCTGGGCTTCGAGGATGTGATCTTTGCTGAGTCTCCCAGCGAGGCTCCCGCTGGCCCGCCCTCGCCTCCAGGTTCCCACTCCACGCCGACCCCCCAGCCGTAGCTACGCCGGATCAACCTCAGAGGCGGTCTGTCCAGGAGGCGGCCGCATATCGATCGCGTCCTAGCTGCGCTGATCGCCGTTGCTCCTCCGGGGTCGGCTCTCCCCGATCCCATTGGATCCCGAGCGCCAGTGAGAACCCTTGGGACATGGCTTCCGCCGCCTGCTGCCATGTGACTCTTGTCCCCAGGCAAGCCTCGACGGTTGTGGCTCGCTGGCGCAGCCTCTCCATGTCCCGGAGACGCGCCTCTTCGCTTGGATAGCGCAACGCCAAGCACGTCCGGCCAATGTCTCCAAGGAGAGGCAGCGAGCCATGCTGCAGGACGCCGCCCCGGCGGCGCACCTGCGCGCTGCCAACAAGCTTCTTGCCATTCACCGTGATCTCGTAGGCGCTGTGCACTTCGAAGCACACCGGGTTCGCCCGGGCCCGGTCGGAGAGAGCGGCCTCCCGTTGTACCTCGGCTTGCAATCCCAGCAGCTCCAACCCTCGCAGGATGCTAGCGCTCAATCGACGGTAGCTAGCAAGGACCCCCCCCGCCACAACGGAGTTGCCGACGGGAGCAGTCAGGGAGTAGGTGATCTCGTCGGTGTGGAGCAGGGCGCGGCCTCCGGTCAGCCGGCGAACCAGTTCCCAACCTAGCTCCCGGAGCTGGGGATGGTCCACCTCGGCAGTTGACTGGGCAACACCGATCGACAGGCACGGAGGTGTCCATGCGAATAGGCGCAGTGTCGGCGGACTGGCGTCACTGCTAACGGCTTCGAGAATGGCCTCATCCAGCGCCATGTTCGCCGCGCCAGATGCGGGGAGCGATAGGATGAGGCGCCAATGGTTCGGGCCAGTGCGGTTCACGCGAGCGATTATACCGTGGGGTAATAGGCGCCGGGCTTGAGGCCCTGCAGCCAGTGGGGCTCGCCCCTCCTCATGTTGGCGGTACGCGGTCGGCCGCGGCCGTGGTACACTGATGCCTCCCTCCTTGTGGACTGGCTGCATCTTCAGCTAGGCGGCCTTCCGTGCATCTGCGGGGCCGGGGGGGAAACGTCGCCCGGCTTGACTCGGGAGGTCCTAGGCGTGCGAAGGATCTGCGTGTCGTCGATGCTTGCCGTCTGCATCGTGCTGTCGGGATGCCGGCCTGCCAACCCTTCGACGCCCACCCCGGACACCCCACCAGCCACGACGGCTACACCCCGGGCCACGGCGGCCGCTCCAACGTCTCCGGCAACTTCCCGATCGACGCAGTCCCCCACGCGCGGCACCGTCACAGTGTGGCTGGACTGGACTCCCTCAGAGATGGAAGGCCTGACCAGGGTGATCGAAGCGTTCCATGGCCTGAATCCGGATGTCGAATTCGTCGTGAGCTACTTCCCAACACAGGATCTCCGCTCGGCCTTCGAGGCGGCCGTGGCGCGGGGGACCGGGCCGTCGATCCTCTTTGGGCCCGACGTGTGGGGCCCCGTCCTCTGGCAGGAAGGCCGGGTGCAGGACGTTGCGGATCTGCTCGCTCCGGGCGTTCGAGCAGCTATTCTGCCTCTTGCACTGGCACAGGTCACCTACGGCGAGGTTGTCCTGGGAGTTCCTATCGAGACCCAGGGCGTAGTCTTGTATGTGAACCGGGACCTGCTCCCCGAGCCGGCGGACACGGTCACCGAGCTCCTAGTGCCAGGCAGGGGATCAGACGGGCGTGCCACACGCGGCTCGGCGGATCTCGGGTTGAACTTCGCAGGCTCTCAGCTGGTTGCCTGTGACGCGACGTTGATCACTCCCGGTGGCGAGCCAGCCTTCGCCGGGGCGCCCGGTCTGTGCTGGCTGGACCTGCTCAGGACGATCGGCCGGGGCTCGGAACCCACGTACAACACCGACGACGATCTGAGTCTCTTCGAAACAGGCCAGGTCTCCTGGATCATGGATGGGACCTGGAACATGGAGCGCCTGCTTGGCTCGGTTGGCGGTGAGACCTTGGCCATCGATCCCTGGCCGGTCTACGAGACCACGAGCATCCGGCTGGCTGGTTACGTGTGGACGGAGAACGCCTACCTCGCGGCTGACCTGGCCACCGAGGATCTGGAGGCGTCCTGGGAGTTCATCCGCTACTTGATCTCGCCGGAGGTCCAGTCGATCCTGGCGGAACCGGGAGGGGCGCGCCACCTACCCGCCGCGGCAGGGGTGTGGGTGAGCGATCCACTCCTGTCGCAGGCGATGGCGGCCCTGTCTCAGGGCGCTCCGTTCCCCATCAACCCCGAGATGGCCGTCTACGCGGAACCTGCGGAGAGAGCCATCTGGTTGGTCGTCCGGCAAGGGGCCAGTCCGGAAGCAGCTTTGCAGCGGGCCCTAGACGAGATCCAGGTCGCCCTCGTCCGCTTCCGATCCGGCCAGTAACCGGTGGACGCGACGTGTGGTCGGGACGTCTCCACTTCTCTGTGGTTCGGCGCCTGTCGCGTGAGGGGCCTTCCCTGGCCGTCTTTCTCCATCCTTAGCGGGCTGAGGGCGTGGCATGACCGTTCCTGAGTGGGTGCAAGACGCAGTTTTTTACCAGATCTTCCCGGACCGATTTGCCAATGGAGACCCCAGCAACGATCCCCCCAATGTCCAGCCGTGGGGCTCGCCGCCGACGATCCACGACTTCCAGGGCGGCGACCTGAAAGGCATCCTCCTGAAGTTCGACTACCTTCTCGATCTGGGCGTGAACGCCCTCTACCTGAATCCGATCTTCCGAGCGACCTCGAACCACCGCTACAACACGACCGACTACTACGCCATCGATCCGAAGCTTGGGGACTTCGCCGACTTCAAGGCCTTGCTCAAACTGGCCCATCGGAAGGGGATGCGGGTCGTGCTCGACGGCGTCTTCAACCACTGCGGGCGCGGGTTCTTCGCATTCCAAGACTTGCTCGAAAACGAGTCCCATTCGGCATACCGCAACTGGTTCCACGTGCGGCGTTTCCCGCTGGACGCCTATGGCCCGGGGCTGGCCGAGAACTACCTGGCGTGGTGGAAGATCAAGAGCCTGCCCAAGTTCAACACGAGCGAGCCGGAGGTCCGGCGCTACCTCCTGGGTGTTGCCCGCTATTGGATCGAGCAAGGGGCGGATGGCTGGCGCCTCGACGTGCCCAACGAGATCGACGATGACAGCTTCTGGGCAGAGTTCCACCAAGCCGTGAAGACCGTCAATCCCGAGGCGTACCTGGTAGGGGAGATCTGGGAGGCGAACCCTCGTTGGGTGGGTCCGGATCATTTCGACGGCTTACTCAACTACCCGCTGCGCGAGGCGCTGCTCGGCCTGATCGCCGAACGCGACCTCAAGCCCTCGGCCTTTGCCCGCCAGGTCGATGACCTGGTACGGCTCTACCCCCGTCAACACCTCTTGGCACACTACGTCCCGCTCGGCTCCCACGACACCGAGCGCGTGCGGACTGTGTGCGGAGGCGACACGCGCAAGGTCAAGTTGCTGCTCCTCTTCCAGTTCTGCTTCCCGGGAGCGCCGGGCATCTACTATGGCGACGAGGTGGGGGTCGAGGGTGGCAAGGATCCCGGCTCGCGCCGGGCATTTCCCTGGGACGAGTCCTCGTGGGATCTGGATCTGCGCGCCTTTGTCAGAAACCTCATCCGACTGCGCCACAGCATGACAATCCTGCGCCGCGGCGACTACCAACGGGTCTTGGCCGACGACGACACCGGCGCGTTTGCCTTTGCTCGCCGGTGGGAGGCAGAATCCGTGGCAGTCGTTCTGAACGCTTCCGATTCCACCCGCACCCTCGTGCTGCCCGCATCTTCCCTCGGCTGGCGGGACGGCGAGACCGTGGTCGATGCGCTCCGGGGCGGCCGCCGGGCGGTTTCCGGGGGCCAGGTCCGGCTTCGGCTTCCGGCGTACGAGGGCGTCCTCCTTCACCGCGCGAACCGTCGCTGAGAGCGCACGCGCAGGCGGACTCGTCCTTGCCTCTCCTAGAGTCGGCCGGTCCGCCGGCGGCGGGCGTTGTATAATCCCGTCCGATGCACCTGATCCTGACGCACGAACAGGGTGATTTCGACGCCATGGGGGGCGTTCTCGCGGCGCGCCTGCTCGACCCGGAGGCCTTTGCCGTGCTGCCGCGCAGGCTCAACCGCAACGTTCGAGCGTATCTCACCCTCTACGGGGATGAGCTGCCCTTCGTCGAGCATCGGGACCTGCCTCGACGCCGCGTTGACCGGGTGACGCTGGTGGACACCCAATCCCTGGGAGCAGTACGCGGTTTAGCCCCCGACTGTCAGGTGCACGTCGTCGATCACCACCCACCCGATTCCCGGATGGCCCCCTCCTGGACGCACCACTTCGGCGAGGTGGGAGCCACCACGACGCTATTGGTCGAGGCTTTGCAGGAGGGCGGCGTGGCGCCCGGATTGGTGGGGGCAACCCTCTTGCTCCTGGGCATCTATGAGGACACGGGCTCCCTCTCCTATGGCGGCACCAGCCCGCGCGATGTACGGGCGTCCGCCTGGCTGCTCGAATGCGGTGCCAGCCTCTCGGTCGCCGGCGAGTTCCTCAACCACCCGCTTTCACCCGACCAGCGCGCCCTGTACGATCGCCTCCTGGAGGCGGCCGAGACTCACCAGATCCAGGGCCTGTCGATCGTCGTTGCCTGCGCTTCGGCCGACGGTTCCGTCGAGGAGATCTCGACTCTGGCGCATAAGCTCCGGGACCTGTTTGACCCGGCCGGGTTGTTCGTCCTGGTCGCGCTGGATGGCAAGATCCAGCTCGTGGCCCGCTCAACGACGGACGCGCTGGACGTGGCGCGCATTGCACAGCACTTCGGCGGCGGCGGCCACGACCGGGCGGCGGCTGCCCTCATCCGCGGCCGCATCCTGGCCGACGTCCGACGCGAGTTGCTGGAGATGCTGCCCCAGCACATCCGGCCCTCCCGTACCGTGGGAGAGATCATGTCCCGGCGGCCGCAGCTGCTGCGCCCGGCCGACACGGTGGCCGAGGCGGCGGAGCGCATGCGCCGGTTCGGCCATGAGGGCTACCCCGTTGTCGACCAGGGCAGGGTGGTTGGCCTGCTCACCCGCCGCGCTGTCGACCGGGCCATGTCTCACGGGATGGGCGAGCAACCTGTCAGCCGGGTGATGGATGCGGGGCAGCTCACGGTCTCGCCGAACGATTCAATCCAACACCTGCAGCGAGTGATGATTCAGCAGGACTGGGGCCAGGTTCCCGTCACCGACCCGGCATCGGGCGCCGTCATCGGGATCGTGACCCGGACCGACTTGCTCAATTGCCTGGCGACAGCCGCGGTCGGCGTGCCCTCGCCCAATCTGGCGGAGAATCTGCAGGCGGCCCTGCCCCCGGCCCGCTACGAGCTCCTTCGCCTGATCGGTCGCCAGGCCGAGCGGCAGAACCTCGCAGTCTATGTCGTCGGGGGCTTTGTGCGAGATCTGCTCCTGGACGCCCCCAGTGTGGATTTCGATTTGGTGGTGGAGGGCGACGCCATCAGCTTGGCACGCGGACTGGCGGAGGCCTACGGAGGCCGGACCAGCAGTCATCATCGGTTCGGCACGGCCAAGTGGAGGCTCGACCGACGACATCGCTCGCTGGTGGAAGCCCTGTCATGCCCCTCCACCAATCCGGAGGACCTGCCGTCCAGCCTTGACTTCGTTTCGGCCCGGACCGAGTTCTACACGCACCCCACGGCCCTGCCATCGGTCGAACGAGGCAGCATCAAGCTGGACCTGCACCGGCGTGACTTCACCATCAACACGCTGGCGCTTCGCCTTGACGGGCGTTTCTTCGGCCTGCTCCTCGATCACTGGGGCGGGGGGCGAGACTTGCAGCAACATCTCGTGCGTGTGCTGCATTCCATCAGCTTCGTCGATGATCCGACCCGTATGTTGCGGGCCGTCCGCCTCGAGCAGCGACTGGGCTTCACCATCGAGGGCCGGACTCTCGAGCTCCTGCGCGAGGCTCTGCCGCTGCTTTCAAGGGTGAGCGGAGAACGCATTCGCAACGAGCTCGTTCTCATCTTTCAGGAACCCTGTCTGCCCCGGATCCTCACGCGACTGGCGGACCTGGATCTGCTGCGAGCCATTCAAGCCGCGTTGCTGTGGGACCGCTGGCTCGAGAAGCGGTTCGAGCAGGCGGTGGCGTTCCGTCCCCCGACCGGCTGGGGTCTCGGCACCCCTCCGGACCTTGAGACGCTTCTCTATGCTCTTTGGTGCTTCCGCCTGCCGCAGGCGGAAGCCGGGTCGGTGTGTGACCGGTTACGGCTTCCCGTCGCCATGCGTTCCGTGATCCTGGAATCGAACGCGCTCGGCCGGGACCTCGTCGGGTGGATGGCAGAAAGGAAGACCAGCGTCCTTGTGGCCCATCTCGATGGCATGCATGAGGCCGCCCTGGTCGCTGCCTGGCTCGGGCTGAGTGGCAAGCGCGCGGCACGTGCAGCGGTTGACCGCTACCTCTCGACCTGGCGCAACATCGTCCCGAAAGCCGATGGCCGCACGCTCCAGGCACGGGGTCTGCAACCCGGTCCCGTGTACCGGCGAA
Organism: uncultured Anaerolineaceae bacterium; assembly: GCA_964513155.1. Classification (GTDB taxonomy): domain Bacteria; phylum Chloroflexota; class Anaerolineae; order Anaerolineales; family E44-bin32; genus DATEAV01. Next base: position 22,168 of record CAZEMA010000012.1, read on the forward strand.
TCCTCTGGGAACTCCGTGCTGCCTGGCTCGATGGTCAGGTGCAGTCTCCCCAGGAGGAGGAAGCCCTCCTCGAGCATCTCGTTGGAGAGGCGAAGGCCGGTGGCTGAGAGCCTGGTGGCGAGCATCCGGATCGCCAACAAGCGGGACCTGCCGGCGATGGAGTGGGATGGCGAGTATCGGCGCTTCCGCCGGCTGTATCAGACCGCGTTGGCCGAGGCCGAGATGGGACGACGCGTGATCCTGGTGGCTGAAGTCGAAGGATCCATGGCCGGCCAGATCTTCATCCAGTTGGGAACCAGCATGCCGATCCTGACCGACGGTCCGTCGACCGGATACCTCTATGCCTTTCGGGTCCGTCCTCCGTATCGGAACCGGGGGATTGGCACTAGGCTCATTCAGGTTGCCGAGTCGGAGACTCGTGGGCGGCGCTACCAGTACGCCGCCATCTCCGCGGCCAAGGATAATCCCCGCGCCCGGACGCTCTACGAACGACTTGGCTATCAAGTCGTGGGCGAAGACCCTGGGGAATGGTCGTATGAGGACGACCAGGGCCAGTTGCGAAGCATCCGTGAACCCGCGTACGTCCTGCAAAAGCAGTTGTAGAGGAGGCCGCATGCAGCTCGACCGACGCTGCTCTCCCGGACGCGGTGGTGGTGCCCGAGGGAATTGGCCCGAAGCGCTTGCGCGGCAGGGTAGCCAGCGGGCCAGCCGGAGGGAGAAGATCTGCGGTTTCTGCTTGCCAGCCGGATGCATGTCCTCCCTGGCATTCCCTGCTTGCCGGTCAACCTAGACGGACTGCTGGCCAGATGCCCCGCTTCCTCTCACCGACTGCAACCCGTCTGGCCTTGGCGCTGTCTGCCCTTGGCGCGCTGGCGCTGACTTGCCCTCGCACCGAGCCCGCTCCGACGATGAGTTGGACACTGGTCGCTCCCTGGACGGGTGAGGCTCCTACCCTCACCGCCACCCCGACCCCGACCATCACGCCTACCCCGAACCCGCTTCTCAGTCTCTTCGTTCCTACGCGGCTGCCCGGCCAAGCCTACCAGACTCCAACACCCGACGCGATCCGGCCCGTGCCTACTGTGCGCAGCGAGACGCTGACCTACGTCGTACGTCCCGGCGACTCGCTAAGCGGAATCGCCATTCGTTTCGCCGTCGGCGCCAACCTCATCCTCGCCGCCAATTCGATCCCCAACCCGGACTTCCTGCCGGTGGGACAGGTCCTCGTGATCCCGCCGCCGTCTCCCCTTTCGGTGGGCCCTTCCTTCAAGGTCATACCCGATTCGGAGCTCGTCTACGGGCCATCCAGCGCTCTGTTCGACCTTGAGAGCTTCGCCGCGGGGCAGGTTTCCTACCTCAACCACTATTCCCAGGAGGTGGAGGGGGAAATGATCAACGGGCCGGAGATCGTCCAGCTCGTGGCCGAGCGCTACTCGATCAATCCAAGGCTGCTCCTCGCCATCCTTGAGCATCAGAGTGGGTGGGTGACCCAGCCCAGCATCGCTCCCGAGACCGTGACCTACCCGATTGGTTTCGTGGCACCCGGGTACGATGGCCTATGGGCGCAGCTTTCCTGGACAGCCGATGAGCTGAATGCCGGATACTACCTCTGGCGCACGGGATGGGCAGGGCCGTTCGTCCTGGCCGACGGCAACACCGTTCCACCGGGGCCGGGGATCAACGCCGGAACCGCCAGCGTGCAGCGCTTGTTTGGGATCATCTACTCGGGCGAGGAGTGGCGCCGGGTTGTCGAGGAGGGCGGTCTCTACCAGACGTACCTGCGGCTCTTCGGCTCTCCCTTCGACTGGTCCGTGGAACCGATCGTCCCGCCCGACCTGACGCAGGTGGCCATGCAGCTCCCCTTTGAGGACGGGGCGACCTGGTCTTTCACCAGCGGGCCGCATGCGGCCTGGGGTGTTGGCGCCGCCTGGGCCGCCCTCGACTTCGCCCCACCGGGCTTCGCCCTCGGCTGCGTCCCATCCGACGAGTGGGTCGTTGCCGCAGCCGATGGCGAAGTCATTCGGGCCGGGCTGGGGGACGTCATTCAGGACCTGGATGGCGACGGGCTGGAGCAAACCGGCTGGGTGCTGCTCTACATGCACATCGAATCGCGTGACCGTGTCGAGCCGGGGACCTATCTCCATGCCGGCGACCACATCGGTCACCCCTCGTGCGAGGGGGGCATCTCCAATGGGACGCATGTGCACCTGGCCCGCAGGTATAATGGCGAGTGGATTGCGGCCGATGGTCCCGTTCCGTTTGACCTGGATGGATGGATCTCCGCCGGCCTGGGCCAGGAGTACGACGGCACCTTGACCCGTGGTCGGCAGATCCTTGTGGCCTGCGATTGCCGTTTCCCCGGTAATCAGGTCACCCGCTGAGGTGATGTTGCGAGCGCGCTTCTCTTCGAATAGTGGGCGATTGGCGCTGGGCATGGCGTCGGCGCTGGCCGTTCTGGCCTTGCTGGCCTGCGCCCGAGGCAGTGTCGCCCCGGCGGGTGGCGTGGGTTCCGGCGAACTCCCACAGCCCGCCTCGCCGACGCCCATCCCGGGAACGGAGGCTGTGGAAACCGTGGTCGTCGACGTCTGGCCGACAGTGACACTCACGCCGCAACAACCCACGCCGCCCGCTTCGCCCACCTATCCACCCACACCCACCTTCGGCGCTGAGACACCCCCGCAGGACATCCTCTACTACGCACAGCCAGGAGATGCACTGACGGCCGTCGCGTTGCGTTTCGGCGTGTTGCCCACGGACATCACCTCGACCAGTCCATTGCCGGCCTCGGGCCTGATCGACCCAGGGCAACTCCTGATCATCCCGCGCCGCCTGGGAGGGACGGGGCCCTCCGATCAGTTGATCCCCGACAGTGAAGTCGTTTTCTCGACAAACGCGGCTGACTTCGATGTCTCCGCCTTTGCCGAGGCGCAGGGGGGATATCTCGTAGACTACCGGGAGTATGTGGGCGACCGATGGCGGACGGGCGCCGAAGTCGTCGCACTGGCGGCCCGGGATAACTCCGCTAATCCTCGCCTGCTTCTGGCATTGCTTGAATACCATTCAGGATGGGTCACCGATCCCATACACCCGACGGGCGACGCCCGGACCTATCCGATGGGCAACCGCGATCCCCAACACCAAGGGCTGTTCCGCCAGTTGACCTGGCTAGCCAACCAGATGGGGGTAGGCTACTATCGCTGGCGCGCTGGAACCCTGACTGAGTTGGCTTTCCCCGATGGCTCGAGGGTGCGCCTGGCGCCAGACCTCAACGCAGGCACTGTTGCGCTGCAGTACTATCTCTCCCTCGAGCTCTCGGGCCGCGAGTGGGCCGAGGCCCTAAGCCCGCAAGGCTTCATGGCGGTCTACCGGCAGATGTTTGGGGATCCCTGGGTGATGGATTTCCCCATCTATGAGCCCGGGGTGGAGCAGCCTCCGCTCATCCTGCCCTTCCTGCCCGGGCACATCTGGGCCTTCACCGGCGGTCCGCATGGCGCCTGGGAGGCCGAGGCGGCCTGGGCTGCCCTCGACTTCGCGCCCTCCTCAGCCGTGGCCGGCTGCGGCACATCGGAGGACTGGGCGGTGGCAGCCGCGCCCGGGCTTGTCCTGCGCTCCGGCAGCGGGGTCGTGGTCGTTGACCTGGACGGGGATGGAAGGGAGCAGACCGGCTGGGTGCTGATCTACCTACACATCGCGGGCGAGGGCCGGGTTCGCCAGGGGGCGTTCGTCGAGGAAGGGGACTTGATTGGACACCCCTCCTGCGAGGGGGGCGTCGCCACGGGCGTCCACGTGCACATCGTGAGGAAATACAACGGCGAATGGGTGTTGGCCGACGGCCCGTTGCCGTTCGACCTCAGCGGCTGGATCGCTCACGCTGGATCCCTTCCCTACGAGGGCTCGCTCACCCGAGGAGACCAGACGGTGATCGCCTGCTCTTGCGCCAGCCGCGAGACGTACATCAGCCGATGAGCCGCGCCAGGCGTTGCGCGTTTTGCTCCTTTTGGGTCGTGACCCTGGTCTTGGCGGCTTGCCTGCCGGCCGCCGGCAATCGGGCCGTCGCCTCGCCTACTGCCGCCGCGACCTCGACGCCAGAGCCCACCCCCATCCCCGTCAGAACCCCGTTCCCCCCGGGGCAGATCCTACCGTACATCGTGCAGACGGGTGACACTTTGCCGGCCATCGCCGCGCACTTCAACACGACGGTCGAGGAGATCCTGCGGGCCAATCCCGATGTTCCGGCTGGGGTCACCACAATGCCACCGGGGTATCCGCTCCAAGTTCCGGCCTACTACGTTGCCCTCACCGGTCCCACCTTCCTCATGCTTCCCGACAGCGAGGTGGTCAACGGGCCCTCGGCGGTCAGTTTCGATGTCCAGGAGGAGATCGAGAGCCGGCCAGGGTTTCTGAGCGGTCTGACCGACTATGCCTTTCGGCGGAACCGGCCCGCGTGGGAGGTGGTGGAGGTCGTTGCCCGCAACTACTCCGTCCACCCGCGCCTGCTGTTGGCTCTTTTGGAGCACCAGACCCATGCGCTGACCAAGCCCTTCCCCGACGGCGATGAGGCAACCTATCCCCTCGGCTACCGCAACGCGCGCTATCGTGGCCTCTACCGCCAGCTGATCTGGGCGTCCGAGCGGCTGAACGATGGCTACTACGGCTGGCGGATAGGGACGCTCCGTGAGTTTGAGTTGTCCGATGGTCTGCTCGTCCGGCCCGATCCCTGGCTGAACGCTGGCACGGCGGGCCTGCAGATGCTCTTCGCTGGCCTCTACGGCCAGGGTGAGTTCGAGACCGCCGTCGGCCCGGAGGGCTTCTACCAGACCCTTGTCGCCTTGTGGGGTGATCCCTTTGCTCGCGCCCTGGACTTCATCCCGGTCAATCTGCAGCAGCCTGAACTCCAGCTGCCCTTCCTCCCCGGTCGGATCTGGGACTTCACCGCGGGTCCTCACTACTCGTGGGGCACGGCCCTGCCGATGGGCGCCCTCGACTTCGCGCCGCCGTCGGAGGAGGGGGGGTGCGTGGCATCGGAGGAGTGGGTGGCCGCCCCGGCCGCTGGCGTCATCGCCCGCAGCGGGGAGGCAGCCGTGGTTCTGGATCTCGACGGAGACGGGGACGAGCGGACCGGCTGGGTCATCTTCTTCTTCCACATTGGAGAGAGCGGCCAGATCGCCGCCGGCGTCGAGGTCCAGCCAGGTGCCCGGATCGGGCATCCCTCGTGCGAGGGGGGCCAGGCCACGGGCACACATGTCCACGTCGCCCGGCGGTTCAATGGCGAGTGGTTGCCGGCGGGCGGGGCCCTGCCGTTTGTGCTCGATGGTTGGGTGACGCAATATGGCGACGAGCCGTACCAGGGAACTCTGACCAAGGGCTCGAGGGTCATCCCGGCCTGCACCTGCTCGAGCGCGGCAAACCGTATCCTTTACGAGCTCCCGGCCTCACCTGTCCCCGGTTCGCGCTAGACGTATGGGGTGTTGGAGGGCCTAGGGGGAACGGCCGTACCTCGCGCCCGGCGCACAAGCGCAATCGCCCGCTCCCCTGCACACGGCTTGCCGGAATGAGCAGCGGTCACGCCTCAGGCGTGACGCCCAGCTCCCGCTGGAGACAGGGGGCGAGCCCGTGGGAGACCATGGTGGGGACCTGCGGGTGTCTCGGACGGCGGCAACTGTTCTGGAGCAGATCTTCGGCTTCGAATGAGTCTCGCAAGACTCGGGGCGCCAGGCGGTAGACCAGTGCCGTGTACTCGTCCCCGAGTCGGGCCAACGCCGCGGCCTCCGTCTGGGGCGCGTGGGCCGAGCCCGCCGGGGCTCCCATCTTCGCCACCACAACGGCGCCTGGCCACTGGCGGTGCGGGGGAAGCTACAGGGCCAGCAATCAGGCGGCAACGTGGACAGGCCACGAATCGATCGGGACAGGCGCCGACAGGATGCTCCTAGCGTCCTGGTTGCCCCCAGATGCGGCCTGCGCTAGAGTATATGGCATGAGCGGTCATTTGCGCCCGCTGGCCGATACGCTTGCCCAGGGCTGGGCCGCGCTCACCGGCGGCGAGCTGGCCATCGCTGTGGGTGATCGCCCGCTCGTGGGTCCTCTCGCACGCACAAGCCTGCCGAAGGCTGTGGCACGCTGCCTCGAGCAGCGCACCTCTTTGCGCGGATATCGGACGCGAAGCCGGTCGTGGTGGGTAACCCAACCGATGGTAGCCACCACGACCCCCGTGCAACTCGTCGCCTGGGCTCGGGAGGAGGGACATTGGGGAGAGCAGCTCCAACGATGGGCTGGCTTGCTCGCCGACAGTGTCGAGGCCGATCAGACGACCACTGGATTGACCGATGAGCTGATCAACGCCTGGGACCGGCTGAGCTTTCTCTATGAGCTGACACAGGTGGCTGGGCGCCACGGCGGCGTGGACGAGATGCTGAGGGACGTCGTCCGACTCCTGGCTCAGGTCGTCTCCAGCGAGGACGTCTTCCTCGTGACTGCCCAACTCGAGGGCCTGTCCTGTGTGACGGCCAGTGGGCAGCCGCTGCCCTTGCCGGAGGTTCTGGCGGCCTGCGTTGCGGGCGCGCCCAGGCCGTTGACATTGGGTGAGCTGCGCGCCACGCTCGATCGGGCAGGATCGCCCTTGGCCGAGGCGGGCGATCTCCTCCTCGCCCCTCTTCAGGCGGGCGGCGGACACTATGGGGTTATCGGCCTGATCGATCCCCCAGGCCAGCACTTTGACGCCAACGATGCCTACCTCCTGGCCTCGGTCGCCGAGCAAGTCAGCTCCCTGATCGACGCTGCCCGGGCCAACGAAGCGCGCCTGGAGAGCGAACGCCTGGAGCACGAGCTTGCCATTGCCGCCGAGCTGCAAACTAGCCTTCTCCCGGTGGGTCTGCCGGAACTGCCGGGCCTCGAGCTCGCGGCCTATCTGCAGGCCGCTCGCCGGGTTGGGGGCGACTTGTACGAAGTGGTCCAGTTGGAGTCCGGGGGGACGATGCTACTCTTGGCGGATGTCGCAGGCAAGGGCATGCCGGCCGCCCTCTTGACGGCGCTCGTCCACGCCCTCTTTGTTAGCGAATGTACCCACCGCCGCGACCCGGCGCAACTGCTGGAGGACATGAACGGCCTGATCTTCGGTGACCTGGACAGGGCGGAGACTTTCGTGACTGCGGCCGTCGCCCGGCTGGAGACGGAGCCCCCTCGCTTCTGCTACGCCTCGGCTGGCCACGTCGATATCGCCCTATGGCGCGATCGCCCGGAGAACCTGGAGTTCCTCCCCGCGACAGGACTGCCTTTGGGCGTCGAGCCCGGGGTCGACTACCAATCCCGGGAGATGCCACTGGAGCCGGGCGACGTCCTCCTTCTGTACTCCGATGGCATCACTGAGGCTGAGGACGAAACCGGCAAGATGCTCAGCATGCAGGGGCTATCGGATATAATCTATGCCGCCCACCCGGCGGCGGCCCGCGACCAGGTTGGAGCCATCCTCGAAGGGCTTGAAGCCCATCGAGGCGACTTGCCGCTTGAGGATGATGTGGCTTTGCTCCTGGTGCGTTGCCTGCCACAGGCGACGGAGCCGATCCTGGTTAAACCTTTTGTCATCCGATCCGAGGTGGAGGCCGTCGGCCGCCTGCTGGAGCTTGTGCGAGAGGTCTGCGAAAGTCCTAACGGCTGTGGCAGCCCACCAGGCCGTGGCTTTGCCGACGACTTTGCGCTGGCACTCTCGGAGATCGTCGTCAATCAAGTCCAGCATGCCTATCGGGGTCGCGCGGGGCGTATCCACGGCCGGCTGACCCTGGGCAGGGGATCACTGGAGGCTGACCTGTACGACGACGGCATCGTGTTCCGGCGGCGAGAGGCCAGGGGAGCGTCAGTCGATGTCGAGGACCCACCTGACCGGGGTTACGGTCTCCTCCTGGCGCGCGGGCTTCTCGACCGCTGTGACTATCACCGGCTGACCAATCGCAACCACTGGCGGCTGGTCAAGCGGAGATAGGAGAATCAGGCATGATGAGAATCGATGTTGAGCAAGCTCCGAACGGAAGAGTCGTGGTCCGGCCCTTCGGATCGATCGATGCCGTGACCGCCGCCGATCTCAAGACTAGCCTGAAGCAGGCGGCCCTGGGTGGCTCCAAGCAGGTCATCGTCGACCTGGGCGCCGTGGACTTCATCGACAGCTCGGGACTCTCGGCGCTCATCTCCGGGCTCAAGGCGCTGCGCCAGAATGGCGGAGGTCTCAGCCTGTCGCGGCCGAATCCTCAGGCCATGACCGCGCTTCGGCTGACGATGCTCGACCGCGTCTTCACTGTCTTTCCCAGCCTCGACGCGGCACTGGAGTAGGGGGTCTCTCAGTCACCGAGGTGAGCCTTGGCCACTCGCGTCCTGGTCATCGATGATGAGGCCTACGCCCGGCAGATGATCCGGGTCCTTCTCGAACGAGAGGGCTATGAGGTGGTTGTGGCCCACTCGGCCGACGAAGGCCTGAGGCTGCTCAGGGAGCTCAAGCCGGATCTGGTAACCGTGGATCTGATGATGCCCGGTCGCGATGGCCTCGACCTGCTCGCCGAGAAGCAGAGCGACCCCGCCATCCACGACATCCCGAGCCTGGTTCTCACGGCGGTCGGGCTTCATGCCGACCTGGAGCGGGCCGAAGCTCTCGGTTCCTCCGCTCAACTAAGCAAACCGTTCAGCCAACGCCAGCTGCTTGAGGCCGTCCGCGAGGTATTGGGCAAGTGAGTTTGAGCCTCGCTGCCGATTCGTTTGAGCTCGAGGTGAATCCGCAGGAAGGCTCCTGGTCAGCCCGTACATGCGGTCGGGCTGGTTTCGAGCTGGAGGGGGCGCAGACCGGGCTCGCCTGGCGGGATGCGAAAGGCCGGCATCTTTCCGTCGTCAACCTTCAGGGCGTGGAAGCCCGCCAGGCTGCACCCGGGCAGAGTGACCTCGGGCTCGCCCGTAGCCTGATCCTGGAGCTCCCCCCGGGCGCAAGCGGGTTGGCCTACACGCTGGAATGGTCACTGCCCCTCGGTTTGCCTCTGCTCCTTTGGCGGCTCACGGCGCGCAATCGGTCAAGCTCAACCATTCGCCTCGAACAGATCGAGCTCCTGCGGACGCCGCTTGCGGGCCCGAAAAGCGCGGGCCAACTCTCCAAGAATGGCAAAGGAAGTGGTATCCTCTTCGGCACGGCGCCCCAGGCGAGGCGCGTACGGGTCACCTGCACGCCTGGCGCCGCCGGTCTTGGAGGTAGCGGAGGGATACTGTGGGCGGTCTGTCGATCGACGGGACTGTCCGGTGGCTGGAGTTGGCTTTCTTTGCCGGGCTGCTGCTGGCCGCGGGTCTCGGCTGGCGGCAGGTCATGGCTGCCCGCCACATGCCCTACTACCTCTTGCGCCGGGAACGGATGACAGCCGGCTGGAGGACGATCCTTCTGGGTCTCGCCTCCGGCGTGCTCGGGCTGGCTCTCCTGCTCTTCGGTCGGCCGGTGGCCTATGTGTTCTTCCCGCCGACCCCGACGCTTACCCTTACGCCAACCCTCACGCTGACCCCCACCATCACCCTGACCCCGACCATCACCTTGACGCCGACCATTACCCCCACTGGCATGCCCACTTTGACCCCCACGGACACCGCCACCCCGGCGTTACCCGAAGGCGTTACCCTGCCTCTCCTGGCGACTGTCACGCCCAATCCCGACGCAGGATTCGGGCCGATCCAATTCGCCACCAGCCTACACTACCCACCCTCCCGCACCTCGGATACGTTCGGCGACCCTCAGGGAACCCTTTACGGTATCTTCGAGTACAACTACCTCGACCCGGGAGTCCCTTGGACGGCCGTCTGGTATCGGGGGACAGAGGTCGTGTGTTTGGAGACGATGCTCTGGGAGGGATCGACCGGAGGCTATGGGTACACCGAGTGCACCCCGGACCAGTGGCTGCCCGGCGAGTATGAGGTCCAGATGTTCGTCGCCGAGACCTGGAAGGTCAGTTCTCGGTTCACCGTGTTCAGCGGGGATGCGACGCCAACGCTCGCACCCTAGCCTCACCTGCCGC
>CAZEMA010000012.1:32292-35828 GCA_964513155.1 uncultured Anaerolineaceae bacterium
TTTCCCTGGCGAGCGATCGCCTCCCACCGCTCGACGTCTCTATTGCCTCCCACCAGAATCACCGGGACGCGGGCCTCAGGTGACTCCGCAGACTTGAGGTGGTAGCTCTGCTTTTCCGAGCTATTGTGCCAGGTGCGGCATTCCGGCGCTGGCACAGGACGGGACCCGATCTCCGTTTCCTTTCTGGCCAGGCAATCCCACATTCCACCACTGAGTTCGATGGCGTCGACGCCTGCGTCCTGGGCGCACCTCGCCAATTCGCGGAAGTCGTCGAGCCCGATGCCCCCAGGCAAACCAGGCAAAACGAGTCCAGCCGGCACTTCGGTCAACGACGAGGGTGTAAACCAGATCCCTCGGCCACTGTGGACAAGTCGCTAGCCCGACTTCACGGCCGTCTGGCTTTGAGGGGGGAGTGCCGCGCTGCGGCGGAGATCAGCGACCGGACAGACTGGTAACCCCGGGGTAGGGGGTCAAGCTCAATGTATTCATCCGAGGTGTGCGCCTCGCCACCCCGCGTCAGCCCAACACACACGGCAGGCAGGCCCAGGCTCAGGGGCAGGCTGGCGTCGGTGGAGGCCGTTTCGAGCACGGGTGGGCCTTCCCCGGCATCCTCCAGGGCCCAGCAGGCGGCCAAGGTCAGCCAGTGATCGGCCGGCAGGGATCCGCCTGGCCGATTGCCGATCGATTCCACGCTCACCTCCACGTCCGGCCGGCGATGGGCGGCAACGAGTCGTTCAAGCTGCCGGCGCAGGTCGTCCAGCACATCCCCCTCTGCGGAGCGGAGGTCAATCTCGAGCCAGGCCTCGGGCGCGATCGTGTTGACCGTTGTCCCGCCCTCAATCCTGCCCACATTGAGGGTCGTTCGCGGGGTTGCAGGCAACGGGACCCGCAGGAGTTCGGCTCCGAGGCCAAGCAAGGCGTGCACGGCGGATGGTCGCCCAGCGTGGATCCAAGAGTGGCCGCCGGCCGTACGGGCAGACACGCGGTACCGCCAGATGGGCAGGGCGCGATGGTACACGTGGCCCAACGCCATCCCTTCGAGCACAATGTAGGCAGCGACGCCGTCACCGAAACGGCTGACAACCTGGCGCATCCCGGCCAGATTGCCCAGACCCTCTTCGCCCACGTCAGCGACAAGCCAAACATCGCCCTCCGGTGGGTCTTCCTGATAGTCGAAACCAAGCTCGACCAGAGCCGCCAGCGAGATGGCGTTGTCACCGATGCCAGGACCCCGCAGGCAATCCTCCACGCGTCTGGCTGGCGGCGCATCCTTCGCTGGAAAGACGGTGTCGAGGTGGGCTGAGACGACCACTGGTGGGTGGGAGCCTCCCGGCACACGCGCATAGACATTGCCCGTCGCGTCGCGACTGACGTCCGCAAGTCCGGCTTCAGCGTATTCGGATAGCATCAGCTCGGCCCGCGCCATCTCCGAGAAGGTAGGTGCGGGAATACGCTGGATGCGAAGAGCCCGGTCGACCAAGCGCTCAAAGTTCATGATCACACCTGTCTGGCCAATGGTCGGAGAGCCTCCAGGCGGGCCCGGGCCAAGCCCGGGAGCGTGTCCGCCGCGTAGAGGGCTCCGATGCCCTCGATGGTGAAGGAGGCGGACACACTGCCCCAGAGGGCAGCCTCGGCCACATCCTGCGTCCGATCCAGCCCGACCAGAAACCCCCCACAATAGCCATCTCCTGCGCCGGTCGGGTCCACCACTCGGGCGGGGTAGGCAGGGATGTGCCACCGCCGCTTCGCCTCACGGTCCCAAGCGTAGGCGCCGCCCGGGCCACGCTTGATGACCACGAAACGGCAGCCCATGGCACCCAGGGCTTCGGCCATCTCCCAGGGATCGGGCTCCTCCGGCCGGAAGAAGCCTGTCGCCTCCTCCTCGCTGAGCAGTAAGGCATCCAGGCCACTGATGAGGTCGCGGAGCTCTGAGCCGAGCCTCGGCTCGACATACGTCTCTGAGACGTCAAGCGTGATGAGGGAGACGCCGAGCTCTCGCAGGCGGATCGGGGTAAGAACGTGGGATAGATATCCGTCGGGGCAAAGGTGTGCGGCCCGGGTGCCGGCTAGCTGGCTGGGGAGGTCATCCGGATGGAAGGCCTCTGGCCGGAGGCTTTGCCGGTCGGGCCGGCTTTCGGCCGGGTCGGGGTAGTCGATGAGGTCCTTTGGAAGCGAATGACCGGCGCGTAGGAAGTGCGCTGCAGGGTTTGACGTCAACCGTTCTTCTGGAGAGAGATAGGTGAAGAAGCGCCGGCATTCCAACGGTTGATCGAGGCGGCGGATGCCCTCCAGGTTCAATCTGTGCCGAGAGATCTCCTCCAGAAGGCTGGCCGGGAAGTCCGATCCCACACGGCAGAGCAGCAGAACGGAGTCACTCCAGAGCCGGGCAGCTGCCGCAGCGTAGACACCGTGCCCGCCCAGGACGCCGAGGTAGGTTTCGCCTTGGGGCAAGATGTAGTAGTCCCGACGAATTCCGCCGATGATGGCGTATTCCAAGCCTTGAGCATGCATAACGGAATTATACCGAGCGGGAGGCCCTCCTCAAAACCTCTGGCCCGCTGGCAATCCTGCGCCCCCAGCCAGTGGCCGTGGGGAGCAACCCAGGGAATGCGTCGCCGAAGCGGCTCCCCGTCCAGTGCGGCGGCCGGGCCGAGAGGGAGTATGCATCGACCGTCGAACACCAGCTGAGGTCAGCCGGGGAAGCCGAAGGCAGGCCGACGCATCATCAGGGGTCGGGTGTGGACCTCGTTTAAGGCGTACCAAGATCGCACTTCCACTCTGGGGCAAAGAGGGTATAATGTAAAGACGAGGCGGGGCTGCTACGGCAGCCGCGCCGGCCAACCCCCGGAACTCCCAGATATGGCGACAGCAACTATCCTTCTGATTGAGAGCGGTCGGGCCAGTGTACCGTCTTTCGCTTCTGCTTTGGAGAAGAAGGGTTTCGGGGTCTCGATCCACCACGCGATCGGGCCCGCCCTGTCGGCTGCCGAGAAACTGCATCCGGACATTGTAGTCTTGGATGCCGCCTCGATGCAGACCAGTGGCACGCGCATGTGCCGGGCCGCTCGTGCCCGCCTGGACGGCGTGCCCATCGTCCTGGTGGCGCCGGAGAACAGCCGGCCAGACCCGGGGAACGGGGCCAGCCTAACGCTTGTTCACCCGTTCACCCCTCGGAAGCTGCTTAACCGGATCACCCGGCTTCTCCCGGGCGACGAGCGCTACAGCCTCGAGTTGGGCCCGATCGTACTCAATCTCGCCCAGCGCAAACTGCGGTGTCAGGGCCGCGATTCGCGCCTGACCCCCAAGCAGGTCCGGCTACTCGAAGTCTTCATGCAGAACCCCGGGAAGCTGATGACGCGGCAGACGCTGATCCGGCAGGTCTGGCACACCGATTACACGGGGGATACGCGCACGCTGGATGTTCACATGAGTTGGCTGCGCAGGGCGATCGAATCAGACCCAAAGCGACCCCGCTTCATCAAGACGATCCGCGGCATGGGTTACCGGCTCGACTTGCCCGAACCGGTTTGACGGCC
>CAZEMA010000013.1:0-13137 GCA_964513155.1 uncultured Anaerolineaceae bacterium
CGACCCGGGCGCTACTGCCAACCCAGCCGGCGCGATATCGCGTCGGCAGCCTGCCGGGTCTCAGCAGCAATGGCCGGAACCCGGTCCAGGGGCAAGCGGCTCGTAGGGCAGGTGACGCTCAAGGCAGCGACTACGTTTCCTTCCCGGTCGCGCACAGGGGCCGAGACGGCCCGCACGCCCGGCTCGAGCTCTTCATCGTCGAAAGCATAGCCCCGGGCGCGCACGACATCGATTTGCCTGCGCAACTCGGCACGGCGAGTGATCGTCCGAGGGGTATGGGCCACCAGCGACCCCTCAAGGGCGGCCTTGCGCTCCGCATCCGCCAGGTGGGCGAGGAGCACCTTGCCGCTTGCCGTGGCGTGCACCGGAAGGCTGCGGCCGACGGCTGCGGCGATCGTCAGCGCCCGGCTGCCCTGCACCACCTCGATGAAGTAGACCTCGCCCCGGTTGTAGACGCTCAGGTCGCAGGTCTCATCTAGCCGGGCGGCGAGATCCGTCATGATCGGCATGGCCTCCCGTCTCACGTCCGCCCGCCGCATAGCGATGAAACCCAGGCTTGCCAGCGCCATGCCCAGCCGGTAGCGCTGCCCGTCCTCGGCACGCTCCAGGTATCCATACGAGAGCAATGTGGTTACTATCCTGTACGTGGTCGCCTTGTGCAGGCCGACGGCCTTGGCAATCTCTGACACCCCCCGCTCCGGGTGGTTCTGGTCGAAGCATCCCAGAATCTGAAGGGCTCGCTCTACGGCGCGCACATTGGAGCTTCCGGGTTCTCGTGTCACAGAGTTGTCTCACCCATTTTGGGCTGACCCCGCCCCACCTCGGCTAGGGGCCTCCGCTGTCTTTCGACAAAGGCGAGGCCAGTCCCTCGGCTTCCGTCTGGTAGACGATCGCATCGAACGGGCAATTGCGCATGCAGGTTCCGCACTCGACACAGATGGTCACGTCGATATGCGACTGGGTTTCGCCCTCGGTGATGGCGTCGTTCTCGCAGCCTGCCACACAGGCTCCACACTGGGTGCAGGCATCAGTCACGATGTAGGGCATGCTACCTCACGAGTCTCAACCGGGATCCCCTTTGAAAACAACTACCCCATGTACATGCGATTCGGATCGATGGTCTCGCGGATCAGCTTCAACTGACCAGCCTCTGGTGGCTCGGTGAAGGGCACTTTGGCCGGGACGAACGGGGCGAAACCCATGTTCCCCAGGACGTCCTCCAGCGTGATTCCCGGATGAATGGTGAGCAGCATCATCTGCTTGGTCTCCGGGTGGAAGCCGAAGATCGCCTTGTCGGTGATCACCCGGCTGGGTCCGCCCTGCAGTCCAGCCTCTGCCCGGCTGTCGCCGCCGGTAAGGTAGCCGGGACTGGTCACGAACGAGATCCCCTTCCGCAGCTTGCGCGCTTCGTGGCGAATGATGATGATGGTGCGACGGGCGCAGGAGGCGATATCGTTTGCCCCGCCGCTCCCCACCATGTGGCGGAACTGGCCGCGTGGGTCTCCGACGAGGGTGGTGTTCAGGTTGCCGTATTGGTCGGCCTCCAGCCCGCCCAGGAAGCCGACGTCGACCAAGCCCCTGTGCAGCATCGTCCCCAGGATGTCCACGAAGCTGCTCATCACCCTGGCTCGATACCATACTCTCGGGTCCGCCAGTCCGACGCCGCAGTGGATAGGCTGGGGATCGATCACGCCCAGTTCGAACAAAACCGTCATGTTGGGCGCGTGGGTCTCCTTCGCCAGGAACGAGGCCACGACTGGCAAGCCGAGTCCTACCGCCACGACCTCACCATCCTTCAACTCGCGCGCGCCGGCGACGGCCATCAGTTCTGACGGAGTGTAGTCAACTCCCATGATTCCGCTCCCCTCAGTAACCCAGAACAGGATCGGCCCGCAGCATCGCCAGGCGCTCTGAGCCGCCCACCCTGGCCAGGTAATCCCAATGATCTTTCGGCCCGTACACGAACTCGTCCAGGAAGGCTCGCGTGCTGTCTGCCGAGCGCGTCGCCTCGACATAGCGCTCGATCGCCGGGGCGTCATAGTCATAGACCGTGTACACGGCGGTCGGGTGAGCACCGAAGGGCAACTCGACCACATGCGAGACCAGGAAGCTGGGGATCACGGTCCGCTCCGGCTGCTGACGCAGGAATTCCTCACCAACGATCTGCTCGGCGATCACGATGGTGCGCTTGCTGGCGCGGGTCTGCTCGGCGTTGTCCCAGCGCGGCCCGATGATCTGGGCGTTTCCGTGCTCGTCGGCGAGTTGAACGTGCACGACGGCGATGTCGGGCGTAAGGGGCTTGAGCGCCAGCCACTCCTCACCGGAGAACGGATCGGCGATCATGGCCACGTCGGCGCTCGACCGTTCCTCGATCTGCCGAATCATGTCCGAGCCCCTCAGCGAGCGGATCGGCATGAAGGGCAGCCCGAGCGCGCCAGCGAGATAGCGGAAAGCGATGGAGAGACTGCTGTACTCCTCAGCGCGCAGGCTCCCATCCTCGATGCCTCGGTTGACGCAGGCCAGACGTCCGAAGCGGTCGAGCGAACCTCCGCCGTAGATGAGCCGGTCCACGGCTCCGGCGCCTACCAGCAGATCGGAATCCATCGCGCCGACGCACTGCGAGATCGTCAATCCCTTGATGCCCTGGCGGATCACCTCGCGCGCAAAGGCCATTGTGCAGCGCGTGATCGCGAACCCCGAGAGTGCCAGGTGGGCGCCGGAGGGGACGGAGGCGACGGCCTCGGCCAATGTGGTCAGCTTGGACATGGGGTTCCTCACTCCAACGTCGGCCGCGCCTCGAACACCACCAGCATTAGCCGGCACGCCCCCTCTTCCATCTTGATCTCTGCCAGCTCGACGGGACGATCCAGCTTCTCCTCAATCGCCAGGGCGATCAAGTTGGCTGGAACGCAGGTGAAGGGTTCGACACCATGCGCAAGCATCTTGTTTTCGACCGGCCGATGTACGCACCCTTGCACCTGCACCCGCAGCAGGCGGTCTTCTTTGCCGTACGTGAGGTCGCCGGCAATCTCCTCACGCTGAAGTATCTCCTTGAGCGTTTGAAGGATGTTGTCCAGGTCGGAGGATTGGATCAACGGGAGGCATTTCTCCCTGAAGTACTCCCGTCCCACGGTTGTCATTCGAAACCGCGCGCCCCTTCCCCTCTCATCCCAGAACGCCTTCTCCAGTTCGAACATCAGGCTGTTGGCATAGTCCAGAGGAATCGATTCGTCGCTCATGCTTCATCCTTGTAGTAGGCAGGCCCCCAGGTCTCCCGGAAGACAAGGTCCTTGATCGGCAGACGAGGCCGAGGTCGGTGTGGCCGCGTGGGATGGCCCACTGAGACAATGCTGACCGCCTTGAATCCCTCCGGGATGCCCAGCAGCGCCTTGATGCGTTCTTCGTCTCGAATGTCGATGCAGGGCGCGATGACCCAGCAGGCGCCGAGCCCCAGCGCCGTGACCATCAGCAACATGTTCTCCATGGCGGCGGAGGTGTCGTAGGGCATATCCCAGACGTCCTTCTTGCCGCACACCACGATGTTCACCGGGGCATTGGCCAGGAACGCAGACACCTGGCCAGACGTCAGCTTCTCAAAGGCCGCCCGCTTCTTGGCCTCGTCTTCCAGGCTGGAGAAACGCTCCTGCATCTTCTTGGTGACGAACTCCGCGGTGAAGCGCCTGCCGCTCCCCCCACCCGCCAGGGTGCCGAGCTTCCTGCGAGTCCCTTCGTCTTTGACGACGATGAAGCGCCACGGTTGGGCGTTCTCCCCTGACGGCGCCTGACGCGCCGCCTCCAGGATCATGTCCAGATCGCGGTCGGAGACGGGCTCGTCCGTGTAGTCCCGTATGCTCCGGCGATCCTGGATGACCTTCATGGTCGTTTCGGCAAGAGTGTTGAAGTCAGTCATCCCCTTCCCTCCCAATCTCGGGCCTTCGGCGGCCCAACGGGCCGTCCCGGGACGTACCCGCCGCGCACCAGAGAGGGACCCACGGGGCGAGGTCTGTGGCGCCTCTGCCGATGCCCCGCATGCCCCAGGCGCCCCCGGGCAGCCGACCCCGGGTATCGTCTGCCAAAACTCTATATCATGTGATGATACACGGCCAGGATAGCGCTCTTCTGCGGACATGTCAATAGCGGGCCTGGGGCACCAGCGGTCGTCCCCAGCCTTCCCCACTGGGTTGGGCCCTCGAGGCGGGTTTGTCGCTATTCTGGCGCCAGAGCGCCCGTGGAGTCATCCCCTGCGGGAAGGGGCGACACGGCACCGAGGGGACCCGCATGCCTCGATGGCCCGGACCTTCGGCCGCTCCCCCCTAGCGTTTGTCGACCTGCATCCGCTCTACCTGGCCGAGCGGCCACCAGATCGCACGATCTGCAAGGAAGCGGCGCCCGCGAGGCGGAGACGATGCCAGGCTGCTGCCCACCGACATTCCGCAGACATCCGCGTTCGGCGCGGAGGAGGCCAGCTGTGCGAGACGAGACCGGTGATCCGGAGAGCACACTCGGGCGACTCAAGCCAACGAGCGGCGTCGTGGGTGCCTCATGACGCCCTCCACCCTCCTGGTATCTTGCCACAAGCACGGCCTAGCGCAATGGGGAAGTTGCAGGACCCCGAACAGCGCTCGCGCGTGTCGGGGGCAGCGGGCAACTCACTCCTGGCTCCGTGCCATCTGAGCATCTGGCAAGAAACCTTCTACTCGCGGCTCCTCGTCGCGTACCAGCCTGTCTTGACGCTCGTTCTCACATCGAATTCCGGCACGTAAGGTTTGATGTCCAGCAGCGGCGTGCCATCCAGGACGTCTATCCCCTCAACCTCGAGCACGTTTCCTCTCCGCTCTCGTAGCCCGACCACCGACAGCCCGATCGGATTGGGGCGGCAAGGATATCGCGTCGCGAACAAACCCCGGAGCTGGCCGTCGAGGAACGGTTGCACAAGTAGCGAGTACCCCGATGAGCAGTGAAACACGTAGAGTAGGAAGAGATGAGAGAAGCCGTCCACGTCCTGCAATCCGCCCACAAACTCCGGGAAGACCTCGACCTCTCCCAACGCTTGGGACCGGGACGGTTGGATCGGGGTGTTTGCCTGCTCCCGGAAGGGCGAGCGGATGACGCCTATAGGACGCATCGAGAAGTCCATTATCACGCAGCCCTCTCTTTGCCCATCACGACAAGCTTGACCCCCTCGACCTGCTGAAAGGTCGCTCCCTGGCTGATCGTTCGGAGCGCCGCCTCTTCGTCGACCACCCATGCCCCGGAGAGCATTGCGACGCCGTAGCCGAAGAGGACGGGCGAGAGCGGCGTGCTCGGCCCCAGTATCATCACAAAGGAGTTCGGGCGGCACAGGGCGAGCAGGCCCTCCAGACTGTGGTTGATCAGTGCCGTTCCCGTGATGGCGACAACATCGGCCTGCGGGATGAGATCGTCGGCTGCCTCCGCAGGATACTCCCCCTCGAACGGATGCTGCTCAATCACCCACAGTTCCTTCGTCAACGGACGAAGCTCTGGGATAAATGGGAAGTGCCCCACGATCGCCACGGCGCGGCCTTGCCCACGCTCGGCCAGCACGTCCCTGGCGTTGCTCTCCAAGACGTGCTCCTGCTCGACCTCAATCAAGGAGTTGATGGCGGCCACGCCGATGCTCGCCTCCAGCATGTTCTCCGAGCGCGCCAGCTCAGCCAGCTGGAGCGCCGTCTTGAGGTGCAGGCGTCCCACCTCGCGCACCTGCTCGTGGCCGTGCGGTCTCTCCCCCGTCAGCGTTGAGGCCAAGCCGAAGTGCCGGCTGCATACTGCCGTCCAGTGAGCGCCCACCAGGACCGAGCGCACCGGCGCATCCGGCCCGAGGGTCAGCAGCAGATCATCGAGAATGTTCATCTTGCGATGCCTCTACAAGTCGCGAACGGCGACTCGCCTCTTCGAGCAGCACCTCCCGCATCAGATCGCAGATATGGACGATTTTGGGATTGGCGATCTGATAGACAACATTCTGCGCACGGCGCTGGGCGATGACGACGCCCCCGTTGCGCAGCACCCCGAGGTGCCGGGAGACTGTCGTCTGCGGCTGCCCGATGAGTCTGGCAATATCACCGACCCGCTGAGGTCCATCCTGCAGGACGTGGACGATTTCGATCCGTGTGGCGCTGGCCATACACCGGCAGAGATCAGCCTGGACCTCAAAGATCGAGCGGTGGGACATGTCACCCTCCCCAACCCATCACGCGGGCCAATTGGTAGACAATGATGGCGGCGCCGAACGAGACGGCCAACAACAGGCCCACGCTGAAAGCGGGCCACTTCCAGGCGCCAGTCTCCTGCCTGATCGCCGCCACCGTCGCCGCGCAGGGGACAAAGGTCATCTCCACGACCAGGAAAGCCAGCGCTGCCGCCGGGGTGAGGGTCCTGGCAACCAGTTCGGCCAGCCCCAGGTTCGCCTCACTCCCATACAGAACTCCCAGCGCCGCAATCGTGTTCTCCTTGGCAACAAAGCTGGACAGTAATGCGATGATCAGCCGCCAATCCCCCAATCCCAGCCATCGCCCGGCAGGTTCCAGCCAGCGCCCGAACCTGGCCAGCAGACTTCCCTCGACCTCGCCGCCCGGCAGGTAGGAGAGCAGCCAGACGGCGGCCGAGGCCA
Source organism: uncultured Anaerolineaceae bacterium (assembly GCA_964513155.1). Taxonomy (GTDB): domain Bacteria; phylum Chloroflexota; class Anaerolineae; order Anaerolineales; family E44-bin32; genus DATEAV01. The sequence continues at coordinate 6,632 of CAZEMA010000013.1, forward strand.
GCAAGATGATCGTGCCAGCCTTCTTGACGAATGCCCAGACGTTGTGCCAGACGTACAGGGCGATGGTCCGGCCGTTTGGGAGGTGGTAGAGCGGCATTTCCATGATGAAGGCTGAACGCGCGCCTCTGAACAGGCCCCGATTGATCGCCATGCCGATCAAGAACAGCAGGACGACATTGCCGGCCACCAACCCCCAGGTGACGACCGCCGCGTTCGCGCCGAAGAAGGCTGGAGCCAAGAAAGCGATCACCGCCATACGCCCGGTGCACGGCACCAGCGGCATGAGCAGGATGGTCAACAGTCGGGCGCGCCGATCCTCTACAATGCGCGCCCCCATCACCCCCGGCACATTGCAGCCAAAGCCGACGAACAACGGCATGAAGGAACGTCCGTGAAGCCCCAGCCAGTGCATGAAGCGATCCATCACATATGCCGACCGCGCCAGATAGCCGACGTCTTCCAGCAAGCCCAATACGGCAAAGAAGATAACCAGGACGGGCACGAGAGCCAAGACGGCCCCTGCGCCAGCAATCAGGCCGTCCACCAGCAGGCTGGCCAGCCACTCCGGAGCAGGAGTGAGAACCTGGCGCGCACCCTCCGCCATGGAGGTGATAACCTTCGTGTCGAGCCAGTTCACAACCGGCATGGCCGCCGCATACGTGAGCCAGAAGACCAATCCGAAAATGCCCAGGAGCAACACCAGCCCCCAGAATGGGTGGATGGCCACCCGGTCCAGGCGATCGGTAAGGGTGATCGCCCCGGGACGCGACCGCGAGAGCGCAGCCCGAACCATGCGCCCGATCCACTCGTAGCGCCCTCGGGCGATATCCACGATGGCATCCTCGTGCTGCTTCAACAGCGCCTCGATCTCCGGCCAGACGTCTCCGGCCTCGGCCTGCACCCTCTGGGTGACCTCCCCGTCTCCTTCCAGCAGCTTGAGGGCGATCCAGTCTTCCGGGTAGGGTTTCGGTATCCGACCGACGAGGAGCGCCCGGATCGCGGCCAGCACCTCTTGATGCTCGGCGCGCATCATCGGCCGCTGGGGAGCGAAGCTCGCTGGATTGCAGACCAGGCCCAGAGCCCGTTGCATCAGTTCGCGCACTCCCTGGTTTCGAGAGGCGACCATCGGCACCACGGGGACGCCCAGCGCTGCCTCCAGGACATGCGGCTCCACCCGCATCCCTTGTTGCTCGGCGACGTCGAGCATGTTGAGCCCTACAACCACCGGCCGGGGGAGTGCCAGCAGCTCGGCCAGCAAGTACAGGTTACGCTCCAGCGCCGCCGCGTTGACAATGACGACCACGACGTCGGGTCGTTCATGGATGATGAAATCCCGCGCGACCCGCTCTTCCTCCGAGTTGGCCGTCAGGCTGTAGGTCCCCGGCAGGTCAACCACTCGGACTTCCTTGCCTTCGTGGGTGCAGACCCCACTCTTCTGCTCCACCGTCTTCCCGGGCCAGTTGCCCACATGCTGGCTCAGGCCGGTCAGCACGTTGAAGACCGTCGACTTGCCGACGTTCGGCTGGCCGGCCAGCGCCACCGTGATCGGCGCTCGCCGCTCTCCAGGGACACCCGATCTCCCCTCGCTCATTCGCTTGCCTCTGCGGCGACCCGTTCAACTTCGATCTTCAGCGCCTCGCCCCGTCCCAACGCCACCCTTGTGTCTCGCACCTCGATCAGCATCGGCCCTCGGTGCTGGTTCTGTATCACCGTCACCTCCACCCCGGGGGTGACTCCCATAGCGGCCACACGCGCCGAGAATCCCCTCCCGCCGCGCAGTGACCGCACAACCGCATGCGCTCCAGTGGGGAGCTCCCCCAACAAGAGGGGCGATGACGGTTTTCTCTCCGAGCCCGGGGCTTGGAACCGATCATCCCCTTGCGATCTCGTTTCTCGATCCACAGGCGACTCCTTGGGAGGCTGCTATGAATATCACGGCTCAATCGTGATCACCGTCCCAACCCCGCAGGGGACGAACCCCGATCCGAACGCGGCCTCGAACTGGGCCGTGGCGTCGGCACCCGTGCAGTGACATGGGGCGACCCTGCGCACCCCCAAAGCCAGGAGCTCCTCAATCACCGCCTGCACGTCACCCCGGCTCCGGTCCCTCAGATGAAAGCCTCCGATCACCAGATCGATCTCGCCCTGGCCGGCCGCCCGACGCACAACGTCAACGATCCCGGGATGGGCACAACCGGTGACTACCACCAGGCCGCGGGCCGTCTCGACGATGAGCGACTGCTCGACAATCGTGGTCCCCATCTCCCCTGTCGTGTGGACGCCTTCGATGATGTCCATCAGCCCGCCCACCTCCACGACCCGTGCCCGCTCGCCCACCTGCCGGCCGAACGCTTCGGGGAAGGAGTCAGGGATGTAGACCACGAGATGATCGTTCAACCCCAAGAGAGCCGGCAGCCCGCCAACGTGGTCGCTGTGGTTGTGCGAGAGGACAACAGCGTCGATCGCGGCGGGATCAATGCCGAGCGCGGCCATGTTCTGCATGAGGATCGCCCCGTCGCCACCGGTGTCAAACAGGATCGTTCCTGCTGCCGTCTCAATCAGGCAGGCAAAACCCCAGGCGGAGGTCAGCCGGCTGTCAGCCGTATTGTTGTCATACACAACGGTCAGGCGCACCGGGAGCGAGGGCGGCACGGTCGCCTCCGCCACCGTGGCGGTGGGCACCGGCACAGTGGTAGGCGGCAGGACGGCCGAAACCTCCTCGGCCATCGTAGGAGATGGCAGGGTAGGAGACGTCTGTGGAACCGCCGGCCCGACGAGGGCAGGCTGGAGGAACCCTGCAAGCTGGTGACTGAGGCAGATCGCCCCAAGGCAAGCCAACACGGCCAGCATCATCATCCAGGCATAGTGCCTTGTCTTCCACACTGTGGCCTCCTCGCCCCTCTCCCCCCCGTCGCATCATGTACGCGTGAGTGCACGTCCGGCATACTGCCCGCCCGGATGTCGCCGCTCTGCTACCGCTGCGCGGCGACACGCGATCTGCCCGCACAGGCGCCTAGGAGCAGGAGCTGCAGTGGCTACGCCCGCTCCGCTCCCCATCGACGAAACGAGCAGCCGCCGGAGACCAGAAGCGCTCCCCGTGTCGTTCGATGACCTTGGCCCATCCGCTCTCGGCCAGTAATTGGAGGGTGCGCTGCACATCTGTGCCCTTGCAGCCGGCCAAGGCGCGCTCCAGCTCGTCCTGACCCATCGGATGCCGTGTGATGACTCCCAGTATGGCGTCGAGAACGTCAGCGCTGTCGCCCAGGTCGAACTCGCCCTGCGCCGGGTGGACAACCTCTGCCACCTGGCCCAGGATCGCCATGGCGCGCTCTATGCCTTCTTCGTCCGTGGGCCGAACCCACGGCTCCGCTGGCGGCCGTGTCGGCAAAAGGACGTGGACAGCATCCGGCCGGATGCGGCCAAGCACTTCGCCAATCCTGTGCAGGGATTGCTCGTCGTCATTCATGCCCTGCAGCAACATGACCTCAACCCACAACTTGCCCGCATATGCCGCCCGGAAGTCCATTAGTCCCTGGACGAGGCGCTCGAAGGATGCCTGCGGATGGGGTCGGTTGATCTTCCGGTAGAGCCCTGCCTCGCCCGCATCCAATGACGGCAGGACGGCGTCGGCGGGGGCCAAGTCGTCGCGGACCTCCGGCTGGTACAGCAGGGAGCCATTGGTGATCACGGCGACCGGCAGTTCTGTCAGGCGCTTGACCCCGCGGATCATCCACCCCAGCCCGCTGTGTAGGCACGTCTCCCCCGAACCCACGAAGGTGACCCAGTCGATCTCTCCGGGCGCGTGTTCGGCCAGGGCAGTCTCGACCTCGGCCAGCGCCTGCTCGTGCGGCACGTACTCCCGCCGCTCATTCACGAGAGGAACGGTGCGCCCCAGCTGGCAGTACACACAATTCCAGTTGCAGACCTTCAGGACGACGGGGTCGATTCCGAGCGACTGCCCGAGTCGGCGGGAAGGGACCGGTCCAAACACGTGCCTCATCGTGTGCGCTTCCTCCAGCGCCTTGAGGCTAGAGCCAACGCCGCACCCGCGTCTTGTACTGCTGCCACTGCGCCCCGAACTCGTGCGCCAGCGCCGACTCCTCGAACCTCACGAATGCCATCTCCATCCACGCGCCGAACGCCGGCACCACGATCCAGGGAGTCAAGGAGCGCAGCAGGGCGGCAACCCCGATCAGCACGAGCACAAAGCCCAGGTACATGGGATGTCGGCTGAAGCGGAAGACCCCGTCTGTGAGAAGGACGGTGGGCTTCTCGAAGGGCTTCACCGTCGTCCCGGCCTTTCGGAATGCGTGGTCCGCCAGCAGATTGATCCACACCCCAGCCGCTAGGGGCAGCAGCCCAGCCAGGTTCCATGGAGTGGGGATGATGCGCCTCAGCGGAAGGAATAGATGCAGGGCGAGCATCAGCAGGAGTGCAAGCAAGAGATAGGTCGGCGGGAGAATCCTCGAGCGCTTCATTCGGCAGCCTCCTCAGTTGGGTGGCGTGTGTCCGGTCCTACGCATGGCTCAGCCTCTCCCGCGCCGTGTCACGCAGCGGCGTCGAAGCCCATCGCCTTGCGCATCCTCGGTGCCCTTGTGCACCTCACTTGCCGGGAAAGATCGGTGGGCGCGCCGCCGGCGCCCGAGCAACGATCGCCTCCGCCACCGGTCGGAAAGCCTCCCCCGCATAGGCTTCAATCTGCCCCTGGTCGCACAGCCGGGCAATCTCAGGATCAATCGGCAGACGCCCCAGAAGCGGCACGCCCGCCGAGGCGGCCGTCTCAGCCGCATGGCTCACGCCGAAGACCTCATGCTGAACACCGCATTTGGGGCAGGTGAAGTAGCTCATGTTCTCGATCAGCCCCAGGATCGGGATGTTGAGTGCAAGCGCCATCTGCGCCGCCTTGCGTACAACCATGCCTGCCAAATCCTGGGGAGAGGTCACCAGCACCGCTCCGCTCAAGGGAAGCGATTGCATCACGGTGAGCGATGCGTCTGACGTCCCAGGCGGCAAGTCCACGACCAGATAGTCGAGCGTTCCCCACAGAACATCGCCCCAGAACTGCTGGATCGCCCGCCCGATCAGCGGGCCTCTCCAGATCACTGGTTGGCTTTCGTCTTCCAGCAGTAGGTTGATCGACATGACGCCGATCCCGGAAGCGGTTCGGGCGGGCAGAAAGGCTGTCGGGCTGGTCTCCGGCCTCGCGCCGCCGGGAAGGAGCATCTTGGGGATGCTTGGGCCTGTGATGTCCGCGTCCAGGATGCCGACGCGCTGTCCGGCTCGCCGAAGTGCTACAGCAAGCAGAGCGCTGACCAGCGACTTCCCCACCCCACCCTTGCCGCTGATGATGGCGATGACATGCCGGATATCGTTGAGGTCCGCCACCGTTCCTCTAGGCTTACTGGTGCCTTGCAGGTGCCCCTTCTCCTCGGTGGTCATCTCGCTCGTTTCCACCTCTACCTGGCTGACGCCCTCGAGGGCCAGGATTGCTTTCCGGGTGTCCTCCACCAGCCGCTCTTTCAGCGGGCAATTCAGGGTGGTCAGCGCCAGGGTGAGGCGCACCTGGTCGCCCTCCACCCGGACCTCCCGAACCATGCCCAGGCCCACGATGTCCCGCTTCAACTCGGGATCCTCCACAGACCGCAAGGCTTCGACGACGTGTTCCGGTGTCACCATTGAAGTTCAATCCTTTCTAGGGGATGTGTCTTTCGGGCCCTTGTCTTGCCCAGCCAGAGCCTCCTGAATCCATCGCGTGAGTTCCTCCGCTCGCAGGTAGCCGACGATCTGGAACTCCTGCCCGGAGACACCTTCGACCTCGGCCACAGCCTTCTGGATCATCAGCGAGAGCGGGACCGCAATCGGGCAAAGTGGTGAGGACGGCCGGAACTTGTATGACACGCGGCCGTTCTCATCGACCGTGAGGTCCTCGATCAGGCGCATCCGCACCACGTCGATCCCGGTTTCGGGGTCAATAACCATCGAAAGCTTATCCAGGATCGCTTCGTGCAGGTCTTCCGGGTCTATCATGCCATTACATCCAGCTTGCTAGGCGGGCTTACTTGCCCAACGCTTCCAGCGCCAGACTCGCCGTCTCGGCCTCGGTGAGTATCATCTCCACTCCGGCATCGGCGAAAACGTATTCCGGGCCTTTGCCCTGGAGGTTTTCCTTCAGCACAACCCGATCCACCTTCTGAGAGACCAGCCATTCGGCCACGCGGATGCCCTTTGCCTTCGAGACCTCCCGATGGGGATTCTGCACCACCTCCTGTTTCTCAACCGCCCCATCAGACAGCTTAGATGTGACCAATGCGAAATACGGGGCCTGGCCGAAGTGCTCACTCAGCCTTCCATCCGGGTTGGCCAACGGGAAGGCGTCGCGCCTGTGGATGGAAAGCGTCGGCTCGTAATGGATCAAGACGCGCTCTACGTGGGGCACCCCAGCCCGGATGGCTTGCTCGATGCGTTGACTGATGGCGTGCGCTTTCTTCAGATCGTCCCTGCGCAGC
>CAZEMA010000013.1:13237-35793 GCA_964513155.1 uncultured Anaerolineaceae bacterium
TTGCTCGATGCGTTGACTGATGGCGTGCGCTTTCTTCAGATCGTCCCTGCGCAGCATCACTTCTGCCTCCAGAAAGCGGTACCGGCCCGAGTTGCGTCCTGTAAGTGTCTTGATCTGAGCTGTGGCCGGATCGTTCTCGATGATCTGACGCACCTGAGCCAGTGTCTCTGCATCCAGAGATGCGTCCAACAGGACGCGCATCCCGTCCTTCAGGAGCTCCCAACCGGTCCTGGCGATGAAGAACACGACGAGCAGCGCCGCCGGCCGATCCAGGCTCAGCCCAAAGATGTGACCGATGAGGGAGATGAGGACGACACCCGAGGAGAAGATGTGGGCGCGGTACTCCTGGGCGTCGGCGATCAGGCTGGGGGAGTTGGCCGCCTTTCCAGCCCGCAGCTCAGAATGACTGAACACCAAGGGGATGACGGCCGACAGCATCACGCCCGCCAGCATCCACGGATTGACGGTTGTCTGTCGTTGGGGGGCGAAGAGGGCTTCCTGGATGATCTCGAAGGCGGTGAAGAAGATCAGGCCTGCCACCCCTACAGCGATCACATTCTCAACCTTGTACAGGCCGTAGGGGAAGGATCTGCTCCGGCGTTGCGAGATCTTCAGGCCAGCCAACACCGCCACTGAAGCCATCAAATCCACCAGGTTATGCAACATCTCGGTAGCCACGGCCAGGCTGCCGGAGGCGACAGCAATACCCAGGTTTAGCAGACTCAACGCCACGTTGACGCCGATGGATCCCCAGCCCCAGCCTTCCACCGCCGTCTCGGTGATCCCCTGCTCGCTGCCCCGTTCCGAGGATCGCCGTTGTGAGTCAGAGGTAATCATGACTTACCCAATGTGTCGTCCATTTGCAGGACGACCGTTTGCCAGACTCGGCGGATCGCCTGGCTGGCTGGCGCTGCAGGCTCATACGCCGTCACCGGCTCGCCCCGGACCATCGCTTCGGTCACGGTCTCATCGAACGGGATGCACCCCGCTACAGCGATGCCCTTTCGCCGGCACGCGTCCAGGATCTGTTCTACACCCGCGGGATAGAGGTCGGCCTTGTTGATGCAGACCTGGGCGGGAACCCGGAAGTGCTCCGTCGTCTCAAGGATGCGTTCCATGTCATGGATGCCCGCCACGGTTGGCTCGGTCACGATCAGAGCCAGGTCGGCCCCCGCAGCGGCAGAAATGACCGGGCACCCGATCCCGGGCGGGCCGTCCACGAGAAGCCCCAAGTAGCCCCCGTCGAGTGCCAGAAGGCGGGCCTGCTGCTTGACCAGGGTGACCAGCTTCCCGGAGTTCTCATGCGCCGGGAAGAGCGCCGCGTGGATCAACGGTCCGTAGCGGCTCTCGGAGCGGTACCAGTGGCCAGCCACCTGCGGCTGCATGCGGATGGCTTGAGCGGGGCACTCGTGGAAGCACGCGCCACAGCCTTCGCATGCCAGCGGATCGATCTCGAACCTGCCGTCCTCCTCGAGAATCGCCTCGAAGCGGCAGACATCGGCGCAGAGGCCGCAAGCATCACAGATCTCACCAACAATCTCGGCTATCGAGCCCCCCACGAACTCATGCTCCTCGAGGCGCCTCGGCTCCAGGACAAGATCCAAATTGGGAGCGTCCACGTCGGCGTCGGCCAGGACGAGCGGCACGGGGCAAGGACCCTCGCGAGCAAGGTGGGCGAAGGCGGCCGCCAGGCTGGTCTTGCCGGTCCCTCCTTTGCCGCTCAGAATCACCAGCTGCTTCATCTCGCCTCTTCGATCCTGCGGCCTATCTGGAGAATCACCTCCTGGAACTGCGGCGCATACGCCGGATGGGTCTCGAGGAGCGTTCGTCCCTGGGCAAAGCCCCGGGCGATGGCGCGCTCGAAGGGGATCCGCATCATCACCGGGATCCCCTCGCTCTCGCAGTAGTGGGCCAGGTTCTCATCGCCGATTCCGTCCCGATTGATGATGACGCCCATGGGCAAGCCCAGGGAGCGGCCGACCTGAACCGCGAGCCGCAGGTCGTGAAGTCCGAAGGGCGTCGGCTCGGTGACCAGGAGCAGGAAGTCCGCCCCCCGCACGGCTTCCACCACCGGGCAGGAGGTCCCCGGAGGCGCATCCAGGATGACGACTTGGCCCGCCCGGGGGATGATCTGTTGCTTGAGCTGCCGGATCACAGGCCCGGCCATCGGTTCTCCGACATAGAGCTCACCGTGCCCGAAGTCCATGCCCCCCATGGCCGTTCCCTGGCGCAGGACCCCGATCGGCCTCACGACCTCGGTGATCGCGCCCTCAGGGCAAGCCCGGGCGCAGCTCCCGCAGCCGTGGCACAGTTCCGGGAAGACCAGCACCTTTGCTCCCAGGACGGCCATGGCGTTGTAGGCGCACACCTCGGCGCATCGTCCACACGCGGTGCAACGCACTTCGTCAACCTGCGGGACCGGGATGCCGACTTCCCAGACACGCTCGAAGCGCGGTTGCAGAAAGAGGTGCGCGTTCGGCGCCTCCACATCACAATCCAGAAGCAGCGGCGGACCTGGAGCGAATTCTCCGCCCCTTCCGTCCGCCGCCAGACTGAGCGCTAGGCTGGTGGCCACCGTGGTCTTGCCCGTGCCACCCTTCCCGCTCGCTACGGCGATGCGCATTCGGTACCCCTTAGCCCCTGGGCTGCCTCCCCTCCCGCGCGGACCCGCCCGCTCTCTCAAGCTCGCCCGCCTTGAACCGCTCCACGGCCTGGCGGGCGGAGGCGCTGGCCCCAAACAGGTACATGCCCACACCAGCAGCCGTGAGCGCCTGGTGCGCATTGGGGCCGAAGTCCCCGCTGATCACCGCCTCTGCCTTCCGCTCGGCGACGAACTGCGCCGCCTGGATCCCGGCTCCCCCAGAAGCCGCAGCGGCGGGATTCGGGTGCGCCTGCCACTCCATCGTGCTGGTGTCGACCACCACGAAGTAGGCCCCCCGCCCAAAGCGGGGATCGACGGGCGAATCGAGATCTGGGGTTGTGGTCATGACGATGATTCTCATGGTTCCCCTAGCAGGCTCTCGAATTCATCCTCGTGTTCCACTTCCTCGCCGAGGATGTGCACGACCAGGCAGTGCGCAATCGGGTCCTTCCCCTCGGTCTTGGCAGCCAGGCGATGGTAGACCTCGATGGCGCCGCGCTCTGCCTTGATCACGGCCCGGACGATGGCCTCGAAGTCCCTCTCGTTCTCTGGAGCGGCCGGATAGCCACCGTTGCTTGTCTCCATCAACTTGCCGAGGTCCGCAACCGGTTTCCCGCCCAGGGAGACGATCCGCTCGGCCAGCTCTTGCTGATGCTCCAGCTCGTCCTTGGCTGTGTCCCGCAGCAATGCCGCCACATTCTTGGCGGCCGGGCGCCCGGTGACCACCTGCCCCATGAAGTTGTACGCATAGACCGCCAGCCACTCGTCGGCATAGGCTCGTGTCAGATCAGCAATCAAGTCCGCCACTTCGAGCTTGACGATCTCTCTTCCCTTGATCCCCATCTTCCACTCCATCTCCTGGTTACTCTCGGACCATCTTGGTGCCGCATTTCGGGCAGGTGATGTCGATGCACCGCTGGCCCGCTTGATGTGGCAGCTTGTGGCCGCACTTCGGGCACAGGCATTGACCACCCGCCCGAGAGCCGAGGTTCACTTCAAGACCCATTCAGAGCCCGGTCGAGGGCCTCACGCAGCTGGCGAACCTTCGACGCGACGACGACACCCTTGTGGCTTGGTGGATGGCGCACGCTGGAGCCGGCGTGAACGTTATGCACCCCTGTCTCTCGGACCAGTAGGGCGACGTTCTCGGCGCTCACCCCCCCGGCCAGGAGAAGGTCGATCCGCCCCCTGGCCTGTTCACGGAAGGCGCGGATCCGGGCTCGCCCCGCCAGAGCCTTTCCGTCGAGTGCCTGGCCGCCGGTCGTCCGCACGCTCCTGATCCCAAGCTCGATCAGTTCCTCGAGCGCCTCAGCTGGATCCCGCGTCAACTCCCACGCGAGGTGAAAGTGCAAGGGGAGGTCCCCGGACGCATCCTGCAGTGTCTCGACCGCGCGCCGATCGATCTGTCCCTCCGGCGTGAGCGCGCCCAGCAGGAATCCTTTCGCCCCTCGTTCCGCAGCCAAGCGGATGTCGGCGCACATGACCGCCAGGTCGTCGGGTTTCAGCACCATGCCGTTGGCGTGCGTTCTCACCATCACGATTACGTCGATGTTCACCCGGGAACAGATCCGCTCCACCATTCCCGCGGTGGGGGTCAGACCATCCTCGACGAAATCCGATTTCAGATCCAATTGGGTAGCGCCACCATCCTGTGCCGACAGCGCCTCATCTACCGTCTGCACGATGATTTCGAGCACCGGGCCCACCTTCCCCGCATCTTGCCCGCGATTGCCGCGCGACGCACGAGTTCCATCGGTGCCCATGCGTCCTTTCCTTTCGCCCTACTCCCGGACCATCTTGGTGCCACATTTCGGGCAGGCGATGTCGATACACCGCTGACCCGCCTGATGGGGCAACTTGTGGCCGCACTTCGGGCACAGGCAGTTGCCAACCGGACCCGAACCGGGCTTGGTGCCGCCGCCGAGGCCGCGCCCGCGCCCGCCACGGCCTCCTCCGCCCTTCCCTTGACCCCGTCCCAACCATTGACCCGACATCCCCAACCTCCTTGTGGCTTGGATGGGGCTCATTCGGCAGAGCCCCACCCGGACCACAGCTCCCTCACTCCTTCTCGAGTTCCTCAATGAGTCGGCGTATCGTCGCCAGCTCGTCTTCGAGCCACTTGGCCTGGCCCTTGAGGGCCTCCTTCTCCCGCCCCGGGGAGGGCGGCGCGTACCCAAACCGCCTCCACCCGGGCAGACCCGTGGCGTGAAACCAATGCCGCCAGCCGCGACCTCCCCCCCAGGGGCGGCCTCCCCGTGCAAACCGCGGCATTGCGCCACCCTGAATGAAACCTGGGGCGCCGTATCCACCACATAGGCCGAGCCCCCGGCCTGTCATCGGCCCCGCGCCCGCGGGACCCGTCCGATCTCCACCTGGCATGGTCGTTCCTCCTTCCTTTTCTCCCCGATCGATGGTGATCCAGATTCCCCAACAACCGTCGGCGCACGTCAGGTCATGCGCGTAGCCCATTCGGGCGGCTCAGGGCTTCCAGACCTGCCAGACCTTCCCGACAAGGTCCGGGCCGGGCTTCAGTGTCACCTGTCCCGGCTGCCAGCCGGACGGCGTCACCTCGCCCGTGGCACTGACATGCTGGAAGGCCTTGATCTGCCGGATCATTTCATCGGGATTGCGGCCTACTTCAGGAGTGAGCACTTCGGCCGCACGGATCACGAAGTCCGGGTCGATGATGAAGCGTCCTCGGATGTCCACGCCTGCAGCCTCGTCGTAGACACCGTAGGCCGCACCGATCTTCCCGCCTGCGTCAGAGAGCATGGGGAAGGGCACACCGCCTTCCACCATCTTGCTCAATTCCTGCTCCTGCCAGATCTTGTGGACGAAGCGGCTGTCTGTGCTCATCGCCAGGACTACGACACCCAGCTTCCTGAATTCCCCGTAGAGGGCGGCGACCGCCGCCAACTCCGTCGGTCAGACGAAGGTGAAGTCCCCTGGATAGAAGCACAGGACAATCCACTTGCCTTTGTGGTCCGAGAGTTTGATCGGCTTGAAACCAACGCCTTGCACAAAGGCATTGGCCTCAAAGTCGGTCGCTTCCATGCCGACACGCGCTGTCATCTTCGTTACCTCCTGGCCTGTACCGGTCCCCGCGGCGGGGACGGCGGATGTGGACGGGGGCGGAAGCGGCCCCCGCACGGGCTTGACGCAGCCGTCCTTCATATCGGGCATGATGTCCTCCCTCGGGCAAATGCCTCCACCGTCCGGCGAGTCAATGGAGGCGGTCGACCTGATCGACGATGCGGCCTTCGATGTAGGCCATGGCCGCTTCCTCGATCGACTCGATGTCGGTGACCACCGGACGGATGCCGCGTTCCTGCATGCTCTGGTAGGCGCCCATACCCATCCCCCCGCACAGAAGCGCCTCACAGTCGGCGATGGATTCGGCCATGCGAGCGTGACGGCTTTGTGCCGCCGGGTCCGTACCGTGGGGCTGGCCGGGAGGACCAGACTCATGAGGCTCATTCGCAAAGTGCGCATGCCCAAGCTTCTCCCGCAAGTCCCGATCGACGATGCGACCCTCCTCTACCGTCAACACCAAGTAGTACGGTGCGCGGCCGAAGTGCTGACTGATCGTCTTTCCATCCTCCGTGATCGCTGCGATCTTCATGCGTCCTCCAGAGTGAAAGTGAGTCCCAACGCAACCCAACCCGACCCCAGCCGCGAACCCCACCTTGCCGGGGCTTGCCACGAACGAAACCTCCTGCCGGGGTCGGAGGCCTTCCTACTTACCCTCGCCCATGCCAAAATGGCGCAGGGCGGGCCGATCCCGGCCCTCAAAGGGACAGAGCACCATGAGCGCTTGGGAGGCCACGGAGCGTTTGTTGAGCCAACGGTGCGGCAGATTCGCATCAAAGAGCAGGCTGTCGCCCCGCTCCAGCGCGTAGGCCCGGTCCTCAACAATGTAGTCGATCTGGCCGTCCAGGCAGAAGACGAACTCTTGCCCGGCGTGAACGATCGGGCTGGGACCGCTGTCGGCGCCGGGGTCCAAGGTGATGACAAAGGGCTCCACCGTCCGGTCGGCCATTCCGGCCCCCAGATCCTCGAGGGACCCGTGAGAGAAGGCAGCCTTGAGCCGACTGTCAGACCGCATGTGGACGAGAGTGCTCCGCGGAATCTCGGACTCGAATAAGGCCGTGATGGGCACCTGAAGGGTCTGCGCGATCCGCTGCAGCGTGCTCACGCTGGGCGAGACCTTTCCGTTCTCGATGAGACAGAGAGTGTTCACGGACACGCCGCTTTGTTCGGCCAAGGCGCGCAGGGAGAGGCGCCTGTCACCACGCCGCAGCCGGAGGCATTGCCCTACGTCGACACCATTGGTGGAGGGGCCGGCCCCGTTGCCCCCCATCGAGGTAGTTGCGCGCCCGTACCTCAGTCGTCGTTGCCTCATATGCGTCCCGCTTTCCGCACCGATTGGCCGTCCCGCTGTGCCGGAATCCCGGTTGCGGAGCCATCCTTGTACCAATATTATACTACAAGGAGCGGCGCCATGCAAGGACTTGTACCATTTCTTTGTTTGTCCCGGCCTGGACACCCCCCTGCCCAGGATCAACTTGCCCTCGCTGGGCCGTTCGAAGGGATAGCCCAACCTGAATCTGAGACATCCGGGGCTGTCTAGCTAGACATAATCCAGCAGCCGATCTTGTTGCGGATTGGCGCGTCGAGGCCGCGATAGATGTGCGGGTGCTTGTAGGGTCTGTCGTCGCATTCGGGCACGCTGGCGGTAACTACGCTAACGCGCGTGCCGAGGCGAAAGCCTGGCGGGGAGATGTGCCGATCCCGGTCAGTCCCAACGGCTGCAGCAAGTCTCCATTCGGCGAGTGCCCACCTCTTCGATGAAGGCCTGCTTGACCACCGCAGGGATCGCTTTCTCCGACAGTCGGTAGGGTTCTAGCTGGCTCGGGGAGTAGATCCCGTAGCGTATCCCAGGAACGGGTACGGGGGCCTTTTCCACACGGCCCGCGCAGACCGCTCCCGGGGAGCGTTGCGGTAGGTCTTGCGACTCGCAGCGACCGACTCCGACGTGCTCAGCGGCTTCCAGTTCCATCCCCTTCTGGGCCAGCCGCAGCAGGTCTCCCCGCATGAAGACCCTGTCCGCTTCCATCCCAGTATTGGGGAGATGCTCCACAGGTGCCTCGATCGGGTCGGTCATCATGTGCGCCTTGTCAGGTTTAGCGATCACTCAAGGAAGCGCACAGTGCCCCTTCTCGGAACGCGCATGAATACCACTCTATGAGACATCATCCGCTCGAGAGACCCCCTTGGACAAGTTCATGAGCATCGGGTCCGTTCGGAGTTCGGTCTTGCGCGGCAGAGGATTCGGGTCCACAGTGAGATGGAGGCAACGCGGCGGTTGTGTCCGTTGCCTGGCCCCACAAGACGGTCAAGGGTCCGGGTCCGCCAGGCAACCCTGAAAGACGAGACCCTTACAAGGAATCCCGCGAGAGGCGAGCAAGGGTCTGAATCGCCACGGTCGGGTCCTGCAAGACCCTCTTTCGTGGGACCCCGGTCGCTCGCTCAGCGTCAGGCGCCCCAGGACCGGTCCAGACCCGCTCAGCATGATCTCGCTCTTGGCGCCAGCAGACCTGGATCCCGGTCAATAGCGACCCCGCCGTTGCCGACACCATCCACGCAGCCCGCGCCGGCCGCAAGCCTGCGGGGGGAGCTATGCCCCCAGGATGACCCTCGCGTGCACAACGAGCGCCCCGTCCGAATAGGCCATGAACGGATTCAGATCGATCTCCTGGATCGAGGGATGTTACTGCGCCAGGGCTGATACCTTGAGCAGGATCGAAGCCAGGGCCTGCTTGTCGGCAGGTTCGAATTGGCGATAGCCCTCCAGCAGCAGGTGGAGCTTTGTCTCCGCCATCATTTCCAGAGCTTCCTCGTGGCCTACCGGTATCAGGCGCACAGCAGTGTCCTTCAGCAGTGCGACCAGCACGCCGCCCAGGCCAAAAAGCAACACGGGCCCAGAATGCGGGTCTCGTTTCATGCCAATGATCACCTCCGTCCCTTGCGGCGCCATTTTCTGCACCGAGACCCCCAGCACGGATGCGGCAGGAGCGGCGGCGTGAGCGCTCCCGATGATATCTTCGTATGCCTTGCGAACCTGCGCCTCATTCTCCAGGTTGAGCGTCACGCACCCTGCATCCCACTTGTGCAGGATCTCCGGCGAAACGACCTTGAGGACAACCGGGTAGCCGATCTCCCGCGCGTATTCTGCGGCCTCCTCCGGGCTCCTGGCTAGGCGGGCCGCCGTTGCCGGGATCCGGTGCGCGAGCCACAGGCCGGCGGAGACGCCCAGCATCCTGCGATATGAATCTCCTGGCGGTCGCACAGGGTCAGACACCTTGAGTTCGGTCATGGCAGTCCGTGAGTCATCCCATCATCCGCAAACAGAAATCCAACTGTCACCACCCGCACCCGCTCGGCAAGGTCGACGGCAGCCACAGGTTGAGCTCCCCTGCCGCGAACGGCACTTCGAGAGAGGTGCGCCGGTACGCGTGTGTGGCGGCGTACTCGTCGAGCGGCGCCTCCAGGTTGCCGGGCTCACCGGGTTCGAATCCTTCATTCGCCGTCTCCAGTCCGGTAAGGATCGCGGCCGGCCCGGAGGACGCCAGCGCCGCCTCCAGGTCATCCCGTCCAACCCATCCGACCAGCCGGCGGTTCGCCTCCGGGATGAGGTGAGCCACGCGCCAGGTGAACGGGCCGGTCGCCAGCGCCTCGTACGTGAGAAGTCCCCCTTCCATTGGCAACAAGGGGCCGAGGGTGAGAACACGACCGCACGGAACTGCAGACGCCAGCCTCCTGCCGAAGCGATGCACCTGGATCGGCACCCACGTGTCTGGCGACTGTAACCCACGGAAGATGTCCGGGTCCCAGTCGCCGGTCACACTGCAAATCAACGCCACGAGCGCCGTCGTCCCAACGACCAGTCGTCCCAGCCCGTGCCGGCCCACCCTGGCTGCAGAAAGGGCCATCGTGAGGATGGCGAATGGGACGCAGGTGAAGAAGTACTGATACCAGGACGGCGTCGGGCCAAATGCCGTGATGAATAGCAGCACCGTCGCCAGCGCGGTCAGCCCGATCACGTGCCGGGGCTGCGCGTCCCGCGGCCGACCGGCAAACATGAGCCCGCATACAAACACGAAGCCGGCGAACAAGGCGGTATTGGCGGGGTGCGAGAGTACGGTCTCGCCGAAGTAGGCGACCTTGGCCAGCAGCGCATCGCCCGACCAGTGGCCGAGCACCTCCCGATACTGGCCGTTGAGAATCGGATAGAGCACGTTCCCGTAGACGAAGGCTCTTGCGTCCAGGCTCAGCAGCAGGGCTGCCGGCAGGCCGGCCACTGCCGTACCGGCAAGGGTCGCACCCGCGCGTGCCGCGCGCTGACGCGCCGTCCCGGCGATGGCCCAGGCGGAGGCAATGAATAGCGGACACAGGACGGCGAGCGATAGGCGCACACCTGCGGCCAGCCCGGCCAGCAGGCCGACGACGAAGGCGCCCCGCACACCTCCCTGACGATCGATTGCTCTCACCTGCAGCATCAGGGCGAGCAGGGCAAGCGCAATCGCCCAGTCGTGGTTCCACGCGCGGCCCGTGGTGTACGCGGTGATCGGGCTGCTAATGAAGACGACGACGGCCGCAGCCGCCGCGCCGGCCGCCAACCATCCGCCGCGGGCCTGCAGCTCCCGGCGCACCATCAGGAAGAGGATCCCGGACGCCAGCCACCCGGCGACCCACGACACCAGCCGGGCTGAGAGAAGCAGGTAGGGTGACAACCGAACGGCGAGCGCGTCGAGTGGAATCTGATACGGCATATGGTGGTAGGGGAAGTCGTGGTAGGGAATCAGGCTTCCGTACGCAACCCACCAGCCGGCGGCCACGAACTGGTGCTCGTCATGGCTGAGGGGCTGCGCCATCGCCCGGCAGAAGAGCAGCAGGCCGACGAGAAGGGAGAAGCCAATCGAGGCCAGGAGTACGATCCGGCGGAGACGAGAGCTGACTGCGAACCGGGAGGGATTCATCGCGGGTTGCATGCACCTTCGGCCGCCGCTCGCCGACTGCGCCGGCGGAGGGCCCCGACGATCCTCGGTCAAGGCGCGGACCGTCGGGGAATCGGATGGACGTCCGCTTGCCAGGATGTCGGAGACGAAAGCCGCGCCGGGTCCTGCAAGACCTTCATCCGTGGGACCCCCGTCCCGCCCGAGACCTCGAAGCAAGGAGGAGGGGGAGCACGCCCGAGGTGTCGCGCAGCATCCCGCCGTTGCCTCGGACCGTCCGATCCCGACTCGGCCCGCTCACCTAGTCGAAGACCTTCTCCGCCTCGAGGTCGGCCTCGGCCGCATCCGCCTCCATCGGCCTGCTTGCGGGCCCCGCTTTCAGGAACTCGCGGTAGAACTCGTGCTGGATGACCAGGTTCATGATCTCGTTCGTTCCCGTCCAGATCATCATCAACCGCGAATCGCGCAACATACGCTCGATCGGGTAGACGTTGGTGTATCCGATCCCACCCAGGATCTGCATGGCGTGGTTGACAACCTCCCAGGCAGTCTCGGTCGCAAACTTCTTGCTCTCGCTGACCATCCGCCGCACCCGGCCCGCCTCGTCACCGACATCGATCACCCGCGCCGTCGCCGCGACCAGCGCACGCGCAGCCTCGAGCCGAGTGACCGACTCGGCCACCTTGAATGACACGCCCTCGAAATCCCGTATCTTCTGGCCGAAGGCCTTGCGCCGGTCGCTATACCCGGCGGCAATCTCCAGGGCCGCTCTGGCCAGGCCAACCGCCCCGGCCGCCGTGGTCATCCGCTCCGGGACCATCATCTGATGGAAGACCTCCGAGCCTCCGTCGAGCTTTCCCACAACGTTCTCCGCCGGAACCCGCGCTCCCCGGAAGTAGAGTCGCCCCGTCCCTCCACCCCGCGTCCCCATCAGGCCATAGACATGCTCGACGTCTATCCCTGGCCCGCGTTCCACGAGAAAGGCGGTGATCCCCTTATGCGGCGGCGCCTCCGAGTCGGTGCGAGCATAGACCAGGAAAAAGTCCGCTCCTTCCGCTCCAACAATGAAGCGCTTCTGTCCGTTCAGGACGAAATCGTCCCCCTCCCTGACTGCCACCGTCGTCGTGCCGAAGAAGTCGGAGCCGCCGCGAGGTTCGGTCAGCGCCTCGGCCGGCGTCCTCTGGCCCTTCAGCATGGGTCTCAGATAGCGGTCCTTCAGCTCCGACGTTCCGAAGACAGTCAGTGCCTCCCCCACGATGGTGACGAGGCTGTAGAGGCAAGCCAGGGAGGCCCCAAGCACGCCGACCTCCTCAAGCGCCACCACCTCTTCCACCCAGCCCAGCCCCCTGCCACCATACGCTTCAGGGAACCGCAGGCCCAGCAGGTGCCGCGTGCCGGCCTCCTCCAGGAAACCCCGGGGATAGTGCACCCGATCCGCATCCATATCGAGGAGCAGCTGGCGAGGGACGGAGCGCACCAACCCTCGGACTTCGTCGCGCAGCTTCAACTGGGCTTGCGAGAGCAGAGCATCTGTCATGGCACTCCCTCCTCAGCGGTCTGCGATCTCTTGGCCGGCCGACCGATTGGAAGCAGATAGAGCGGGAGGTGATCCCTCGGCAATTGCAGCAGCTCTTGAACCGGATCGTCACCGAATGCGCCCACAGGGACAGCGCCCAGCCCTAGGGCAACCGCCTGCAAGAGCACATTCTGGGCCGCGTGTCCCACCTCCATCAGGACATACCGCAAGCCCCTTTCTGCCCCGTAGCGACTCTGCACCCGCTCCATCACCGCGCAGAGCACCAGGGTCAGCGGGGCATGTCGCACGAAGTCCTGCCCCCACGAGGCCTCCGCCAGGGCTTTGCGGACGTCGGAAGCCGTGTGCTTGCGCAGGAGGTGTCCCGAAGGATCGTAGTGCTCCACGCCGCGGGATGTGACCGTGTAGACCTCGAGAGGGTAGCGTGCCCCAGCCGAGGGCGCCGTCCTCTTGCCATACGCGTTTACGCCAGCGCATGCCCAGAGCAGCTGCCCGGTTTCTTCCTCGCTCAGCTCCCCCTCGAGAAACGCCCGAACGGACTTCCGATGGTCGAGCGCCCATTCGAGCGAGGTCTCGCCTTGCCGCTTCGGGTCTGGGAGGCTCCGGCTCAAGCTCATACGCACTTCCTCT
This sequence comes from uncultured Anaerolineaceae bacterium, assembly GCA_964513155.1. Classification (GTDB taxonomy): domain Bacteria; phylum Chloroflexota; class Anaerolineae; order Anaerolineales; family E44-bin32; genus DATEAV01. The sequence continues at coordinate 26,058 of CAZEMA010000013.1, forward strand.
GGGCCTCGGTTGCTTCGTCGATCAACGGATCCAGACGGGAACGCAGGTGGGTGTGCCCCCATGCTTCGTCACGATAAGGATACCGTTGTTTCCACCTGAGCGCACCACTGTGAACAGGAAAGCTTGGGAGACACTTCCAAGAGTGGAGAGCGCTGAAGCCTGCGTAGGTCTCCAAGACTTGCGCCATGGGTTGCATGCGCGCCGCCCCCTCCGGGCGTCGGGTTGGCAGCTGCATTGGACTGATTCGATGGGCTGAGCTGGGGAAGTCCGACACTGGCCCAAGCCAATTGGGCGGCGAGTGGCTCTATGCAATTGCCCCGAGATGGTGTATTAAGATGCTGCCAAGTGGCGCTATGGCCCTATCAGCAGGGAGGTTCCCGTGCGAGTTCCTCTCGATCGCGACAACCCCACCCCTCTATACCAGCAAATTGAGGCCTTCCTGCGCAAGCAGATTCGCTCAGGTGGGCTGGAGGCCGGTACTCGCCTGCCGGCCACACGCGACCTGGCGGAGAGCCTGGGAGTAAGCCGGGTGACGGTCTCAAACGCCTACGGCGACCTGGAAGCCGAAGGGTTGCTGGTCTGCCGGACCGGGAGCGGAACCTATGTCGCAACCCAGGCCGGTCCAACAGCCCCTACGCCGCGCGACACGGTAGGCGCTGACGACTGGCCTCAGTGGCAGCAGAGGCTCCTGAGCAGCACCTGGCTTCCGGCCCAACGCAGCCTGGATCAGCTGGCGGACACCTCTGCCCACCCGAACCCGATCTCCCTGGCAGGGGGTCTGGGAGCGTCGGACCTCTTCCCGGTCGATGACTTCCGCAAGGCGCTCCAGACCGTCTGGCGCCGGGACGGTGTGGATGCCGTCGGCTATGGCGAGCGCGAAGGCTATCCACCGCTGCGAGCCACCATCGCCCGCATCCTTAGCAGCCAGGGGATGCCCACTCACCCAGGAGACGTGCTCATCACCTCCGGCTCACAGCAGGCGCTCTCCCTGGTGGCGCACTTGCTGCTTCGCCCCGGCGACGTCGTCCTGGTCGAGAGCCCAACCTACTCGGGCGCCATTGACTTGTTTCGCTCGATGGAGGTCCGCCTGATGGGCATTCCCATGGACGACCAGGGAATGCAGGTCGACCGTCTCGAAGAGGCCATGAGCACTGCCAGCCCCCGGTTGTTGTACACCATCCCCACCTTCCACAACCCGACAGGTGTATGTCTGAATGGCGCCCGAAGGCGCCAACTCCTTGCGGTAGCGGATCGATACAACGTCCCGATTCTGGAAGACGACTTCGTCGGCGACCTGCGGTACGAAGGGCGCTCACAACCGGCTTTGCGGTCGCTGGACCCTGGGGGGCGGGTGATCTACGTCAGCACATTCTCGAAGATGCTCATGCCAGGCCTGCGAGTCGGGTTTCTCACCGCTTCGGGTCCGGTGTACGAGAGTCTGCTAGGCTACAAGCGGGCGACCGATCTGGCATCGTCGAGCCTACTCCAGAGGGCACTGGAAGCGTACATCACCGTCGGGCGCTACCAGTCCCACCTGCGCAAGGCGTGCCACGCGTACCGTCGGCGCCGCGATGCGATGCTGGCCTCTCTGACCCGGCACCTGCCAGCAGGAGCGAGTTGGGGTGTCCCTGCCGGCGGTCTCTTCCTTTGGCTGCGGCTCCCTGAGGGAATGTCGTCCAACGAGTTGTTCCCGGTGGCCGTGAAGGAAGGCGTGATCTTCACCCCGGGATCTATCTTCTTTCCCGGAGAGCGAGCTCAGCCTTACCTGCGGCTGAACTTCGCCATGAATCCCCCCGAGGTCATCGAAGAAGGAATCCGCCGCCTGGCCAAGGCGATCGAACGCTGCCTTGCCGGCGCTCGCAAGGCGCACCGCGAGCCGAGCCGGCGGCACGTCGCCGTATGATGCCGCCGAAGTGGGAATGGGATATCAGAAATGTTCTGCTGGCAGATCCTCCTGCCGTTGAGAACCCAAGAATGAATCCTTGCCGGGGCCCAGCTTGCGCGCATCGCTTGGGAGAGCTGCCCCGCCGCAAACGCGGGCACCAACCACTCGGCGCGGAGCTCGCCCAGCCGGGAAGACACCAGGTCGTCTGGGGGAAACAGCCGCCAGCCATATCTCGAAGGGCAGAATCCCGGCGGCGGACTGGGAGGGCCCACGGCGCGACGCGGAGTGACGGTGTCAGGGTCGTCCCTTTGCGCCGCGTCGGAGGTTCTCGCCGGTTTGCCGCCAGCAGAAGTCCCTTTGCGCGTCGGGAATCGCGCAGTGAGGTGGAGGGAAGCTCGCCCCTCCCCCCGAGCCTCTGTTATGGAAAGACCAAGGGCTGGCCGGGCTGATGGACCGCGAGGCCGGCGTCGTCTCCGGGACTGGCTGCAGACGAGATCCTCGGACGGCTGGCATCTCCCTTGCACCGCAAAAGGGGAGCCTCCACGTCGCCACAAGCTCACCCGACGATGGACGGGTCCTCTGGTGGGTTGGCGCGATCGCCTCGCAGGGTTGGGGGACGCGTCGGAGAGCACGCCTGGAATGGCTCCAGATGCCATAGGACTCTCGGCGGATAGCCGCGCGCTTGCGCAAAGGGGCCATATGGGGCATACTACCCATAGGATGAGAGCTCATGCCTGAGAGCACCCTGCGCGCCTATCTGACGGAGATAGACGACCTCATCGAGCACGAGCAGCTTGATGAGGCGATCGCGCATTCTCGCCACATCCTCCAGACCTACCCCAAACACTTAGACACCTACCGGTTGCTGGGCAAGGCCTATCTCGAAGCCAAGAGATATGGCGACGCCGCCGACATTTTCCAGCGGGTTCTCTCGGCCATACCAGATGACTTCGTGGCCCATGTGGGCATGGCGATCGTCCGGGAAGACGAGGGCAATACCGAGGCCGCGATCTGGCACATGGAGCGGGCCTTCGAGACGAACCCGGCCAATCCCGCCATCCAACAAGAGCTTCGGCGGCTGATCGGCCGCCGCGACGGCATCGAACCCCACAAGATCCGCCTCACTCGCGGGGCTCTCGCCCGCATGTACGCCCACGGAGAGCTCTACCCCCAGGCGGTGGCCGAACTCCAAGCCGCGCTGCAGGAGGACCCTGACCGGGCGGACCTGCAGGTGGTCCTGGCGGACATGTACTGGCGAACAGGCCAGCGGGCGGAAGCCGTCGAGCTCTGCAACCGAATCCTGGAGAGACTCCCCTTCTGCCGAGAGGCCAACCGCATCCTTGCCGCCGGTCTCCAGGCCGCCGGACGCAACGACGAAGCGGCCGCGTACCATCGCCGCCTGGCGATGTTGGATCCGTATGCCGGGTTCATCTCCGCGGGCACCGCAGATCCACAGACAGTTGCCGCGGAGAGTGTTCGCATCGAGAAGCTTTCCTGGGCGCCAGGCCAGGCACTTCCCGCTGGCCAGCCGGAGTGGGCCTCCTCCCTGGGGGTGGATCTCCGGGCAACAGAGCCGGCGTCCCAGGAGCCACCCCCCGCCCCCGTTCCTTCCTGGCTAGAGACGCTTGAGGCTCAAAAGGGGCCACCGGCGGGCATTCCCGCCTCTGAGGAGCCTCCCACGGCGCCGTTCGCCGAGGTCCCTGAGGAAGCCAAGAGCGAGATCCCGAGCTGGATGCGCCAAGCGGGATGGCAGGAAGCTAGCGGCGAAGCGGTCGAAACGCACCTATCCTTCAGCGAGGAAGAGATTGCCACCCTGGACACCGGCGGCCCCCCCATCGAGGCGGCTGCATCGCCGCCCGAAGGAGAACTGGCCCCGGGGCAGATTCCGGAGTGGCTACGAGCCAAAGTGGCAACTCCTGGTACGCCGGCGGCCGTCCCAGCGGAAGAAGCCACTCCGGCCGAGACGGCCGGCGTTGCAGTGCCTGAATGGATCGACGACATCACTCCCCCGCCGCTGACCCCTGAAGGCGAAGCGGCGCCCGCCTATGAACAGTCTCTATGGCCGCCAACGGAGCCTGCAGCCGAGCCGGAGGCGTCTTCGCTCGAAGCTGAACCGTCGGCCCGTCCAGGCTGGGCAGAGTCCGCTCCCCCACCTGAGATGGGGATGGAAGGGCTGGGCCCGGGCGAGCTGCCAACGTGGCTGGAGGAACCATCTCCGGGGGCCACGGATACCATCATCACCTGGCTTGGCGACAAGGCGGGTCGGGAGCCAGGGGCCGGGGAGACGGCTCCGCCGTGGCTAGGTGAGACCGCCGCCCCAGGCGCCGAGCCAGACATGGCCGCGGCGATCGAGTCCGAACCAGAGGCGTTCAAGGGGCCTCCTCCTGAAGATACTCTTTCTGAGGATTTCATTAGTGAAAGGACCCCGGGGTGGCTATCAGCGGTAGCAGATGCGGCCGCCCAGCAAGAGCCGTTCAGGCCCGATGAGGCCGCCCGGCTCCGTGAGCGCGGTGAGACGGTTCAGGCCTCCGCCGAGGGCGAGGATTGGCTCGAGGGCAATGAAGAGCCAGAGGCAGTCGAGCCGGCCTCCGCAGCCGAAGCACCCGATTGGCTCAGGGGCCTCAAGTCGATCGAACCCTCCGAGCCTTCTGAGTCCGCCCCCGGCGAAGAAGTCCCCGAATGGTTGCGAGAGCCAAGCGAGGTCGAAGCTGCAGGAGCACCCCCTGGTCAGGAACCTCCCGATTGGCTTGGCGGAATGGCGGGAACGGAACCCGTCGAAGAGCCAGAAGTGCCAGCGGAGGCATGGGGTGAGTTGGCAGGGGTGGCCCAGCCTGCAGAGCCAGCCCCCACCCCGGTTGAGGAGGCGCCTGACTGGCTGGAAGGCCTTGCCGAGTCCGAGCTTGGCGAAGCCGCAGAGCCTTCGGCGGCGGAGGCTGGGGGCGATTGGCTACGCGCCATGGCTGAGTCCGAGGAGGCCGGTGTGGTCGCGCAAGGTCCCCGGCCAACCGAGAAGCCAGGCGCGCCAGATTGGCTGCGGGATCTTGGTGAAGCCGCCGCGCTGGCTCCTGGCGAGCCGGTGCCCAGCTTCGAGGTCCCTGTGACCGAGGGCGCCGTAGCACCCGAGTTCGAAGGCGAGATCGAGTGGCTTCCGGAAATGCCCGACGAGACCGCCGCTGGGGCAATCGAGGAGGCTCCGCCATCTGAGGCGAGAGCCATGGCCGGCGTCGGATTGGCCGCAGGACGACTTGACGAGGACGACGTCCTGAAGTGGCTGGAGGGCCTGGCGGCAGAGCAAGAGGGCGCGGAGGCACCTGCGGCGATGATTGGGGAGGGAATCGGTCCCGGCCTTCCGCCCGCGGTCGAAGAAGCTGCGCCTGTCCTGGAAGAAAGAGAACTGCCGGAGGCGCCGGTTGAGGGTCTGGAATGGCTGGATCGCCTCGCCGAGGAGAGAGGCATCGAGGCGGGAATTGAAGCCGGCATGGCAGAAGTGGGGGAAGTCGTAGGAGGGACACCTGAGTGGCTGCTCGAGACCACGCCGATGGAGGCTGGGCCCCAGGCGCCCATTCCCGCGCCAGAAGTGAGCGAGGAACTCCCGGAGTGGCTGCGTTTCGCGGATGAAACCAAGCCGGTGGAACTGCCTGCAGCCCCTGAACCAGCCCTGGAAGCTGGTCAATGGCCGTTCGGAAAGGAAGCGGCAACACCGTTTGATGGCGTGATCGAAGCTGCCGCCGAGCCGGAGGCCTTCGCCCCGTTGCCTGCGCCGGAGCACGTCGGAGAGACAGGGTTCGAGACGGCGCAGTGGCTCCGTGAGTTCGAAGTTGGCGAGCCAGAGATGGGCTACGTCCCTCCTGAGGAGGCAGCGGCACCTGAAGTAGAGGCGCCACCCATTCCGGAGGAAGTGCCCGCTGCGGCTGGTGTGGAAGGCCCTGCTGCTACCGGCGAGGAAGTCGTCCTGCTCCTGCCGGGCGACGAAGCGCTGAGGGCATTGGAGGCCGAGCTGGAGCAGTCTATCCCCGAATGGCTCCGACGGTCCGGCGAGCCCATGGCTGCACTGGAAGCCGAAGAGGCGCCCAGGCCTCGCCTCGAGGTCCAACCCGCCCGCGATGTCATGGGCATGCCAGCTGAACCGCCGGCAGCCGTTGCTGCACCGACTCCGGAGCCTGCGGAAATGCCACCACCCGCGGCGCCAGAGCCTGTGGCTCCGCCTGCGCCCGCCTTCGAGGCGGCTCCGCCGGCTCCTCCATTCGAGGCGCCCACGCCCATCTTCGAGGTGGCTCCGCCCGCGCCACCGCTGGTGGTGCCCGCGCCTACGCCCGAGCCGGTTGCAGCGCCCACGCCCATCTTCGAGGCGGCTCCGCCCGCGCCACCGCTCGAGGTGCCTGCACCTGCGCCCGCGCCAGTTGCAGCGCCCACGCCCATCTTCGAGGCAGCCCCTCCGGCGCCTAAGATCCCGGCCGAGCCGGTCGTGGCGCTGCCGCCCGTGGCTCCGCCAACCCCGCCGCCTCCAACGCTGGCCCCCGAGCGAGCGGCTCCAGTGCCGGTCGAGGTGCCCCCCTTTGAGGTTGAGGCAGCGCCCCGCGCCCGCATCCTGCCCACCGAGGTGGTGTTCCCCACGCCGCCGGTGATCGCGCCGCCTGCACCTGCTATTGAGGCTGCACCGGCCGTTCCGCCGGTCCCGACCGAGGCGGTCGTCCCGCCGCCGGCTGTCGTGCCCGCGGCGCTTGCGCCAGTCGTCACTCCCGCTCGGCCGCCGGAGGCACCTGCGCCCGAGCCCTCCTTCGTGGCGCCACCAAGACCTGCGGTCGAAGCTCCCATGCCGGCGCCTGTGCCAACACCCCCTGCTGAGCGGCCCATGATCGTCACGCCGCCACCGGCGCCAACGCCGGCAGCCGTTTGGCCTGTCGCGGTCGTTGCGGCTCCGGCGCCTTCGGAAGCCATCCCGATGCCGGAGGCGGCCTCTGTGGTGGCGCCACGGGTCGCCCCGCCCAAGCCGGCCCCGCCAAGCCCGGCTGAATTGCTGGAGGCTGCCCGGGGTGCGATGACCGCAGGCGACATCCAGACGTCGCTCGGCCGCTACGCCGCGTTGATTCGCAAGAAGCGCGAACTCGACACGGTGATCGAAGACCTGAGAAGCGCCCTGGGGCGAGGCTCAGCACTGCCGGAGGTATGGCAGGCCCTCGGCGACGCCTACATGAAGGCCGACAGGCTCCCCGAAGCGATCGAAGCCTACCGGCGTGGCCTGGAATCGGTCTAGACGGCAGCCAAGCCCCACGGCCAGCCCTACAATCACCGCGGATATCCTCAGACAGTCTGGGAGGCAACCTTGGAAAGGACGCTCGTGCTTGTGAAGCCCGATGGTGTCCAGCGCGGCTTGATTGGCGAGACCATCAGCCGACTGGAGCGGCGCGGTCTTCGGCTGGTCGGGGCCAAGTTCGTCAGCGTCGGACGAGACCTGGCGGAACGTCACTACGCGATTCACCGCGGAAAGCCCTTCTACGATGGTCTCATCGCCTACATTACCTCCGCACCGGTGATGGCAATGGTTTGGGAAGGGCCCAAGGCCATCGCCGCAGTCCGTCAGACCATGGGTGCCACGCGGCCCCTCGAGGCCGCCCCAGGCTCAGTCCGGCATGACTTCGGCCTGGAAGTCGGGCGCAACCTGACACACGCCTCGGACTCGCCCGAAACGGCCTCCGAGGAGGTCTCTCTGTGGTTCCGCCCCGATGAGTTGGTGTCCTGGTCACGCGACGTGGATCGGTGGATCTTTGAGTCCTAGCCTGAATCCGGAACCGGCCCGACGAACACGGATGGGTGGCGCTCATTGCCACCCATCCCTTTCGTTCTCCTACCTCGCCATGGGCCGTCAAACCGGAGCTGGCACCCTCGCCGCGCTAGAGACCCACATGGAAGCCGACTCGGCTGGCAGGCGGACACCTCTGAGCATTCTGAAGATGCCAACCCTGAGGGAGATGAATCGGCATATATACCTGCTTCTTTCCATGCGGTGGCCTTTCTCAGCAGCCTGCCAAGTTCCAACGGCCCGTCTTCTTGCTCAATCCTGAGGGGAGATTGTCCAGACCGTGAAGCGCTTCCGGGCGGAGGGCTGGGATCTTGTCGCTCAAGGCAGTTGGGGAGACGGTGGAACTCTCAGGCTCTCAGCCGAAGCCGCTTTCAGTCTGGCCAGGAGTGCCGGTGCAGTGGAAGCACCTCTACTGCAGGCGAAGTAGAACCTTGCCCGCCTTCCACAAGTCCTCCAGCCGGTAATAATTCCGCGACTCCGGCGAGAAGAGGTGGAGGATGACACCCCCGTAGTCAAGCAGCATCCAGCCGCTGTGGGGGCTCCCCTCCACCTGGGCTGAGGCAACCCCGCGCCCGAGCTTGGTCCGTCGCAGGACCTCATCGGCCAGCGCCTGCAGTGTCCGTTCGCTCGAGCCGGTGCAGATCACGAAGTAGTCTGTGAAAGTGCATACGCTCGTCAGGTCGAGAAGCAAGACGTCTTCGCCTTTCTTCTCCTCGAGGGTCTCTACGATTGTGTGGGCTAGCGATAGCGCCTCTTGTGTCATCTGCCTCCCGCTGCTAGGTCGCAGGCGAGCTCGTCGCCAACGCGAGGTCCACGGCCTCCTGCGGAGTGTTCGCGCGCAGGATGTCCAGCGGCGTCCCGTCCGCTTGTTGCGCCTGCCAGGTCGCCAAGCCGACTACCCGGCGGCCGCTCTTGAGAGCCCAGCCAATCTCCGACAATGTGCCCTGGCCGCCGCCAATGGCGATCACGGCCCGCCCGGCTAGTGCCACCAGAGCGTTGCGCGTCTGTCCCAGGCCGGTCGGCAGGGCAATCGTGAGGAAGGGATTCCCTGCCTCGAGCTCGGCTCCGGGGAGCAGGCCGACGGTCATTCCTCCTGCGCTCAGGGCGCCCCGACAGGCCGCCTCCATGACGCCGCCTCTACCCCCGCATACGAGAACCGCGTCGCGGCGGGCCAACAGCCTGCCGACCTCCTCCGCCCAGCTGGCCTGCTCCGGCGTGCATTCGGCAGCCCCGATAACCGCCACTGTGACGAGAGCCTGCCGTTTCACCCTAGACCTCGGAGAGGGATCTCCGCCATGCGGGAGTAGACCGCGCCGGTCGGGCGCAGGTCACTTCGCATCAGGTAGATCGCATCGACCCGGATGTCGCCGTAGTCCTCGGCGGGCGACCGCTCCACGCACTCACCCGCAGTTCTAGCTGCGGCGGTGGCTGCGCCCTCCCGGACTCTACCCAAGGTCAAGTGAGGCGAGAAAGGCCGACCCTCACGCCGATAGCCCAGGCGCTCCAAACCCGCCTCCAATGCCTCCTGCAGACCGGCCAACGAACCCGACTCCTCTTTGACGCCAACCCAGAGGACACGTGGCTTGCGGTTGTCCGGGAAGCAGCCGAGGCCACAAAGCTGGAACGCAAAGGGTGAACGATGGGCCGCCACCAGCTCCAGCACTTCCCTGATTTGACCCAGGCTGTCTTGGGAGACTTCGCCGAGGAACTTGAGGGTGAGGTGAATGGCTTCCGGGCGCACCCAGCGGACGGTTCCTGTTGGGATGATGGCCGCCAGACGCGAGATCTGTTTCGCCAGGCTCTCGCGAACCGGCCCGGTCAGGTCAATTGCCACAAAAGAGCGAACAGCTGCCAATATCCCTCTGCTCCGCGAGGGGAAGGATCGTCGGCCAGCGGCGGCCTCTCAATCGGGCCGCCCCGGGCCTAGCCGCGGATTATACCATGCGGCCCCCACAAGGGCTTGTCCACCCGGGTTCTATTTCTAAGTGCAACGCTGTGAGGACAATAGCGTTGTATGAGCCCTTATGTTCACCTGTCCATTGACGAACGTC
>CAZEMA010000014.1:0-16143 GCA_964513155.1 uncultured Anaerolineaceae bacterium
CTTCTCCGGGCAAGGCGGTTTCTGATCGCCCTGCTAGCGGGCGCGGCGAGGCCATTGCAGCGTGCGCAATGCATGGATCGATTGTGAAGGAACCGATCGGCCAAACGGGGGGCGAGGGACAGGCGGATTCGCAGGGTCGAGCGCCCGGGCGGGCCGGGCCCCCGGCGCATGAACCGGAGAGGAAGCGGGGCCCTCGGGTGGACCGCAGGGGCAGATCCGCCCGAGCCATCCGCCGCGCGCTGCTCCTTAGTCTCGGCCTCGCCCTCTCGGCCTGTCTGCAGCTACAGCCTCTCCCGACCCCGACTCCCAGCCCTGAGCCATCCACGACCGCGACGATGGCCTTCCCGACTCTCTTCCCAACTGTCACCCTGACTCCGCCCCCCAGTCCGAGCCCAACTCCTGACGTGCTCGCCGGGTTGGGCGAGGTTCTCTACCTGGATAGCTTCAGCCGCAATCTCGGCTGGGATCTCGGCCAGGGCGAGTTGGGCGGGACGAGCCTGCTCAACGGGCGCCTCGTCATCGCCGTGCGCCGGCCCGGCGCGTTCCGCTATGCCCTCAGCCCCGCTCCAGATCTAACGGACTTCTACCTCGAAGTCGCCGTCCGCAGCGAGCTGTGCAGCCCGGGCGACGAGTTCGGCATCATGTTCCGCGTCACCCCGGCCAGGGATCATTACCGTTTCACCTTGACCTGCGATGGCGGCGCCCGAGTGACCCGCATCATGGGGGAGACATCCATCGCCCTCGTGCCCGTCACCATCACGGGAGCGGTCATCCCCGGCGCGCCCGCCGACAATCTCGCGGCCATCCGCGCCATTGGCAGCAGCTTCAGCTTCTACGTCAACGGTCTCGAAGTCTTCAGCGTGCGCGACGGCAACCTGGCCTCAGGCGGCCTGGGGCTGATCGTGCACTCCAGCGCAGCTGGCCAGACGACCATCTCTTTTGACGACCTGGTTGCACGCGCTCTGCTGCCAACGCCTACCCCGGCCCCCACCCTACCGTCAACGGCCACCACCATTCCTTAGGAGCATGCTGAGAATGCCAACCCTGAAGGACATGAACCGGCACATGTGCCTGCTTCTTTCCCTGCAGTGGCCCTCCTCAGCAGCCTGTTAGGATTGCGATGCCCAAACCGCGCCCCTTCCGCAATCGCCTCAACGATCTCGCCCCGAAAGAGTGGATCAAGTTCCAGAAGTCGTGGTTTGTCCACAACCCGCCCTCACGCCGCAAGGATGTCTTGCGGCATCCCGCCAAGTTTCCCGAGACCCTGGCACAGGAGTTCGTCGAGTTCTTCACCAAACGCGGCCAGATCGTTCTCGACCCAATGGTCGGCACCGGATCCACTCTGGTCGCCTGCCTGCGCGCAGGCAGGAACAGCCTGGGCATCGAGCTCAATCCCGGCTATGCGGACCTCGCCCGCCGCGTCGTGTCCGAAGAACGGGAAGGCCTGGGAGCCAGAGCCGAGGGCTTGCGCGCCGAGGTGATCCAAGGCGATGCCGCGGGGCTGGCTGGCTTTGGCCTGCCCCCGATCGACTACGTCCTGACCTCACCGCCCTATTGGGACATGCTCCGCGCCCGGGGCGCGGAGACCCAGCGCGAACGGCGCCAGGCCTCGGACCTTGACGTGTTCTACTCTGACAACCCCGCCGATCTGGGCAACGTCTCCGACTACCAGCAATTCCTGGATCGCCTTGTGGCCATCTATGCTGCGCTGACGCAGGTCCTCAGGCCGAGCGCCTACCTGACCGTCATCGTCAAGAACGTCAAGAAGGGAGGCCGCGTCTATCCCCTGGCGTGGGACCTGGGGAAACGTCTGGGGGAGATCTACACGCTCAAGGACGAGAAGATCTGGTGCCAGGACGACATCCGCCTCTCCCCCTACGGGATCGGCAACGCCTGGGTGAGCAACACGTTCCACCATTACTGTCTCCAGCTCCGCCACGAGCCCCCTGGCGAAGGATGAAGTCCTCTCCTCGGCGTCCTGTCGAGGCGCATCCGATGCTTGGAGCCCCGGGAACCGCTCGCCGGGAGATGAAAACGTCCAGCATGATCGGACCAGAGCTGCTTCAACGGATCCTCGCCGATTACGAACTCCCTGCGGCGGGAACCCATGGCGTCGGCCATTGGGCCCGCGTGTTGGAGAACGGGCGCCGACTGGCAGCGGTCACGGGCGCCGATCTCCAGGTCGTCGAGCTCTTCGCCGTCTTCCACGACGCCCGGCGGACGAACGAGGGTATCGACCCCGACCACGGCTGGCGCGGGGGCGAGCTTGCCCGGTCGCTGCGAGGATCCTTCTTCGACCTCAATGACCAGGCATTCCAGCTGCTCTACGTGGCCTGCGCCGGGCATACGGAGGGATTCATACGAGCGGATGTCACCGTCCAGACATGCTGGGACGCAGACCGACTCGACCTACCCCGCGTGGGAACCCCGGCTGAGCCGAGCCTGCTCTGTACCCAGGCGGCGAAGGACCTCGATCTCAGGATGTGGGCCGAGGAGCGGAGCGCGGCCAGGGCTCTTCCGGCTCTGGTGAGGGAAGAGTGGGGGGTCGTTCTTCCACCAGCCACGGATCCGGGCTTGTCACCCTGACACTCCCCGTCGATCGTGGTGGCGACCGTGCCCGATGGGTCTCCTGATCGCCTCATACAACCGCCCCGAGCGCCGACTCCTGGCCGACCTGCAGGCGGCGCGCCAGGTGGCAGTGCGTCCTTTCTCGCCTTCTTTGAAGAGAGGGGGTCAATCGGCGGCGGAGTTCGCCCTGAGTCTTTGTCTCCGGTCTTGGCGCCCCTTGGCAGTCCCTGGCATCAGACCAACGGCCAGGGATAGGGGCGCTCCTGGCCGGGCAGGGGGAAACGGCCGGAGGCGGACAAGCGGTCGGCCCGGCGCTCCAGGGCAGCGATTTCCTCAGCGGACAGCAGCGCGGCGAAGTCCGCCCGCAAGCGCTCGTCGGCCTTCAGCCGAGCGCTCAAGTCTCTCAGTCCGACCAGGAGCACCTCCGGTATCGCCTCACCGGCGAAGTCCCAGATGACGGTCCGTAGCTTGTCCTCAACATGGAAACTGACGCCGTGGTCGATCAGCCAGAGGTGGTCGTCTGCGCCAAGAAGCACATGCCCAGCCTTGCGGTCGGCGTTGTTGATCAGGGCATCGAAGATGACCACTGGCCCCAACCGCGCCTTCTCGTCGCCGCTGAACGTGAAGTAATGCCGATCCGGATCTGCCTCGACGTAGAGCTGGACGGACCCTGGGCCGGCAGGGGCATCCAACCGCCAGACGGTCGGTGGAACCAGGTCCCACCCAAGGGCTTGGCTCGTGAGATAGGCCGCAACCTCCCGCGCCGCCAGCGTCCCGGCCGGAAAGTCCCACAACGGCTGCTCGCCCCGCGAGGGCTTGTAGACCGCCAGGATCTGGCCTGCCTCCCCATCGAGCCGGGCCAGGAAGGTGTAGTTCGACCCCCAGACGAACTGGCCCTCCAGGCGCATCGGCGCCTGGGCGAGCGTGTGCAGGAGGGGGATGCTCGAGGCGGGGCGGTCCACGACGAAAGGGGATCTCAGCGCGGGGAGATGGATGACATCACGGCCACGGCAATCCAGGCGTTCAAACGCAGTCCTTCCATCACCCGATCGGGGGCCTCTCGGGCTGGATCAATGCTTGTGTCCATTGCGTTTCGGGCAGAAGTGGCCTTCGGGGTCGATGGGCTCTCCACAGTTCCCGCAGATTGGCCGCCCCTGCCCGGCCACTTCCACGCCCCAGCGACAGAGCCCGCGAACTTGCGAACGCGTTGCCCAGAATCGTGCGAGGGAGGCCTGCTCCGGGTCATCACTCTCTTCCTGGAGCTCGCGCACCACGAGCACCAATCGATCCGTCGCCTCATCGTACCCCAGCCCGATATGTCCGACATGGAAGGCCGGCTCGATCGGTTCCTCAAGCTCCATGTCGGCCGGTGCGTACTCGGCCGAAGCCTCGGGGAGATTGGGGTAACGTTGCTGCAGGTCCGCCAGGAATTGCTCGACGCCGACGGCCAGGACCTGCACTTGCTGCTTCTCAATCACCACGGTGGCCAGCTGGGTTTCCTTCCGGGCCTGCAGGTAGAACACACGCTTGCCCGGCGCGCCGATTGCTCCGATGGTGATCCGGGACACCGGGTTGAGATCAAAGCGGACCGGCGACATGTCAGCCTCCGGATGAGTTCCTGCCTATTGCGGACGACCCACCAGCCGGGACTCCTTGCCTCGCAGGCTTCACTCGTGGGGCGCCTGCTCGGTCGCCCGGGTGTCATTCAGGCGCACCAGCCTAGCATAGCCATCCACAACACTGAGTATGCTGATCGAGGCCGGGGCGACCGACAGCCGATGGAACATATCCAGTGGCAGGCCGAGGTAGTGGGCGATCGCCAGCTTGATGACATCGGCATGTGAGACGCAGGCGATAGTCTTCTTGCGATGCGTCGCCCGCAGCTCCTCCAACTCCCCGACTACCCGGGCCTGGGTTTCGACGAAGGACTCACCCTCCGGGAAGCGCGCTAGCGAGGGCGCGTTCTGCACGACCGACCACAACTTGCGCCGGCGCAACGACCGCAGCGGCTGGCCTTGCCAGCGGCCCGGTCGTACTTCGCCCAGGCTTGGTCGCGGCTCGACAGCCAGTCCCAGCATCCGGCTCAAAGGCTCTGCCGTCTCCATGCTCCGCTCAAGCGGACTGGCATAGAGCGCGGCGAAACGAATGCCCGAGAGCAGCTGAGCCAGCGCTTCGGCCTGAGCCCGGCCGCGCGGATTGAGGTGGACTCCTGGAAGCCAACCCGCCAGGCGTTTGCCGATGAAGTCGGTCTCGCCATGGCGGATGAGATACAGAAGCGTCATGCCTTCCATCCGGGAGTCAATCGCGCCCACTGCTGCGCGGCGTCTGGCGGCGCCGCAGCTCGATCACCTGGCTCTCGCTCAGCTCCGGCACTTCCTGAGTCTCCGTGATCTCCAGCGCACGCCGCTGGGCCTCGCGCCATCGCTCCAACCGCTCCTGGACTTGCCCCTCGTATCCTTGGTCCGAGGGCCGGTAGAAGTAGGTGCCCAGCAACTCCTTCGGCAGGTATTGCTGGCCGACATGGTGACCCGGGAGCTCATGAGGGTAGACATAGCCCCGGCCATGCCCCAGCGCGGCCGCATCCCGGTTGGCGTCCTGCAAGTGCTTGGGCACTTCGACAATGCCCTGCTCTTCCAGCAGCTTGTAGGCCTTGAAGTACGATGTGGCCGTGTTCGACTTCGGGGCGGTGGCCAGATACAGCGTCGCCTCGACGATGGGATAGACACCCTCGGGCAGGCCGACGTAGTCGAAGGCCTGGGCAGCCGCGCTGGCGACGACCAGGCCCAACGGATCCGCCAGGCCGATGTCTTCGCCCGCGAGGATCAGGAGACGCCGCAGGATGAACCGGGGGTCTTCACCGGCGTACAGCATCTTCGCCAACCAGTACAGGGCCGCGTCGGGGTCCGAGCCGCGCACCGACTTGATGAAAGCGGAGATGGTGTCGTAGTGCACGTCGCCGTCCTTGTCGTACAGGACGGCCCGACGCTGGATCGACTCCTGAGCCACTTCCAGTGTGATCAGGACCACGCCATCGGCTCCCGTCGGCGTGGTCTCAACGGCCAGCTCCAAGGCGTTGAGGGCGTTCCGAGCGTCGCCGCCAGCGACGTTGACCAGGTGGTCGAGAGCGTCCGGCGCCAGGTTCACCCTGCGAGCGCCAAAGCCTCGCTCCTTGTCCGACAGCGTGGCCGCGATAACCCGACGCACGTCGTCGTCAGAGAGGGGACGGAGCTGGAAGATGCGCGAGCGAGAGACGAGCGCGCCGATCACCTCGAAGTAGGGGTTCTCCGTGGTGGCGCCGATCAGCGTGATCGTCCCGTCCTCGACATGGGGCAGGAGAGCATCCTGCTGGGCCTTGTTCCAACGATGGACCTCGTCTACAAAGAGGATGGTGCGTGTGTTGTTAAGCTTGCGCCGCTCGCGGGCGGTCTCGATCACCACTCGGAGCTCCGCCTTGCCCGCCAATACGGCCGAGATGGTCTGGAAATCCGAACGGGTGGTATTGGCGATGATCATCGCCAGGCTTGTCTTGCCGGTGCCTGGCGGCCCCCACAGGATGATCGACGAGAATAGGCGGTCGGCCTCGATGGCGCGGCGCAACAGCCGGCCAGGACCGATGATGTCCTGCTGCCCGAAGAATTCGTCCAGCGTACGCGGGCGCATCCGGGCAGCCAACGGTGCTTCGCGCCGCAGCCTCTGCTTGAGCGCGTGGTCAAACAGGTCCATCGGGGAGGATTGTAACATCGAGCAGGCGGCCTGCGACAGGGAGTCCCGCGCGCTGGCGGGCAGGGGAGCGCGGGCCCAGACGGTCACTTGGCGTACCTACCCAGACCGCAGCCATTGTGTCTTCGACCGTGCGCCACGACGGACGGCACGGGTCATTCAAAGGCCGCAGCGTAGTCTTCGGCCATGGCCTCCAGCCGGGCGACGCTGTCGACCAAACCACCCGGACGGTTGCGGGCCAGCCAGATTCGCTTGTACTCGGGCACAATCTCGTCCAGGTCATCGGCCAGCTCACGGGCAAGCTGCTTCGCCTTGGCGGCGTCCTGCTCCAGCACCAGTAAGGCCCGCCGGCAGGCGTGGCGTAGCAGGTGGGCCGTCTGGCGGAACTCCTCCCGGATGAGCGTCGCTTCCCGATGGCTCATCTGTTCCCGTTCGAGTCCGTCCATGGCCGTCTCGATCGCTTCCAGAGACCGGGGAAACGAGCCGGGCCCTTCGCTGGTGAAGGCCTGGAGCGCGGGCAGCCGCCACTGCAGGATCCAGAAGAGCGCCGAGGCATTGGGGGGCTCGAAACCCACCGCCCGGTAGACGTTCCCCAGGTCGTAGGCCAGGTTCCCCATCTCCCCACTGGCGTCTTCAAAGGCGAACAGGCTGACCGCCCGGCGGATGTCGAGATCGCGATTCGACTCCAGATGCCACGAGTAGGCCGCGCCGGCCGCCAGCCCCAGGTAGCTCACCGGCAGGACCTGCCAGTGCCCATGGTCTCCCCAATCTGTGTTCAGGTAGCCGCACGCCCCGTGCTTCCTGCCGTTCTCGGCCGCACTGCGGATGTTTGCCAGAGCGTTGTCCGTACGGCCGGCCACGCTGCACCAGGAGGATGTGCCCGGGCAAACGTAGAATGGGATGCCGGCGGAGGCGTACTGCAGACCCCGTTCGTCAAAGGGATGTTCCGCCTCGTAGCCCCATTCAAGGGCAATCGCGTCCGTCGGTAGCTCCCGGACCAGTTCCGGATGTTGAACGATGATGTCCCCCCAGAACTGGATCCTGCGCCCGCGCCGCTGCACGCTCCGATGGAGCTTGAGCAAGAAGTCGAGATACACCCGGCCAATCCCCCGTTCCTGGCAGGCCTGCCTGCTGCGCCCCTGGCCGAGGTCAAAGGTCTCGTCGCAACCGATGTTGAACAGGCGGCTGGTGAAGTGGGGCAGGAGCTCATCATACAGGCTTTCAACGAGCGCCAGGCTACCCGCGTCTTCGGGGCAGAGGCTAAACGGCCCCCGTTCGACTCCCCAGGGCGTCTCGAAGTCTCCGCTCACTTCCGCCAGAGGCGCGTAGCGAGGGTGGATAAGCCAACGCTGCATGTGCCCGAAGGAGTTCTGGTTGGGCACCAGTTCGACAAAGCGCTCGCGGCAGAAGCTGTCCAGCGCCAGGATTTCCTCGCCGGTGAGCGGGGAGGCCTCTGCCCATACCTCCGGGTGGTTGCGATAAGCAAAGGTGTGCTCGGTGTAGAGCTGGAACTGGTTGACTTTCCAGGTTGAGAGTCGATCTACCAAGCCGCAGAGCGTGTCCATCGTTGGCACCTTGTCCCGGCTGATGTCAAGCATCACCCCCCGGACCGGGTAGTCGGGCCAGTCGGAGATCTCCAGGCAGGGAAGGTCACCATCGGACTGTGTCAGCAACTGGACCAGCGTACACACGCCGTAGTAGGCCCCGGCCGCCTCGCGGGCGCGGATCTCGACCCCGCCGGGTCCAATGCTCAGCCGATACCCACCGGCGTGGGGCACAAACTCGGGGACGATTCGCAAGGCAATGCCGACTTCCGCTGCTGGAACAGCGGAACTCGCCGACAGTTCCCATTCCTCTCCACCATGCTTCCGCAAGGCGGCCTTGAGCCTGTCTGCCGCCAATCGCAAGGCCTGGGGTTGAGGCCCGTCCAACAGGATGAGCTTCTTGTCGGGGACGGCCCAGCTGCCTTCCGTCGGGCTGAGGGAACGGGGAACCGGTAGGAGTGTAGGAAGAGACATGGGTGACTCTCCTGCTCGTCTCGTTATCGCGCACCTGCGAGCGCCCGACTGAGTCTACCCCCAGAGCCACACCCCCCCTCAAAGAGCGAAGCTGCCTCTGCGCGCACCAAGAGCAGTGGCCACCCGAAAGAGCCAGGCCAGGGGCGGAATACGCCCAACCGAGGGGTGCCATACTGGGGAGCAGGCTAGCGGTCTACGCATCAGGCTCCGGGATGTTGTGGTGAATGACACGGGCAAGCCATCGGCCGCCATCACCACGATGCGTCGTCGAGTTCCGCAGTCGGTGAAACGGGAGGCGGCGTCGTCGAACCCCTACAGGAAGCCGCTCGGAAGCCGCAGGAGCCCTGGGTCAGACACTGCAGCCCTCTCGTTCCCATCCGCCTTGGCGTGAGGCCCCGTATTGTATGCGCCCGCGGGGTTCTTGTCATATGGAAAAGGGTAGGGCAGATGGGCACCCCCCTGCCCATCAGCTGCAGACTCCTGCTTGCAGGAACGGCTGGAAAGTGGCACAATAGCAGCCGGCCGCAGGGCAAGCCGATCAGCGACCACGGCAAGCGCGAGCCGCCGGTTGCGACGAACGGGCGTCGGCCTATTCCCTCAGTCGAGTCATCCTAAAGCAACCGACGCAAGCTGTCGCAGGCTTTGTCTCGCGGCTCTCCGCTCGATCGTCCCACTCAGGTGGCTGCACTGGACAACCCGTCTCGAGCCCGCTTCTCCTCTCCCTTCCTCTCCAGGCGGCTGGCCTTCTTTCTGCTAGCAATGGCCCTCACCGAAGCCACGCGCGCCATGACCTCCGTACAGATCCCTGTGTACCTGAGGGCGCTGGGAGCGGACGTAACCCAGGTCGGCCTGTTCTTCACTCTCTCGGCGATCATCCCCCTGGTGCTGCTCATCCTGGGTGGGTGGCTCTCGGACTCTCTGGGCCGGCTGAGGGCCATCGCGATCGGGAGCGTCGCCGGAGTCATTGCGTATATCATCTTCGCTATGGCCAGCTCGTGGCAAGGGGCCATCCTGGCCCCAGCCTTCCTGGCCGTCGCCTTCGCCCTGATCCGGCCCTCCTACCGGGCCTTCCTTGCAGACCAAACCCTGCCGGAGAACCGGGGCCGCATCTTTGGCTCCGCCGAAACCATCACCAACATTACCTGGATCTTCGGCCCGCCACTGGGTGGCTTCCTGGCCCAAAACTACGGCTTCGAGCGGCTCTTCTTCGTCACCGGCTTGGCCTACGCTGTAGCCGGGGAGGTCATCCTCCTCATCGCCCGGACCAACCCGCCGGCGGCTGAACCCGCCTCAGCCATACCGAGCCTTCGCTCGCTCCGCGCCTCGCTCCTCGAGATGGGCGCCTTGCTCCTCTCTGGCGGGGTGATCACCTGGCTTCTGATTACCGACGGCGTCCGGGATGTTGCCTTCCGGATGTCCTTCGAGCTCATGCCCGTCTACCTCAAAGACATCTGGGGGCTGACCGTCCAGGACATCGGGTTTCTGGACGGGATCTTCGGCGTCGTGCTGGTGGCCTCCAGCTACCCCGCCGGCTGGCTCTGCGACAAGATCAGCGAGCGCTTTGCCCTGGTTTGTGGCTTGGCCGCAGTCCTGGCCTCCAGGCTGGTCTTCATCCTCGTGTCGCACTTCTGGGGATTCGCCTTCTCCTGGTCGCTTCTGGCGATCGGGGTCGCCCTGATGGATCCGGCCATCCAGTCCCTGATCTCAAAGGGCGCCCCCCAACGCCTGCGCGGAATCTGTTATGGATTGTTGACGACAAGCTGGGGGCTGATTTCGCTGCCCTCACCATGGATTGGCGGCCTACTCTGGGCCCACTTTGGCCCGCAAGTCCCCTTCTTGGCGACGGTGTTGCTGGGCGCGCTGACGATCATCCCCGCATGGACCAAGCTGGCGGTGCCCAAGGCCGGCCCCGAAACCACCAAGGATGCCCGGCCGACAGCCTGATCCCCTCCTGCCCCGATGACCCCCCGAAGCACAGGACGGCCCCGACGGGCTGGCCGCAGCCCGCTGGGCGACCTTCGACGCTCCAAGGCCCGGGGGCATGGCCAGCACGGAACCCAGCTCCCACAGCCACGCCAGTTCAATCCCCGGACCGAACGCTTGACCCACCCCTGCCCGGATGATACACTGCACAAGGTTTGCTCTCGAAGAACTGAAGAGGAGATCTCGTGCCGCTCCCGTCAGTTCGGGGAGCCCAATCCCTGACGATGAAGAAGCGCGCCAAACGATCCCCCGAAGCCCCCGCCATCAAGCCAGTTCCCCCTGAGAGGAAAGAAGATTCCGAAGAGCCTCCATGGCGGGCGCAGCGCCAGCTCAAGGCGGATGCCCGACGACGTGCCTCGGCCCATGTGCCTCCGCAGCCGCCGGCACGCCGTGGACATCGGCCAGCCGCTCGCCGCTTCTCCAGCGTGAGTGACCTCCAGGTGGTCGTATTGCACAGCCAGGCCCTCGGCCTGGAGCGCGGGCGCCCCGAAGACCGGATCGCCGACGAGGAGACGGAGCTTGTCGCCAAAGAGATCGTCCAGGCCCTCGAGGGTCGGGTCAAGGCGGTGTACCGGGTGCCCGTGTGGGACGACCTCGAGGCCGCTCTTCGACAGTTCGACCCCCGGGCGCACGTGGTCTTCAACCTGGTTGAAAGCCTGGCGGGCCGGGCCTTCACCGAGCCGGAGGCTCCCCGCTTCTTGCGGGCGAGGGGCTTCGCTCACACCGGCGGCTCCTCCCGCTGCCTGGAGCGCACCGCCAACAAGCCAATGACGAAAAGGCTCGTTGCCGCGGCCGGCTTGGCGACGCCCAGCTACCAGGTCTTCCGCCGCAAGGGCCAGCAAGAGTTCACCGTGCCCCTGCCCGCCATCGTCAAGCCGGTGGGCGAGGGCGGGAGCTTCGGCGTAACACAGGATTCGCTGGTCCGCACCTCGGACTCCCTGGCAGCCAGGATTGACTACTGCCTGGAGACCTATCGCCAGCCGGTGTTGGTCGAGCAGTTCATCATCGGGCGCGAACTCAACGTCGCGCTGTGGGGTAACCGAGAGCCCATTGTCCTGCCCATCTCCGAAGTCCTTTTCGCCTGGACGCAGGACCCGCTCCAGCAGATCGTCACCTTCGACAGCAAGTGGATCCCCCAGTCGGTCGAATACAGGGGGACACCCGGAGTCTGCCCTGCCCCCCTCTCGGCCGAGGACGAGGACCGGGTGCGTTCTACCGCCCTCCGTGCCTACAAGGCTTTGTCCGTCCGGGGTTACGCTCGCGTCGACATGCGGCTTGGCGGCGGCGTCCCCTACGTCCTGGAGATCAACGTCAACCCTGACCTGGCCCGCAACGCCGGCTTCTTCCGATCCGCCAGAACCGCCGGCTATACCTATGAAGACATGATCCTGCGCATTTTGGAGTTGGCAATCACTGCCCAGCCATGACCACGATCCGAACCACCACTGCCCAGGACGTAGACGCCATTCTACGCATGGCCGCCTCCGAGCCTCTGTTCAACACGCAGGAGGCGGCATGCGTCGATGAGCTTCTTACCGACTACCTGGGGAAGGCCGATCATGGTGGGTACTACTTCCTGACGGCGGAGGCCGAGGGCCGGGTCGTCGGCTTTGCCTGCTATGGCCCTACCGCCCTGACAGACGGCACCTACGACTTGTATTGGATTTGTGTGGACCGTGGGTCTGCCGGGAAGGGGATCGGGACGGCACTGATGCACCGGGCAGAGGCCGAGATCGCCCGATCGAAGGGGCGCTTGATCATCGTGGAGACGTCCGGGACCCCTGCCTACGCGCCCACCCGCGCCTTCTACGAGCATCTAGGCTACCAGCGGGTTGCCTCGGTCCCGAGCTATTACAGGGCGGGCGACGACCTGGTGATCTACACCAGACCCATAACCCATGCGGACTTGCAGCAGGCTGGGGGGTAGCTGGCAGTAGCCCGCGGCTGGCCGACGCCAACCCGGCTCGCACCGCTGGCTATCAGCCGTGGCCGGTCGGAGACACACAGGGAAGCTGCACTCAAGCTCTTTGGGGAAAGAGGAGAGCCCCCTGTCATCCGTAGAATGGCCGGCACTGCCGCTCTCGCCGGAAGGCCCACCACGTCATAAGACCGCATGGTGGAAGGGCATCTCCCCTGCCGGGTTGGCGCTTTCGCATCCCAAACCTCCGCTCTGGGGGGAGCGGAATGGGCAATTTGGCGGGAGAGAGCCGCGGTCGACGCGGGGCTTGCAATCCTACGGTGGCCTGGGGCTCTGGTATCTACCAATGTAGCCTACCCCATCGGTTAGGTCAAGGAACGGTACACTTAAAAAAGGTACTACAACAGGTGCCGGTCGGCCGTTAGCGGCCCCGAGAGACTACGATTCTGCTGGCCGCCATTCGGACCACCTTGGGCACGCGGATCGTAATGACGAGAGGGCGGATGCCTCGAGTCCCGCAGGCTCCTTGTCCCCGAAGCCTGTGCCTGAAGGCGAAGACAGTCCGGGGGAGGCTCCGGCGCCGGCCGCCGAGAGACCGGAGCGTAGATTAACGATGACACATCGTGTCCGATTGATCTTCAACGCTTACGCACAGCGCGGCCGTGCCCGGGAAACGGCCTCAACGCTGCGCACCCTCGTCGCCCAGTATCCAGAAGCCGAATGGACACCCACGGAGTACCCATCCCATGCCACCGAGCTTGCCCGCCAGGCCGCCGAGCAAGGCTATGACGTCGTCGCGGCCATCGGGGGCGACGGCACGGTAAGCGAGGTCCTCGACGGTCTGATGGGTCTGCCGCCGGAGCGCAGGCCTGCCCTGGCCTCGGTCCCGATCGGGTCCGGCAACGACTTCAGTTCCGCCGTGGGGATCTCCCCTGACATCTCTACTACCATGCACCGGGTGTTCACGGGCACCCGGCGCGGGATCGACCTGGGGCAGGTCACTGATGGCTCGGGCCGCACTCAGTACTTCGGCAACGTCCTCGGCATCGGCTTCGATGCCAACGTCACCTTCCACTCCTACCAGAGTACCCACCTGCAGGGGTTCAGCATGTACCTGTGGGCCGTGATCCAGACCATCATCCTCAACCACGACGCTCCTCGCATGAGCCTGACCATCGACGGGCAGCAGACGGAAGAGGAAGCTCTCCTGCTGACGTTCTGCAATGGCCGGCGCGAGGGCGGCGGTTTCGCCGTCGCCCCCGAGGCCCGACCTGACGATGGCCTGCTCAACTACGCCATGATCCGCAAGGTTTCACGGCCAGCAATGTTACGCCTGATCCCCGAGGTGATGAAGGGCACCCACGGGCGATTCTCGTCGGTCCGTCTGGGCACCTTCCATGACCTCGAGCTCCAGTCGGATCGACCGATGCCCGTCCAAATCGACGGCGAGATGTTCGCCGGGTTCGACTCCGACGTGGTCGCTCTGAAGGCCAGGGTTCTCCCCAAGGCGCTGCAGGTCATCGTCTGACTCAAGGCGCAAGGGGCCTCACCGGCTGCCGGCCGGAGCCGCGGAGAAACATGCAGGCCTTGCTGCGAACACTCCAGGATCACGACCTGGGGCATCTGCGGATCGTCGCCGAGCTCTGGGGGATCGACCTGCCCTCGGGCCCGGCCCTGGAGGCCGCCCAGGCGCTAGCCCAGGCCATGCTTGACCCCGCCGCCGCGTTGGAGCAGGCCGAGAGCCTGCCGCCATCGGCTCGGCAGACCCTGGACTTCCTGCTCCGCAGCGGGGGGCGCTTTGCCCTGGCTGATCTTCTCCGCCAGTTCGGTCCCCTGCGAGAGATGGGCCCCGGCAAGCGCGATCGCGAGAAGCCCTGGCGAGACCCGGCATCGCCACTCGAGGCCCTCTGGTATCGTGGCCTGATCGCCCGCGCTTTCGCTGAGACCCCCACCGGCCCGCAGGAGTTCGCCTTCGTCCCCTCTGACCTCAGCCCGCTGCTCCCGGCGCCTGCGCCAACTCCGGCCGCGCCTCTCGGTCGCTCCGCCGCTCCGCCAGCCTGGATCGTCCCCGCCTCCACCGCTGCCCCCGACGACGCCACGACGCTGTTGGCTGCCCTGCGCCGCCGGAGTTCGAGCACCCTGCCACCCGCGCCCGCCCGCATGGCCTCGCTTGCCCCATTCCTCGAAAGGCCCGAGACCGCGGGTCTACTGCTGACTCTCCTTCTGCAGGAGGGGGTTCTCAGCGGCCCACCCTTCCGCCCCTCGCCCGATGCGATTCGCCATTTCCTCGACGCTCCCCGCCCCGAGGCCAATCGAGCTCTTTTGAACGCCTGGCTGCGTTCCAGTTCCTGGAATGACCTGGCTCACCTTCCCCATCTCCAGATTGCCGGACCGTCCTGGCCCAACGATCCGATCCCTGCCCGGCAGGCGCTCTTGGACCTGCTGCGCCACATCCCCGCGGGGGACTGGTGGGACCTGGAGGCCTTCGTCGCCGCAGTCCACGACAGCCAACCCGGCTTCCAACGTCCTGCCGGCGATTTCGACTCCTGGTATGTGCAGGAGGCCAAGAGCGGCGCGTTCCTTCGGGGCTTCGAGCACTGGGAGATGGTCGACGGCGCCCTACTTCGCTTCCTGATCGCCGGGCCGCTGCACTGGCTGGGAGTCCTCGACCTCGGCGGGCCCGGTCCCGAGACCCCGCCGACAGCCTTTCGGCAGACCCCTCTTGCCGCGAGTCTGCAGGATCCGCATGTCCCCCTGGTAGAGGAAGGACAGCCCACCAAGGCAGCCTTGCGGGCCGACGGCGGCCTGGTTATCCCCCACGACGCCTCCCGCTCCTTGCGCTACCAGGTTGCACGGTTCTGTGCCTGGGAGGGACGCGGGACACAGGGGTACGCCTTCCGGTTAACCCCCGCCTCCCTCCAAGCCGCGGCTGGCCAGGGACTGAAGCAGACCCACATGGTTGCCGTCCTGGAAGCGGCCACCGGCCGGAGTCTTCCCGAGCCCTTGCATCGTGGCCTGGCGCGCTGGGCCAGGCGCGGGCGCGAGGCGTGGATGGAGCGCCCTTTGGTGCTTCGGCTGGAGAGCGCAGCCGTTTTCCGGGAGCTCAAAGCCAATCCGGCGACCGCCCGCTACCTGGGCGAAAGCCTCGGCCCAACGACGGTGGCGATCCTCGACAAGGATTGGGGGCGCTTGTGTGCGGCCGCCGCAAAGATCGGCCTTCTCATCCAGCCCCCTGCCCCACGAGACGAGTCCCCCTAGTGTCGCGTCTCGTAAGTTCGCTTATCAATCCCCTCTAGCGAGTTCTCGACATATACGTCCGCGGCCGCGGCACCGCGAGTAATGGCGGCGGTCGCCCTCGATCCCCACCCCTTGCGCCGCGAGGAAAGAAGCCGTCACAGGTGGAGGTGTAGGCTGCGCCCACACCTCCACCTGTGACGATTCATCTCCTTCAGGCTTGGCGTCACCAGCAGGCGCCTATGTCTTCTCCAGGTAGCGCCGCAAACTGGGCCCGAGGATGAGGTAGCGGAAGTCCTTCCCCCGGAGCGTCATCACCGCGCCGGCAACTGCATATGCGAGCGCGACCAGCCATCCCAACAGGACCCCGGAGAGAACCAGGAAGGGGAGCGCGACCGAGAGGTAGAAGACAGGGCCCGGCCCTTCGGCGAAACGCTCGATCTGCGCCTCCGTCGCGGGCGCGACGATGATCATCGCCAGTGCCGAAAGCATGTAGCAGCCCATCCCCAGGAACCAGCCAAGGACGATCAGGAGTTGGTAGACGATAGCCTGGAGCGACTGGAAGCGAACGTACTCCGACTTGTCCTTCTGGCTTGCCCAGATGACGATGGCGGCAATGAGGCCCCACATCGGCAGGATCGTGGAGACGTGCGACAGGGCAGCCAAGATGCGTTCATCTTGGACGGGGGCTTGGGAGGTGAC
>CAZEMA010000014.1:16243-35472 GCA_964513155.1 uncultured Anaerolineaceae bacterium
TCAGCGCCTCGAGAATCGCCGCTTCCATCTCTTCAACCGTAACCGGCTTGAATACGAACGCATCCGCCCCCAGGCCTATGGCCTGATCTACCTGAACGTCGGTTGTCTCCGATGAGAGCATGACGACCGGGATCCCCTTCAGCACCTCCTGCCTTCGCATGAACTCCAACAGGTCGATCCCACTGACCTCGGGCATGTTGATGTCAAGCACCATCACGTCGGGTCGTTTGCCCGCCTGCAGCCGGCCGACAGCGCCTCGAGCGTTCCGGAAGGTCTCCACCGTGTAGTTGAGCATGCGCAGCATCAACCGGATCGCATTGGTCATCTCATCATCGTCGTCAACGATCCAGATGACCGTCATTTGCGCCTCCTACAGCTCACTCTTCACCTTCTCCGCCAGTTGGCGGCTGATCCCTGGTACGGCCATCAGCGCCTCCACCGAAGCCTGTCGGATGGCGGCCACGTCACCGAAGGACCGGATCAGCGCCTTCCGCCGAACCGGACCAATCCCTGGGATCGAATCGAGTTGCGAGGCCAGGCCCTGCTGGCTCCGCTGCGTCCGATGCTGTTCCAGGGCGAATCGATGGGCTTCGTCGCGGATTCGCTGGAGGAGATGCAGGCCATCGGAGCGGCGAGGCAGAATCACGGCGTCCGGCCTATCCGGCAGGAAGATCTCCTCGTGGCCCTTGGCCAGACCGGCCACGGGGATCTTCCCCTCCAGTCCGAAGCCTCGCAGCACTTGGATCGCCCGCCCTAGTTGACCCTTGCCGCCATCTACGATCAATAGGTCCGGGAGACGCCCGAAGGCGGCATCGAACTTGCCGCCCGGGCGCTCGGCCTGTTCAAGCGCCGCCTGCCATCGCCGGAACCTTCGCTGGAGCACCTCTTCCATGCTGGCGAAGTCATCCTGCCCCTCGACGGCCTTGATGGTGAACTTGCGGTAGAACCGACGGTTGGGCACGCCCTGCTCAAACACAACCATGCTGCCCGCCGCCGCCGTCCCTTGCGTGGTCGAGATGTCGTAGCACTCGATCCGATTGGGAGGGCCGGATAGACCCATTTGATTCTCTAGCTCGGCAAGGGCGGCAACGTGCTTGCTGCGATCGGCCTCCCACTGCGCCCGGAGCGCCGTCAGCGTCTCCGCTGCGTTCTCCGCCGCCATCTCGACAAGCTGCTTCCTTGGACCACGTCGGGGAACCTGCAGCACAACCTTGCCGCTGCCCCGGCGCTGATTGAGCCACTCCTCGATGATCCGGGCCTCTTCGATCTCCGTCGGCATTAGGATCCGGTCGGGCACATACGCTGCTTCCGAATAGTACTGCTGGATGAATGCCTCGACGACCTCCCGGTCATCGGCTTCCGTCGTCCCGTCCAGGATGAAGTACTCGCGGCCGATCAGCTTGCCCTCGCGAATGAAGAACACCTGCACGCAGGCGCCGTCCTTGTCCCGGGCGAAAGCGATCACATCCGAGTCCACCCTGTCTTGCAGGACGACCTTCTGCTGCTCCACCACCCGCTCGATGGCCAGCAGCTGGTCGCGTAGGGTGGCCGCCCTCTCATACTGCAGCCCCTCCGAAGCCCGCGCCATCTCGGCCTGAAGCCGCTCGACGACATGCACTGATCGTCCCTCGAGAAAACGGCAGAGATCGCCAATCATCGCCCGATAGCCGTCCTGGTCGATCGCGCCGATGCAAGGAGCCAGGCATAGACGGATGTCGCAGTAGAGGCAGGCGCGTGGATCCTTACCCGTGATCACACGATCACAGGACAGATAGGGGAAGATCTTGCGCAGGACGTCGAGGGTTTGGTGGACTGCCCATACACTGGTGTAAGGCCCGAAGTAGCGGCTCCCATCATCCGCTGTCCGCCGTGTGACCGTGACCTTCGGGAACGGATCGGCCCAGTGGATCTTGATGAAGGGGTAGCGCTTGTCGTCCTTGAGGCGGACGTTGTATCTGGGCCGATAGCGCTTGATCAGGGTCATCTCGAGGATCAGGGCCTCGAGCTCCGACCCCACCACGATCCATTCGATGTCGGCGACCTGGCCGACAAGTTCGGCCGTCCTTCCCCTTACCCCCGCCGAGTCGTGGAAGTAGGAGCGCACCCGGCTGCGCAGGTTGATGGCTTTGCCGACATAGATCACCTGCCTGACTGCATCCTTCATCAGGTAGCAGCCAGGCTTAGCCGGCAAGCCCTCAAGGATCGCCCGAACGGATTCCGAGACAGCCATGTGAGGTGATTCTAGCACAGCTGACTCGCGCTGCTGGGAAAGCCGAATGCCCAAGCCCCTTGATCGCTGCCGCTGAACCGCGCCCCTCCACTCCCTCCGGTGTTCACCGCGGGGTATAATCCCGGACAGCATGCGCGCTTCGCTGATCCATCTCCTGGCAATCGGCAGCCTCGTCCTCGCCGCTTGCGGCGCGGTGCCCACGCCTGGGGCCTCTCCCACCAGCCTCCGGCCGACGGCCTCCGGCTTTCCCCTTGACGGAGCGCCCACGGGAACGGCCAGTGCCGCTCTTCGTATCCTGATCTGGCTGCCTCCGGGCATCGAGCCTGCCCCGGAAACCACGGCAGGCGCCTTGCTGGCAGAACGGCTGCAGGCATTCCAGCAGGAGCACCCCGGGGTGTCGATCGAGTATCGCGTGAAGGACTCATCCGGCCCGGCCGGACTGCTGGAAAGCCTGACCGCGGCGACGGAGGCTGCGCCGGCCTCCCTGCCAGACGTCATCGCGCTCGACGCCCTCTCCCTGACCGCCGCCACACTCAAGGGGTTGATTATTCCTCTGGCCGGGCTCGTGGAGGAACCCGGCGAGCAGGGGTGGTACGGATACGCCCGCTCCTCGTCCACCGTCGGCGGATCCTTCTTCGGGTTGCCATTCGCCGCCGACGCAGAGGTCTTCGCCTACCAGACGGCCGGATACCCCGTCCCTCCCCTCGCCTGGGCGGACGTCTTGGCCGGTCCCTCTCCCTTCCTCTTCCCTGCCGCAGACCCCAACGCCTCCTTCACCCTGGCCCAGTACCTCGCCCTGGGTGGGCCGCTTCTGGATGCCGCCGGCCAACCGACACTGGACATCAGCCTTCTGGGCGAGGTCTTGAGCTTCTATGCCTCGGCGCGCGAGGCGACCGTCATCCCCCTGTCGGCCCGACAGTACGCCAGTGCCGCGGAGACGTGGCGCGTGCTCCTCGCGGGGAGGGCCAGGGCGGCATTGGCCGCCTTCAGCACTTTCCTGACCGAGCCCAACCGGGCGACTCTATCGGCTATCCCACTCCCCACCCGCGATGGCGCTGGCGTTTGCTTTGTGAATACCTGGTCATGGGCCTTGGTCACTTCCGACCCTGAGCGCCAGGAAGTCGCGGCCGAACTCCTCAGCTGGTTGACCGAGCCCGAGTTCCTTGGCCCGTGGACCTATGCCCTCGGCTTCCTCCCTACAACGACCTCGGCTCTCAGCCTGTGGCCTCCAGGCGAAGCCGTCGCCCTGGCAAGTCAACTGGTGACCTCTGCCCTACCCCAGCCTTCGATGGAGTTCCTGGCCACCTTTGGCCCGCCCTTCCGGGAGGCTGCCCTGGCAGTCCTCGAAGGGAGCCTCTCGCCAGAGGCGGCAGCCTCCGCCGCCTCCCTGGTGATTCGTACTCCCTGAGGCGACGGCCCGCGCCGACGCGAGGCCTCCCATCCCTATGCCCTCCCCGGACCCCGCTTCGTTTGAGGAACATCTGACCGCCATCCGGCAGGCTGCCCTGGCCGCGGCGGACGCGGCCGCCACAGTCGTAGCCAACCTGCGGTTGGACGGCAATGTCCTGGGTGTTGGACCCCACCGCATTCGCCTCACTCGTTTCTCGCGTGTTGTCCTGGTGGCGTTCGGCAAAGCCGCCCCCTCGATGGCCCGCGCTGCGGCAGCTATCCTCGGAGACCGCCTGACAGCCGGTGTGGCTACGATCCCCACCACTCTCCTGGAGGTCACCGTCTCCGGCTCCAGGTCTGGGTCGCGGGGATTGGGTCGGGAGCAGGCACGTGTGCCCGCTGCCTCCAGATCGGATGCTCTCGGCGAGGTCCTCAAGCGCATCACCTTCCAGCCGGCCGGGCATCCTCTGCCGGATGAAGGCAGCCTTGCCGCAGGAGGCGCGGCCGCGGATCTCCTCAAGACTCTGGGGCCCGACGACCTGCTCCTGGCGCTGGTGTCCGGGGGCGGTTCGGCCATGATTGAGCTGCCTCTCCCGGGCATCAGCCTGGCCGACCTCCAGGAAATGACGGCCCTTCTCTTGCGCTGCGGCGCCCCAATCCAGGCCTTCAACTCGGTCCGCCAGGCGCTATCGCAGATCAAGTGTGGAGGGCTAGCCCGCCTGGCGTCCCCGGCTCGGACCGTGGCGTTGATTCTCTCGGATGTCGTCGGCAACCGTCTGTCGTCGATCGCCTCCGCCCCGACGGTCCTCCGCCGCCCCGATCCGGCAAGGGCCCGTCAGATCCTGCGGGACAGCGGAATCTGGGAACGGACGCCCCCAAGCGTGCGAGCGGCGCTGTCCGCCTCGACCAGCAACCGTCGCACTTCGACCTCCAGGCGCGCGCCCCGTCCTGTCAACCTCTTGGTCGGCACCAATCGCCAAGTTGTCGAAGCCGCGGCCCGGCGGGCAGAGAGCCTCGGTTTCCCGCCGCGAATCCTGTCGACACGAATGCAGGGGGAGGCCCAGCAGGTCGGCCGGGCCTTTGCGGAGCGTCTTCTCCGCGCACCCCGGCCTGCGTGTCTCCTGGCCGGGGGTGAGACGACGGTTACGGTGAAGGGTCGCGGTCGGGGCGGCCGCAACCAGGAACTGGCGTTGGCGGCGGCCATCGTGCTCGAGGGCATGCCAGGCTTGGCGGTGATGGCCTTCGCCACAGACGGCGTCGACGGCCCCACCGATGCCGCCGGAGCGATCGTTTCCGGCGAGACGCTGCGCCTCCACCGCAGGCGGAGATGGGATCCCACTGCAGCCCTGGTGGACAACGACGCCTATCCGCTCCTCCAGGCAGCTCGGGCCCTGGTATTCACCGGGCCCACAGGCACGAACTTGAGCGATCTGGTTGTCGGCCTGGCCTATCCCTGATCCCGGTTTTCCACCGGATGAGAGGATCTTCCCAGAGGAGGCCTCGCCCGAACGGCCGTCCGCTCTGGGGCAGGTGCCATCCCGCCGCTTTGAAGGCCTTTTCCCGCCACAGGTTGACCCCCCGCAGCTCAGCTGCTACAATGGCCTCTCCCGATCTCCGCTCTCGAGGAAACGCATGACCATCCACTTCGGGACCGACGGCTGGCGGGCCGTGATCTCCGACACCTTCACCTTCCACAACTTGCGGCTGGTGGCCCAGGCTATCGCCGATGCTGTCGCCTCCGCGGAGTGGCTCAATAGCAGCAACGGGAACGCGGTCGGCGTAGACGCCGACCCCCACAAGATGGTGGTGGGCTTTGACACCCGCTTTCTGTCTGACCGCTATGCCGCCGAAGCCGCCCGGGTTCTGGCCGCCAATGGTTATACCGTCTACCTGACCAACGCCGACGTGCCTACCCCGGCCGTGTCCTTTGCCGTTCGCCATCTTCGGGCAATCGGCGGGATCATGATCACCGCCTCACACAACGCCCCTCGCTATAACGGGGTCAAGCTGAAGGCCGCCTACGGAGGATCCGCTCTACCCGAGCAATGCCGACGAGTGGAAGTCTATCTGAACGACAACGAGCGGCGCGGGCGAGGTCCGAACCTGATGGAATACGAGCGAGCCCGCGCAGCCGGCCTGATCCAGCGCTTCAATCCGACACCGACCTATTTCGACCACCTGCGCACGCTGATCGACTTCGCCGCCATCGCCGACAATCCCCAGCATATCGTCGTCGACTCGATGTTCGGCTCGGGCCGGGGCCTGATCAAAGGGATCCTGCAGGGCACGGGATGTGAGGTGTTTGAGGTGCGGGGCGAGATGAACCCGGGCTTCGGGGGCATTCACCCGGAACCCATCGCCCGCTATTTGGGCGCCCTGGCGGGGGCGATCGCCGCCGGGCATGGGCAGCTCGGATTGGCCACGGACGGCGACGCAGACCGCATCGGAGCCATGGATGGCCGCGGCCAGTTCGTCGATCCCCACCGCATCCTCGCGCTGGCGGTGAAGTACCTCGTCGAGCATCGGGGCTGGCGAGGCAAGGTCATCAAGACCGTATCCACCACACAAATGATCAACCGCCTGGGACAGAAATTCGGCCTGGAGGTGATTGAGACGCCGGTCGGCTTCAACCATATCGCCGACTGGATGCTCAGGGACAATGTCCTGATTGGCGGCGAGGAATCGGGCGGGATCTCCTTCAAAGGGCACATCCCCGAGGGGGATGGGACGCTAATGGGGTTGTTGCTGGTCGAGATGATCGCCAGCACCCGGGCCACCCTGGATGAGCTTGTCGCCGGCCTCCTGGCGGAGGTCGGCCCCTCCCACTACGCCCGCCTGGACCTCCGCCTTTTGGCGCCCGTATCCAAAGAGCGCATGGTCGCCCGCCTGACTGACAATGCCCCCTCCTCGATCGGAGGCTCTGGCGTGGTCTCCGTGAACGCCATGGACGGCGTCAAGTACCTCCTCGAGGATGACTCCTGGTTGCTCATCCGCCCTTCGGGGACGGAGCCGGTTCTGCGAGTGTATGCCGAGGCTCGCGACCCGGCGATGGTCGACGCCCTGCTCGACCACGGCAAGGCCGTCGCCCAGGGGAAAGGCTAGCCGAGTAGCCGGCTATTCGCGCTCGGCCACAGAGGGGAGCTCAATCCAGAAGGTGCTGCCAACGCCGAGCTGGCTGGTCGCCCCTACCCTTCCGCCGTGCAGATCCACAATCCCCCTGCAGATGGCCAGACCCGACCCGGTGCCCTGTTGCTCCTGCTTGGACCGGTCCAGCTGCTGGAAGACGGTGAAGAGCGATCCCAGCTCGCTCTGCCGGATCCCCACCCCCGTATCTTCGACCTCGATGACCAGTCGGCCCTCACGCTCGGCAGCGCGGAACTGAACCCTCGTACTGTCCTTCTTCGAGAACTTGATGGCGTTGTCCACCAGTCGACTGATCGCGTTCGAGAGGTAGATCTCGTCGGCGACAATCGGTGGGAGCCCATCCGGCACCTGGATGGCGAGCTCCAATCCGCGCTCCTTGGCTAGCTTCTTGTGTCGCTTGGCCACCGTCCGCAGCCACGGGGAGACGTCGTCGATCACCCGTCGACGCAGGTGGTAGGCACTCTCCGCCTCCCCCGTCTGCAGCTCGACCAGCGTGATGAAGTCCAGAACCAGTCGGTGCAGACGCTCCGCGCCTTTCCGGATCCCCTGCATGAACTGCTTGAACTCCTCCGAGGAGAGCTCGCTCGATTCCTTGCCCAGCAGATCCGAGTAGTTGATGATGTAGGTGAGCGGCGTCCGGAACTCGTGGCTCAGAGTCGCCAGGATCGACCGCTTGAGGTCAGAGAACTGCTCCTCCCTCTGGCTGCGCAGGGCTTGGCTACGCGCCAGCTTGGCCCGCACTGCAATGAGCAGATCCTCTTCTTCAAAGGGCTTGGTGATGTAGTCGTCGGCGCCCAACTCCTTCCCACGACGAATGTCGGCCTTCTCCCCACGCGCCGTCAGGAAGATGAAGGGGACGTCCAGGAGCTCGGGGCGCTGGCGCACACGCTCATACAGTTCATAGCCATCGATTCCCGGCATCATGATGTCGGAGACGATCAGGTCGGGGTGATGAGCCTCGAGCAGCTCCAGCGCATCGAACGCATCGGCAGCGGTCAGGGCGCGGTAACCCGACATCTCCAACAGCTCCCGCAATCCTTCCAGCAGGGAAGTGTTGTCTTCGACCACCAGGATCAGCGCCTGAGTCATCTTCCCATTACCCTCCCTGGTCCAAAGGCAGCCAGACCGTGAACGTGCTACCCTCCCCCAGCTGGCTGACGGCTTCCACCCGTCCGCCATGGCGTTCCACGATGTCGTGCACGATCGCCAGCCCCAGACCACTTCCGGGCACTTGACTGTCTCGGGCCTGTTGTCCCCGGTAGAAGCGTTCGAAGATGTAGGGGAGATCCTCTTCGGCGATCCCCTGACCGTTGTCCTGCACATCCACCCGCATCATGGCCCGGCCGTTGATCTGCTCCTCCGGTTCCAGCTTCACCCGCACCCATCCCCCGGGGGCCGTGTACTGCAAGGCGTTGCTGAGCAGGTTGGTCAAGACCCGGACGACCTGGTTGCGGTTGATGGGAACAATCACTCGATGGCTTCCTTCGAGCCCCAGCCTTAGGCCTTTGGCCACAAAGGAGGGCCGGAGGTTCTCGACGACCTGCTCCAAGAGTGGCACCACTTCCACCGGCTCGCGTTCAATCACTTGGGGTCGGCCTTCCAGACGCGACAGATCCAGGAGATCCTCTATCATGTCGCTGAGTCGGCCGGTCTCCCGTTCGAGGACTTGTTGGTATTGGTCGCGCCGATCCTCTCTCCCTTTGCGCAATAATGAGAGATAGAGCTTGATGTTAGCCAAGGGCGTACGCAATTCGTGCGACACCGTTGCCACGAACTGGCTTTTCAGGCGGTCCAGTTCGCGCAGGCGCGTGATATCCCGCAGCACAATGACCGTGCCAATTGCCAGGTCCTCCTGGGTCACGGGGGAAGCCAGGGCCTGGAGGGTCATCGCCCCCAGTTCCAGCTGTTCGCTGACCACACCGCCTTGGGCGTGCAGTCTGCCGATGTGCGCCACAAGATCACCGGCTCTCGGTCCTTCCAGCAGCCGCTGCGCGACCGGGTTGGCCAGGACCAGCCGCCCGTTGAGGTCGAGGACCAGGACCGCGTCCGCCACCGAGCGCAGAATCGCTTCGGTGCGCTCCTTCTGGGATCGGATTTCCGTCGTGCGGATGGTAACGCGCTCTTCCAGCTGGGCCGCATGGGCGCGCACCTCGGCGAACAGCCGAGCATTGGCGAAGGAAATGGCGATCTGCGCGGCCAGAACCTGCGACAATTCCAGGTCGGCCTCACTCAACCCACCCACCTTGTCGCTCTGGACGTCCAGCACTCCCACGACCTCACCCGCAATCGTCAGGGGAACCGCCAACTCAGACTGGGTCAGCGGAAGCTCGGGCAGGGGCCGGTAGCAGGGTTCTCGCGAGACGTCCGGTACCAGCCAGGGATGGCCCGTGTTGGCAACCGTGGTCATGATGGTCGACTCGCTGAGGCGGAGGGTCGCCCGGACGTCGACCAGTCGCCCTTCTGGGGCAATGGCCACGGCCTGGGGAATTAGCAGTCCGCCGTCATCCAGCATCATCTGGACCGAATAGTAGTGGAACGCATGCAGGATGCGCACCGCTACCTCGCGAACCAGTTGCTGGATGTCCAGCACGGAAACCGCGTAGCGGCCAATCTCGTTCACCAGGCGAAGTTCTTCGGCGCGGTGAGCGGTCGATTGCAGCAGACGGACGTTGTCCAGAGCCGCCGCAATCTGGTTGGCAATCATGCGCAAGAGGCGCAGGTGCTCTTGACCGAACCGATGGGGGGCTTCGCTCTGAACCGAGACCGCTCCGATAGTCTCACCCCTTGCGATCAGGGGGACACCCAGCCAGGAGGCCGTTGGGATTCCGGCGGTCAGCCCAGGCACGGGTAGCCTGCCAGCCTCGGCGTCGTAGTCGTTGATCAAGAGCGGCTCGCCCTGCTGTACGACGTAGCCGCTCAATGTCGGCCCGCGCACAGGCACGGTTAGCGCCGGCAGGCGCTTGCCAGAATCGAGGACATCGCAGAACAGCGTGTCGGGCGTCTGCAGCCGGGCCATCACCGCAGAATCCACATTCAGCAAGCGGTCCACCTGATCGAAGAGGAGGTCAGTGACCCCTTCCGGCGTCAACTCCTGGGAGAGGGCGATGCCCAGGTTGAAGAGCGAGGTCAGCTCCTCGGAGTGGCGGCGCAGTTCGCTGAAAGCCCGGGCATTGTGGATGGCGACCGCGGCATGGTCAGCCAAGGCTTGCGCCAAGGCCTTGTCGTCCTCGCCGAAGTCTCGAGATACGCCCGGCTCATCCACGGCGAGCACGCCCAGGAGCGACCCTTCTCGCCGGATCGGGGCTATCAGGACCGACTGGATGTCCGCCTCGTCCGCCAGACTACCCAGGCTCGAGAGCCCGAAGCGGCGGAGCACGCGCGCCCGGTTCAACTTGAACCTGCGGCGCACGCCGTCGAAGGCTTCCAGAGGGATGGGCTTGCTTCCCCAATGAGACCGGACGGCACGCTCAAAGGCGCCACCGGGGTCGAGGACCATCAGATCCACGATATGCTGCCCCTCCGGCGTGAGCAGCATCACGGCCGCGCGCCGGACCTCGAGCGCCTGCGTCGCATACCGGACCAGATGGCCGAGGATCCCCTGCATGTCGGTCGTCGAGTTGACCACTCCTGCTAGTTCCTGCAGCAGGCGGTTGCGGCGGCTGGCCTGGCGTTCCCGCCAGAACAGATCAGCGTTGTCAAGCGCCACTGCCATTTGGCGGGCGAAGGCCGTGGCAATCTCCACATGCGAATCCTGGAAGAATGCCGGAGTAGCACTATCCAATGACAGCAGGGCGATCGTCTCCTCCCGCCGTTGGATTGGGATCCCCAGCCATGAGCGTACGTGCCTCCAGATGCCCGGCGCGACCCATTGAGGATCCCCCTCGGCGCTGGACACCAGTTGCGGCTGGCCGGACGTGATCAAGCGTTCCAGGCTCGGGAAGTCAGCCGGGCGGAGCACGCGCCCAGTGGCGGGTGTCTTGGTGAACCGATCATAGCCTCGGGCGGCCCGAACGGTCAGACCGCCCTCACCGCCCATTATGACGCAGGCCGAATCAAATGGAATGACCGTCGCCAGCAGCTCCAGTACCTTGTCGAGCAAGTCTTCGGTGTCCAGGGTCGCGTTGATGATGAGGGAAACCTGCTGGAGCGCACGCAGCGTAGCTGACTGTTGGCGTATCTGGTGCAGCGACGCGGCGCGGGTGAGCGCAACCCTCAAGGGGCCGGCCAGCCCATCGAGCGCCTCTCTCTCAATCTCCGTCAGCCGGTCACCCACCAAGAGAATGGCCCGGAGGTCTGGCTCCATCAGGATGGGTAAGAGATAGAGCCACCGAAGGGCCAGGGCACGCCGGGTTCTGGAGGCGCCCTTGTACCCGAGCGCTGGATGGAGTCGCAACAGCTCCAGCGGATGGTTTGAGTATCGAGATTGGCCCGCCACCAGAGGTGCAGGCAGGGAGGGTCCGGCACCGTCAGCCTCCGGGGGTTCCCGGCCGGAGTCCCGGAGGGCCGTATGGACCTCCTGGATAGCCCCAGGCGAGTAGCCCGAGGCGTAGACACGCCAGGTCTTCGTCTGGGGTTCGTAGGTGCTGAAGAGGGAGCGGATCCCAACCCGCCCCAGCTTCTTGACCAGCGCGCGTGCCAGCTCTGCTTCCGCGTCCTGGCTCCGCAACCCGAGGCTCGCCCGATTCAGGCTCTCCCCAATCTGGGAAAGCGAACGTGCCCTGACATGCCCCGGAAGTGCCTGGACCAGCCGGCGCAGGCCGGCCCGGCTTTTATCAACCTGGAGGAAGCTGGCTCGCCCGTTCCGCAGATCCTCTGCCAGCGAGGTCTCGCCCACCAGCAGGATGGTCGGCGGGCATTCCAGGGTCTGACACGAAAGCATCAAGGCGAACAGGTCTGTGCTGGCGATCGGCATGCCCAGGAGCAGGCCATCGTACCGACCGCTTCGCAGCTCGCGGGCGCAGGCCGAAGCCGTCGTCCGCAGGCACAGGCGACAACCATCGCCGAGCGAGGCGCAGCCCTCCTGAATCAGGCGTCGCCCACGAGGATCCGGATCGAAAGCCAGCAGTCGGATGACCATACCAGCCGTGCTCAAGCCAGCCGGTCAGCCCGTGCGCGGCCTGGAAAGGAGCTTGTAGCCTCTGCCGCGCTGGGTGATCAGATAGCGTGGGTTAGCCGGGTCATGTTCGACATGAGCCCTCAGTCGGCTAACCAACTTCTCCACCCGTGCATCATCCACATCGCCAAGGTAGTCCTCTCCCCAGACGGCCGTGACGATTCGATACTTGTCGGTCAGCTTGTCCCGCCGCTCGTACAAAAGCTGCAGCAGCCGGAATTCCAGATCTGTCAGGACCGGGATCCGCATTCCGTCAACCCAGACATCTCCCGAGTCTGAATCGAGATAGATACCCTCTGGCTCCGCCTGGGCAACCCGGCCCCGCCGTGCCACGAAGTCTGCGAAAACCGTCGAGAAGACCGCTCCTTCCCGGACCAAGCCCAAGGACTCGAGCCGGTGCAGCTGTTTCGGTGCCGGAGCGACATTCCCCCCCAATGCCAAAGCCAACAGGTCCGCCTGCTCGTCGGCCGTCAGCTGGGTCCATATCTTCAGACACTCGGCCAGGGGCCCTGGCTCCAGGCTGACTGCGCGGGCGTGACGGCCCGTCCATTCCTCCGGCAGAGCAACCAACACCCGAGAAACGGCTCTCAGCAGGCCCGGATGGCCTCCGGACAGCTGATGGCATACCCGACGGCGTTCCGGCGTCAGTTGGGGCTGCTTCAATCCGTCCAGAAAGCGGTTGATCTCGCCCGTCGTCAACGGGGGCATCAGATAGGTTGAAGCCGAGAACAGCTCGGCGAACTCGTCTTCGGCTTGGCCGCCGCGAAGCGCAGGCAATGGGCGAACGGTCGCCGTCACATAAACCAATCGGCTATCGAAGCGGTCCTTGATTGCCCTCAGGTTAAGCAGCGAGCGCTCATCCAGGCAGGCGTAGATCTCGTCGAACTCGTCGATCAACAAGCACAGCGGGCGGCCCAGCCCCTCGCAGAGCTCCGTGAGGGCCAGGTTGAAGGACAGCGAGGCCGAGAACGCGCTGGCAGCCTCGCTGATGCTCTGGTGATGCCGGCGCAAGGAGTTCGCTAGATCAGGGGGCACCCCGGTATCGACACGGTCGAGGACGGAGCGCAACACGATCTCGCAGAAAGCCTGGGGAGACAAGGCCACCGCCTGGTTGCAGTCCACGTAGATTCGCAGACGCGGCTGACCGCGGCGGCCCTTCGGCACCCGCAGCGCCTCAGACCCGGCCAGAGAACGCATCAACGACGACTTGCCGGTGTTGCTCAGGCCGGTGACCGAGGCACAGCGGCACTGCTCCAAGTCGCCCAGCAGTTGATCCGTCAGCGAGGGGAATGGCAGTGACTTAGGAGACATCGTGCCCTTCGACAAGCAGGCAGGGCCAACACCTGGTTGACCCTGCTGATCGGCGCTCACCCGGTTGGAAAGCAATGGCACCCGGACTCAGGTAGAGTCATGGGTCCTCAGTCGACGCGCAACGAAGATCACCGCCACCAAAGCAGCCCCCATCAGCAGCAGGCCAGGAATGCCCGCCTCATCGGCGAAACCAGTCGCCGGAAGCGCCGTTGCCGTGGGCGTCGGCGGTGCTACCGTGGGTGTCCCTGTCGGCAAGGCCTGGGCGGCCATCGTCTGTTGAGCCCACAGCGTCTGCTGAGCCGAGAGGGTCATCTGGGCCGCGGCTGCGGCCGTCTGCGTGAGAGGATCCAGGGGTGGGGTTTCCGACGGGATCACCACCACCTCGGTGTTGGTGGGGGCTGGCGTCTCCGTCGGCGCCTCGGTGTTGGTGGGAGTCGACGAGATCCAGCGCGCCAAGTCCGTCGCTGTCATCTGGGCCGCGCGGGTGGCGTTGAACTGCAGGATCTGAGCCACCTCCGTCTGGTGGGCAACGCGCTGTCTGGGAGCCAGCACCAGCGCATACAGCCCGAGGCAGATAATACTGAGAAGGAGCAGGGCGGCAATCGCGATGACGGCGATCATGAAGGGTCTATTCGAGGGCTGTCCCGCCGCGGTGCCCCCAACCTCAAAGTCTTCTGCCATCGTCTCTTCTCCTTGCACTCATGACCGAGCCAGGCCGACCCCCCTCGGCCTTCCGTCGGCAGGACGCCTGTTCTACTCCAAAACCTCAAGATTCGCCAACGGTACGGGCATGATGCCGATACCCTCTAGCTCGACGGTTGCGCTGCGGGCGACAACGCCGCTCGGGTAGGTGACGGGCGTCTCTCCGATGTCCTGCACGACCCCGACGGCCCCCTCCAGCGGGGCCCGCATCACGCGCACCCGCAACCCTCGGCTTAGAGGGATGACTTCTTCTGGCATGGCCACATCCTCGGAAGCCGGAAGTGGGATGATCACTTCCGGCCTCTGGTGTTGGTAGGGTCCCGAAGGCGTGGCGTCCACCGCTGCCTCGCGTCCCACGTTGCTGGCGAGCAGCGTGTAGGCCCGGCTGTTGATCGGCCGCTTCCCGAAACCATCCGTGAGCACCAACGGATAGGGCAGTCGAAGGGCGACCGGGATCAAGTTCGCGGCCATGCTTCCCAGGATCACCCCCCGCACCGAGAGCTCGGTGGCTTGGTGTAGGGGTGCTGGATGATCACAGGTGCCCGCCACGAGAACCGCCCCCCGCAGGTCGATGTCCAGCTTGTCCGTCTGCATGCGGTCGCCTGGGCTGTCGCCCACCAGGCGCATGAGGCCGTAGTCGCTGCGACCATTGCCCCAGGCGCACTGAATCAGGGCACCCTTCGTCTCCAGCGTCAGAGCCAGGACGCCGTCCGTGCCAATCACCACGCCGGGGAAACCGGCACGCAGGGCAAAGGGCTCCCCGCGGACTTGGAGAAGCACCCGGCTGCCGCTGATGGCCACGATCCGGCCGTCCGCTGGCGCTCGCACCGTCCGCTGCGAGAACCCCACCGGGCCCGCAATGACCTCACCTGCCGTCACCTGATCGCCACGCGTCAACACCAGGTAGCGGCCCGCCTGACGCTCGGGCATGCCCAGCCCGCGGGCGACGTCCACGAAGTAATGACGCGGCCCAACCTCGGCCTCCGCCACCACATCTGCCGCCTGGACCCTCTGCCCCACGCGAGCCGTCACCGTTCCGGGCGCGGGCAGGCGTCGCTCGCGGCGGATGGTGGTCAGAGGGACGACATGCGTCACCGGAGTCAGAATGAAATCGCTCATGGCCATCGGCACACAGGGTTGCAAGAGAAGTGCCAGACTCTCAAGCCACACCCCCGATATCCCACAGCCACTTCTGGTTGAGTTCCCGCTGCCGGCCCAGGTCGTTCAACAGGTGAAGCGGCCGGCCGCGGGCATCCACCATCAGCCCCACGGCGCCTCCTGCCACGCGCAAGACCCCTGCCTTTCCCGCGCCTCCGAATCCGACGTCAAAGCCCTTCTCCGGCCGGAGGGTCAATCGGCCGTACTGACCCGGCCCCAATGGCAGGATGACCAGCTGACCGTAGCGCACCTCCCCCTCGGCCGTCTCGCCGCCGTCCTCCCTCTCCAAACGCAGCCGCAGGACCCGTCTGCCGGGCCGGCCCCCGCCGGTGGGAGATACCACAGTCCCCAGACTGACGAAACTCCCCGATTCCATGACCTGGACGGTGGCCATCGGCTGGGGCCCAGCCGCGGCCCCCATCGCCGGCATGAGGTTGTAGGGGTCCAGCATAAGGGTGCTGATCCCCACGGGCTGGAGGGCATCCAACAGAACCAGCGCAGCATACCCCGGTCGGGGTGCACGCGCCAGCGCCGTGCCGCTGGCCATGATAGGCT
This sequence comes from uncultured Anaerolineaceae bacterium, assembly GCA_964513155.1. Taxonomy (GTDB): domain Bacteria; phylum Chloroflexota; class Anaerolineae; order Anaerolineales; family E44-bin32; genus DATEAV01. Next base: position 31,846 of record CAZEMA010000014.1, read on the forward strand.
CGAGCGCCGGCATCAGGGACAGTGCCCGCCCGCCTCGAGGAGCCGGCCACTCCGGACGAGAGAGGGCCACTGCGGACCGTATCACCTGCCGGGCCAACGCGTACTCAAGGTGCAGCTCGCGCAATTCGGTCGGAACCGTGCCGGGGTTAAGCGACTTGTTGTAGGCGTAGTCGCGCACGTCATCGTCCGATACCACTTCGGGCAGCCAGCGCACGACGTCCGCCGCATCGCAGTGCTTGAAGACGCCGGGCAGCCCAAGGCCCAGTCCAAGATCGGTCCGGACGGATAGATGCAGTTCACCGTGGAATGCCGCTGCCACCGTCGTCTGGCTGGCCCCCAGATCGATGCCGAGGACTCCCTTGGCCCGCTCATCGACGCGGCTAAGGTAGCGCACGACCCGGCCGAAGGCATCGGCGGTCGGCAGCAGGTACCCCCCCGACCAATGGGTCAGTTCGTCAAACCCGGCGATGCGTGAGGAGCGAATCTCGGCGATCACCTCGCCCAGCTCCCGGCGAGCCGGGCCCAAGTCTTCCATGTCCAACGTTGGTCGCAGGTTCGGAGCCAGGGTCACCTGGACCCGCTCGCCGAACCGCTCGACAACGGAAGCTGCCAGCTGCCGATTCCCCGCAAACACGACCCTCGGCCGCTCGGTCTCTCCCGCCAGCGATGCAGCCAAGCTGGCGATTTCGACCATGCCGAGGACCGACGTCCCGGCCCCGCCGTCCGTCCCACCTACGACCAGGATCAGCTCAGGCTTGGCCTCAAGGATGAGGTCAATCTCCTCTTCCTGCCGCCGCCTGTCCATCAGGCTGATCTCCTGCACCACATCCAGATACGTGGTGTCGGCAAGGTGCCGGGCGCTCTCCATCGAGATCCCGGGCATCAGCCCCACCAACACCGTCCGCAACATTGGCCCAGCTGAGGTCGTGGCCACGCACAGGTCTACACCCGCGCCCTCCCGCGTAGCCGGCGTGATCAGGGCTTCGGTTTCATCCAGCAGCTTCCGGCCGGTGGTAGCCCGCAGTTCGTCCAGCGCCAGCCGCACACCTTCGCTGACGTCGAGCAGCGGTGGCCCTCCGGTGGAATGGGCCCGCGCCGTTGCCACCAGCCGGTAGTGCCCATCAACAACATCAAACAGGCTGGCCCGCGTGTTGACGCTGCCAACATCGATTGCCATTAGGGTATCGACGTCCAGATTCGTGCTCATCTACCCTGCGCCATGCTCGAGGCCGGCCTTGGTCGAAAGGATCGTCCCGACCCAGACCCGCGTTTCGCACCGGTCCCCGCCGGCTAGCCTCCCACCAGACGGGCGACGGTGTCGATCAGGAACCGAATCCTCTGTGCTAGGACGGCAATGCTGGCCGACAACGCGCCGGCATAGATCACGCCAAACGTCACGGCGATGAACACGCGGCCTGCATAGGCCACCCAGGTCTCCAGCCGAGAGCGGGTCCCCTCCTCCGAAGCATCCTGCCGGACCGTAAAGCGGAAGTAGAACAGCGTGCTGATGGTGCCCACCAGCATGATGAGCGCTCGCACGAGCCCCTCCACCCCCGTCTCACCGGTCACGGGGGCGACGGTCCGCGGGTCCAGTGTTTCCATGGCGGCCAGCGACTGGGGGAGGAGGGTCCCCATGATGGCGCCACCGACGACCAGGCCAGCACCAACGCCAACCATCAGCGCCACCGGGAGCGAACCCCAGGGCGCCGTCGCGGGGGAGACTTTCAGCACCAGCAAGATCACTAGCAGCCAGGAGAGGATCAGAAGGGGGGTGATGGAGCTTGCCCCCCCCGTCAGCAGCGGTGTGACCAGACGGGGTACTAACACACTGCGAACGGCCAACGCTCCCGCGTACCCACCCAGCACCCCAACGAAGATATGGACAGCCGTCCGAAAGAGCGGATTGTCGCCCACCAGGTAGCTCAGGACCATGATGGTCAGCAGCGCGGCCACCACGGTCCCTACCAGGTCAACGGAGACTGCTGGCATCCTAGCCTCTCCCCTAGGTGCCCCTCGGCCGCTTCAGCCAGGACACCAGCCCGTAGACTGCCCCGATCACGAGCACTAGCTCGGCCGTCAACATTCCCATGCCAAACCCGTCCCACAGCTCCCGGGCTGCTCCCGGTAGGTCATTGGCCTCCTCATAGGCGACTGCGGATGGGATGCCGGACAGAACAGCGTCAACCTGAGGCCTGAGGGCCTCATAGTAGGGCCTCATGAGGGGCTCCGCACCGGCACTCAGCACCATGATCAGCGGCGTCTCACCCAGCTGCGGGCTCGCCTGTTCCACCCAGGTGCGGGCGATCTCGGTACCGGCAGCGACAACCACCACAGCGCCAAAGTCCGACAGGCGCTCAATCGTGCCCAACACGGGTGAGTCCCACGCCGTTTCATAGTCTTGCGGAAGCAGGAATCCTCTGGGAATAGCCTGGCGCAGGTTTTGGGCGAAGTTCCGGACCGCAGCCGCGCCCCCGGGGAGATAACCCAGGTGGACATAGTCATGGGCATTAGCGTAGCCGTGGCTGGCGCCGATCTGGGATAGCAGGCGCTCAGCCAGAGGCGGGCCGGTCGGCCGGGTGGAGACGGTGGCGATGCGCAGGCCCCGTTCCATCATCTGTTCCAGAAGGCCCCCGGCCACTGCCTCCATCTCGCCGGCGAAGCCGGGTTCATAGTCGAACACGACCAGCACCGGGCGCTCCAAAGGCAACCCAGAGACCAACGTGGTCAGTGCATTCACGCGCAGCGGGCTCGGAAGCCGGAAGGTGGGCGCCCCCTGGAATGAGGGCAAAGCCACAGCCAGGATGAGGGCCAGCGCAATCACCCAGCGGACGACCGGCAGCCGCCTGCGACCCACCAGCGGTCCCGGCAGCTCCCGCTCTTCTTCCGCCACCAGGCGGCGCAGAAGATCGGCCAAGGCATAGTGGCGTTCCGTCACGTCCAACCGCGTCGGAGCGCCGGTGGGCTGGCGCGGCATGGCCACAACCGGCTCTGCCAGGAGAACACCCCTCAGACCGGCCAGCGGGCCCGCCCCCTCTACCGCCTGCTCCTCCTCTGGCTTGATCTCAACCGTCGGCCGGAAGGTCTCCATGGGGCGCATGGCTTCCAGCCAGGAGGGGAGTGTGGCCGGAGCCAGCTTCCCCTCTGCCTCGGGGGGAGGGGCGCCGGCTTGAGCCTCCGCCCCCTTCATCTGGCTCATCCAGTCGGGGACTTCGATCCCGCCGAGTTCGACATCTGCCCCCTCCGCAGCTGGCAATTCCCCCTCTTCCTCCAGGATAAGCGGCGGAACGTGAGGAAACTCCTCCACGGGTGGCCTAGCCGGGATCCCCGCTTCCACACCCTCCGTGGCTTCCCCCGCCGGAGGCCACGCCGGCGCACCGCCACTCGAGAGGAAGGCATCAATGCCCTGTTCCGCCCATTGGCGAGAGCTGACGGGTTCTCCCCCGGGTTCGGGCGGCAGAGCCCCCCTTAGCTCCTTCAGGAAGTCCGGCTCGCCACCGGCCTCGGCGGGAGTCTCCGCAGGTTGTACATCCCGGAAGGCCTTCAAGAAATCAAGTTCGTCCACGGGTGGGGCTGGTTGGGCAGGAACGCGCCCCGGTTCAGCGCCTCTCAGGCCCTTCAGGAAGTCGA
>CAZEMA010000015.1:0-35339 GCA_964513155.1 uncultured Anaerolineaceae bacterium
GGGGGCTTGTCGGCCTCTTGCTCGCCGGTCTGGCATGGGCCGTCTGGCAGAGCAAAAGCCACGCTCATCCGATCCGGTTGGTAGAGGGCGGGGGATGACGCGATCCGGGTCTTGAGCCTCCTGGGGTCAGGCTCCATGCCCGACCCTTCTGCTTTCCCGGCCGGACGCACTGATATAGAATGCCAGGGCCATGAGAGCTTGCTTCGGCCGGATCCTCGGGCACCTGCTGCGCGCTTTCCCTTTGACCCTGCTGACCGGCGGAGTCTTGCTTGCGCGCAGCCACTGGCCGCCGCGGGACCTTGACGCCACCGGAGTCTCGGCCTGGCGCGATCTTACCCTTACCCTCGCCCTCTGGTGTCTGACCCTCGCCCTCGCCGCTGGCCTCGGGCGACGCATCTTGCGCTGGATCGCTCCTCCCGGCCTCTCTCGGCTGGAGGACCTCGTGTTCTCCTTCGCCCTGGGTCTGGGCGCCCTCGGCTATGCCGTTCTGGCCCTGTCGCTCATCGGCATCCTTGGCCGGGGTCCCATCACCCTCCTGTTTCTCGTCGCCAGCCTGTGTGTCGGCCCTGACCTGAGGGGCTGGCTGGGCGGCGTCAAGTCCTTGACCGCAGCCGCCCCGCGCGTGTGGAGGGACGCGGGGTGGCTGGCACGTTCGGTCTGCCTGATCGGAGTGTTGATCGCAGTCCTGGCGTTTCTCCACGCCCTCTCGCCTCCCTGGGACTACGACGGCCTGATGTATCACCTGGTTGGCCCTCGGCTCTTCCTTGAGGCGGGTCGACTGATCCCCTACCCCGACAACTGGTACGTGAATGCTCCCGTCACGCTGGAGATGGTCTTCAGCCTCGGCATGGCGTTCGGGGACGATGTCTTCCCCAAGCTGATCCACTTCGCCACGGGCGTCCTCCTGGTGGCCGCGACCATTGCTGCGGGCCGGCGTTGGATCGGCAACCGCGGCGGATGGCTGGCGGCCGCAGTCCTGCTGACCGTGCCCACCCTGCCCATCTGGGCCTCGTTCGCCTACATCGACTGCGGCTGGAGCCTCTTCGAGTCTCTCGCCCTGGTGGCGGCCATTATCTGGTGGCGAGACCGCTCGTCGCCCCGCTGGCTCGTGCTCAGCGGGGTGATGATCGGGTTGGCCATGGGCAGCAAGTACCCGGCCATGATGGGTTTTGCGGTCCTCGGTGTTTTCGTCGCCCTGGTCACGTTCCGCAGCGGTTGGAGGAGTTTCGTTGGGTCATGCCTGGCACTTGGCCTGCCTGCCGTCATCGTGGCCTCGCCCTGGTACCTCAAGAACTGGCTGTGGTTCGGCAACCCGGTGTACCCGCTGTACTTTGGCGCCGCGGGCTGGGATCCGGCGCGGCTGGATCTCTACAATGCGTACCTGAACAGCTATGGCGTGGGCAGATCCTGGCTCGACTACCTACTCCTTCCCTGGAACCTCTACGCCCAGCATGCTCACTTCGGCGCGGTGATGAACCGAATCGACGTGCCAGGACTGCTCTTTCCCCTGGTTCTCCTCTACCCTATTCTGAAGAAGGATCGGATGGTCTCCGCGCTCCTTTGGATTGCCCTCGCCAGAGGAGCCTTGTGGGCATTGGGCACCCAGCAGACCCGCTTCTTGCTTCCTATCTTCCCCGCCCTTGCAGTGGCAACGGCCTATGTCATGGATCGTTGGCAGCCTCGCCGTGACTCAAGGATCCCCTGGAAGCAGTTCCTCCCCATGCTGGCCGTCGGCATGATGACGGTCACGCTCTTCTACCAGCTCGTCTATTTGCTCCAGTTCCGTCCGGGAGGCGCGGCCCTGGGGCTGCAAAGCAGACGTTCCTTCCTGGCGCGCATTGTGAGGGATTTCCCGGCCGTCCGGTACGTCGCCGAGGATCTACCCGGCGGCAGTCGGGTACTTCTCCTCGGCGACGGCCGTGGCTACTACTGCCTGCCCGCCTGCATCCCCGATCCAGACCATTTCCGCTGGGCGGCCGAGATCGCCAGATGCGAAGACGACGCCGACCTGGTTGCCTGGTTCGAATCGATGGGAGTCACCCATATCCTGCTCAGCTTGGAGGATCTCGACTTCCTTCTGCAACATGACCCCGAAGGAGTCATGCGGGCAGGGCTTGACCGGTTGTCCGACTGGAAACAGGAAGGGTGTCTGCAGAAGGTCTTCGACGACGGTCGCGCAAGTGTGCTGGCGGTGACGTGCCGCTAGCCTCCGACGGGGAGGCTCCAGAATGCTCAGGACGGCCCAGCATGGACTGCACCGTTCCATGGGCAAAGCTTCGAGGGGACACGCACCCCTTGCCAGTTGGGAAGGACCATGAGCCAGCCTGACGACCGCGACCGGGCTCTGGCGATGGCGGTCCTGGGCGCCGGCGCCCTGCTCATTACCCTGCGGAGCGTAGTTCCGGCGCGCGGCATGACCGAAGTCGGCTCTTCTGCCCTCCTGGATGCAGCCTTCAGCATCGCTCTCCTGGGTGTGGTTCTGGCCATTGGTGCGGGGGCGGGCCTCGTGTTGCTGGAGCGATTCTCCTTGACTGGGCTGACCTCGTTGGAGAGGCTATGCTTCGGGATCCCCCTCGGCTTGGGTGTCTTGTCCTACCTGGAGTTGGCTCTCGGGTTAGCGGGTGTAATGACCAGCCTCTCGACTGGGCTGGTTGTCCTTGCTGTCGGAGTGCTTTGCAGGGACGGCATCGCCGCGGCCGCCGATTCGTCGATCCGACTCCTCCTCCAGGTTCCCCAACAATGGAAGAGCCTCACCAATGCCAAGAAAGCCCTGGTTGTCGCCTCGACCATCGTGATCCTCGCTTCGACCCTCCAGGCATTGACACCGGTCTGGGACTATGACGCCTTGATGTACCACATGGAGGGTCCCCAGCTCTTCCTCCAAGCCCACCGGATCTTCCCATCCACCAGCCGCTGGTACATAAACTACCCCTTTACCATGGAGATGCTGTTTGCGTCGGGGATGGCCTTGGGATCCGAGGCATTCCCCAAGTTGCTGCACCTCAGCGTGGCCTGCCTGCTGGTGCTGGCCACATTCGCCTGTGCAACGCGTCTGTTCGGACCGAAGGTCGCCTGGTTCACCGCCGTGATCTTGCTGGGCACGCCCGTCCTTCCCGTATGGTCCAGGATGGCGGAGGTTGACTTCGGATGGGCGACATTCGAATTCTTGAGCCTTTACGCCGTCCTCCTTTGGAGGGAGGATCGCTCACGGAGACTCTTGGTCTTGGCAGGCTCGTATCTGGGTCTCGCCATGGGGACCAAGTACCTGGCCGTTCCCGACGCGGCGGTGCTCGGGGCACTCATCCTGTGGAGCGATCCCAAGAGAGGTCTTCGCCAGATCGGCCGGAACCTGCTCGCTTTCGGACTCCCCGCGGCACTCATCGCCTCACCCTGGTATGCCAAGAACTGGCTCTGGCTTGGTGATCCGCTGTTCCCCTTCCTTGGCGGAGGGAAGCAGCATGATCCGGAGCGGTTTGCCACCCTGGTCGCGAATGCACGGACTTGCCGCGGAGACCTCGGTCTTCTCGACTGCCTCCTCGTTCCGCTTCGGCTGTACACCTGGCCGGCCCGGTTCGACGAGATTCTACCGAGCCCGCCAAGCCTGCTCTTCCCTCTAGCCCTCAGCCTCCCGCTCGTCCGGCGGCCCCGCGTGGTCGATCACCTCGCGGCCTTCATTGGGCTCCGCTACGCCTGCCTGCTGGCCACCCCCCTGGCCACCCGCTATCTCCTGACCACCTACCCTGCCCTTGCCATGATCACCGGCTACGCCATAACCTACTTGTGGGAACACGGGCCATCACTGAGGCTTCTTAGGCAGTTACTCGGGGCGCTGATGGCTGGAACCATGCTGGCATCCATCCTGTTTCAGGGCGCCCTTCTTCTGACCACCCACTCCGTGGCCGTCGTGCTCGGCTCCGAAAGCAGGGAGGAGTTCCTCCGCCGCATGATCCCCACGTTCTCCGCCGTCGCCTTTGCCGCATCACGCCTCCCTGCAGACACGAGACTCCTGACAACGGGGGATGGACGGGCCTACTACTGCTCAGACATGTGCCTGGACACGGACGATCAGTTCCTTTGGTGGACACTCATTGAGGACAGCGAGACCGCCGAGGACTTCGAGAGCTCGTTGCGCGAGTTGGGCGCGACCCACATTCTCGTCAGCTGGAGGGATCTCGACTTCTTCACCTCCCCCGACAACCCCTATCAGCAGATTGCTCCAGCAATTGAGTTTCTTGAGCATGATGTGCTTGAAGTTTGCGGCCAAGAGCTGTACGCCGACGAGAACGCGGCTATCTACGCACTCGATTGTCTCAGATCGCAGACCGGGTCGGAGGCCGCTTGGGGAACGGAATGAAGTCAACACCGATCGCCTTTACCCTTGTCGCTTCCCCCGAACACAACCTTGACAGCCATCCGGAGAACGTCGACCGCTTCCGCCACTTCGACCGGTTGCGTCGAGTGCCCTTCTCGGATCGGCTACTTGAGGTTGATCCAATCGAAGCTAGCTCGGAGGATCTCACACGGATCCATCCTCTCGCGTATCTGGAAGCGTTGAAACAAGCCGTGGCCCTGGGGCCAGGCTACATCGACCCTGCCCCCACCTATGTCACGCCCGCCTCCTATGAGGCCGCCCTGCTCGCCGCGGGCGCCACGCTTCAGGTGACCGAAGCGGTTGTCGCCGGCAGGGCAAAGGCCGGCCTGTGCCTCGTCCGGCCACCAGGGCACCACGCCACGCCCACCCAGGCGATGGGCTTTTGCCTGCTGAACAACATCGCCCTGGCGGCGCGACGGGCGCAGGCGCTTGGGGCCCAGCGGATCATGATCGTAGACTTTGATGTCCACCACGGCAACGGCACCCAGGCTGCGTTGGAGGAGGACCGTGACGTGCTCTACCTCTCGACTCATCAGGGGGGCATCTACCCTGGCACGGGTTCGCTCTCGGATTCAGGGCTCGGCACGGGGCACGCTGAGATTGTGAATATCCCCCTCCCGGCCGGGGCGGGAGACCAGGCTTTCGCCCAGATCAGCCAGCGGGTCATTCTCCCCCTGGCAGAGCGCTTCGAGCCCGACATCTTGCTGGTCTCCTCCGGATTCGACGCCCACTGGCATGATCCCCTCGCCCAGCTTCAGCTGTCGGCGGACGGCTACTACGAGCTGGCCACATGCCTGGCAGGCATTGCCCAGCAGCATTGCCAGGGCAGAATCGTCCACGTTCTGGAGGGCGGCTACGACCCCGAGGCCCTGTGCGAGGGCGTGCTTTGCGTCCTGCACGCCACGGCGGGCGAGCCCGCTCCGCCCGAGAACCTCGGGCCCGCTCCTGACCCGGAGCCCAGCATCACCGGCATACTCGAGAATGTGCTCGCCGTTCACGGACTGTAGACGGACGATGGAGGACAGATCGTGGCCCTTGGTCCGGCCCTTGTCTTCTAGCCCGGGGAGTCTGACCCAATGAAACGTCCCCTGACCGCGGCTGAGCGGGGAGAGCTGGAGCGCGTCTTCGGCGCCTCGATTGTCTATGAGCGCATCCGCCTCGCTGAAGCAGCGGCCTGGACGAACACCCTAAACCGCCTGACGGCCTGGCTGCTCCGCCGACCGCCGCCGACGGGTGATAACGCCGTGACCCTGGGCAACATGATCTTCTTCCCTCGGCCGCTCCGCCCCACCGCGGCTGATGGCGTCCTAGCCTGCTCCAGCGATCTCGACTGGCTCGTCCACGAGGCGACCCATGTCTGGCAATATCAGAACTCCGGCCCCGGCTATTTGTTCCACTCGGCCTGGGAGTTGATCCGGTTGGGCCCCAGGGCCTACGCCTATGGCGGAGAGCATGGACTGCTTAAAGCTCGTGAGAGCAAGAAGACTCTCGGCGACTTCGGCGTGGAACAGCAAGCGGAGATTGCGCGGGACTACTACCGGCGCCTGCAGGCCGGGCTCGATACCGGTCTGTGGGAGCCGTTTGTCGCCGAGATGAAGGGGCGTCCAACCACTGACCTGAGAGGCGAAGCAATTGACCGCTGACAACAGACGACGGACGACAAGGCGCCTCTCGTCGTCCGTCGTCAGTGGTCTGTCGTCTACTCGTTGAACAGCTCGCCGACGGAGCGGCCCTCGTGCGCGCGGAGGATCACCTCTCCCAACAGCGGGGCTACCGAGAGAATCTTCATGTTCGGCAAGCGCTTCTCGGGCGGGATGTAGACTGTATTCGTCGTCACGATCTGCTTCAGCCCCAGCTTCCCCAGCCGCTCGGCGGCCGGAGGCACCAATAGGCCGTGCGTGAAGGATAGGTAGATCTCATTGGCGCCGTGCTCGCGCAGAATCTCGACGGCCTCACTCATCGAGCCGCCCGTCAGCACCTCGTCGTCCACCAGCACAATGTTCTTCCCTTCGGTCTCGCCGATCACAGTCGTAGCCCTGGCCTTGGGGTCGTCCTCTTTGCGCCGCTTCTCGACGAAGGCTAAGGGCGTTCCGAGCTTGGCGGCGAAGTTCCGTCCCTTCTTGGCGAAGCCCAGATCGGCCGTGGCCACGACCGCGTCACCGAGATCAAGCGTCATGAAGTAGTCGCTGAGCAGGTGAAAGGCCGTCAGGACGTCCCCAGGGATGGAGAAGAAACCCTGGATCTGGCCGGCATGCAGGTCGATCGTGACGTAACGATCGGTGCCGGCAACCTCGATCATGTCGGCCACCAGCCGGGCAGTGATCGGCACCCGGGGCTGGTCCTTCTTGTCCGACCGGGCGTAGGCCATGTAGGGCATGACCAAGGTGATGCGCCCGGCCGAATCCCGTTTGAAGCAGTCAACCATGATCAGGAGTTCCATGAGGTTGCGATGGACGGGCGGGGACATCCCCTGGATCAAGTACACGTCCTGACCCCGAACGCTACCCCGCAGCCGCACGAACAGGTTCTCATTCGGGAACTCGAGCAGGTCGTAGGGCTCCAGTGGCAGAGAGAGGTAGTCCGCGATCTCCTGGGCCAGCTCCTGGCAGGCCGACCCGGCGAAGAGCTTGATCCCCCCGTAGCCAATCATCCCACCCATCGTCTTTCCCTTCCTAGCTCCGTTCATGCTGCTCCACCCTCTCTGTCTATGGGGTCGCGTTCCAGAGCACTGTGGCTTCAGCCAACCTGCTCTTCTCCCTATTCCCACTTCAAGGACCAGGCTGCATCCGCCTCCTCATCGATCGTCGTCGAGGGCTGACCCCCAATGCGCCCTTCCTCACGAACAGGCGCCTTCCAGATGTCCGCTCGCCTCCCCCCCGATCAGCGAAGTGATCGCCTGGCGCGGTGAGATGCGCCGAGCCAGCACCTCCTCCAGTGCCGCTTCGAACCGACCGTCTGGCTGGGACCGCAGCCAGTGGTCCACCAGGCTTTCCCGCAGCAGCGCCTCCATCTCCGCCCGGGCCCGCTCTCGCTGCCGCCGGAGTAGCGTACCCGTCTCTTCCAGGTACGTCCTGTGCCTGGCCAACGCCTCCGACAATTCGGAGATCCCCTCTCCCTGGGTGGCAATGGTCGGGAGCACGGGCGGAACCCAGGCTGGCAGGTGGGGGCCCTCACCCCCAGCCTCACCCTCCTCAACCCTGGAGCGGGCCATGTCAATCGTGGCCCGCAATACCCTCAGGGCGTGCTCGGCCCCAGGAAGATCCGACTTGTTTACTACCAGGACATCGGCGATCTCCAGAATGCCCGCTTTGATTGCCTGGATCTCATCGCCCAAGCCTGGAGCGTCGACGACTACCGTGGTATGCGCGGTTCGAGCGATGTCGACTTCCGTCTGGCCCGCGCCGATCGTCTCAATCAGGATCAGCCCAAAGCCGGCAGCGTCAAGCGCATCGACAACCGCGGCTGTCGTTCGAGCCAACCCGCCCAGGGCGCCACGAGTGGCCATACTGCGAATGAACACTCCCGGGTCACCAGCCAGATCCCGCATCCGGATGCGATCTCCCAGGATTGCCCCGCCGGTGAAGGGGCTGCTGGGATCGACGGCGACGATGGCCACGGCGGGCGCAGGGCTCCCGCCTGCGGTAGGCTTGCGTAAGGACAATGCCAGCTGGTTGACAAGCGTGGACTTGCCGGTGCCAGAAGCACCAGTAATGCCAACAAGATGCGCCCGTCCGGTGTGGGGATAGAGCCTCGTCAGGGTCTCGATCCCTTCCGGGGCTTCGTTCTCGATCTGGGTCAAGAGGCGGGCCAGGGCCAGCCGGTCCCCTGCTAGGACGCGCTCTTCCCGGTCCATCGCCTGCCGAGCCTCACTTGCCAGCCTGAGCGGCCGCGGCTGCCCTTTGGGCGGCCTCGACGACGAGGGGGGTGCTGGTCCCGGGCCCAAAGACCGCCTCGACACCCATTTGGCGGAGCGCGGGGATGTCTTCGTCGGGGACGATGCCGCCGATCAGAACCGGCACCTGACCCTGTCCTTGCTGGCGCAACAGTTCCAGCACACGCGGGACCAGGGCCATGTGCGCGCCGGAGAGGATCGAAAGCCCCACCACGTCCACGTCCTCATGCAAGGCAGCTTCGGCGATCATCTCGGGCGTCTGCCGTAGACCGGTGTAGATCACCTCCATGCCAGCGTCTCGCAGAGCTCGGGCAATGACCTTCGCCCCGCGATCGTGTCCATCCAGACCCGGCTTGGCGATCAGCACTCGGATCTTCTTGGCCATGCACTCACCCGCGCGAGGGCTGTGGGACTGTCGCCGGAGATTATACACCCGGCGCCGCGCCACACCCTCCCGCCACCCTCTTCCCGGCCGGGTCCCGTCCTAGTCCTGTGGCCTGCCTCCTTCAGATCCGCCTCCCCTCGCCAAAAGGGGTTCATCGGCACCCCCTGCTGTGACGCTGGCGGCGCACCCTTCGGCGGACGGCGTCAGCCACCACAGCTTGAGGATCGTCCGTACCGAATCGGGGACAGGGAGATCGTCCCCGCTCGAGATCTCGCAGGCGATCGGGGGTAGGGAGAAGAGGAACAGGCGGACGTCAGCCCTTCCCGCCACCTGGCCCCGGCAGAGAAGAGAGGCTCAGACGCTGGATGTGAGTCCGCGGTGCCGTTGGCACGCTCGAAGAGCAGGCCCTTCTCGCTGGGGCCGGGCTCGGCGTCGTGCACCGTCAGATGTCCGTGGTCCGTCGTCCAGAGTCAGTCACCCAGTCTTGAGGGAATCGAGGGACTGGGGGCAGCGCCACGGGCCAGCTCCTGCGCCCGGTCACCGGGTAGGCGATACATCCCCATGGCTTCCCGCACCAGCGCCATGGTTTGCCGCGCCTCGGCTCGCAGGCGAGCGGTGCCCTCGGTCAGGACCTCGTCCACGAGCCCAGGCCTGGCGGCAAGCCTGGCCCGTTGCTCACGGAAGGGATCGAGCACGAGGTTCAAGGCCGTTGCCAACCGGCGCTTGACCTCGACATCCCCGACCCTGCCCTGCCGATATCGCTCCTGCAGCTCGGCCACCTCTTCCTTGTCCGGATTGAAGGCATCGTGATAGATGAAGATCGGGTTGCCTTCCACTCGGCCAGGGATATCGGCCCGGACGCGGTTCGGATCCGTATACATCTGCATGACCTTGGCCGCAACCACGTCCGCCGGGTCAGTCAGGTAGATGGCGTTGCCCAGCGACTTGCTCATGCGGGCCTTCCCATCGGTGCCCACCAACGTAGGCACCTCCCCGATCAGGCTCTCCGGCAATGGAAAGACCTCGCCGTAGAGCGTGTTGAAGCGACGAGCGATCTCCCGGGTGACCTCCACATGCGCTTCGTTGTCCTTGCCCACCGGGACCAGCTGGGCGCGCGGCAGCAAGATGTCGGCGGCCTGCAACACCGGGTAGCCGAGCAGGCCAAAGGGGAGCTGCTCGAGGTCCTCCGCCCGGGCCATGTCTTTGAGGCTGGGGAGACGCTCCAGGCGCGGAACGGTCACAAGCATCTCGAAGATCAGGTTGAGCTCGTAGGTCTCGGGCACGGCCGACTGCAGGAAGATGGAGCTCCGCTGGGGGTCGATTCCCGCGGCCAAGTAGTCGAGGACGATTTCATGGACGTTCTCACCGATCAAGCTGATGGCCTGCCTCTCCGGCCGGGTTGTCAGCGTGTGCAGGTCGGCGATGATGAAGAAGCACTCGTATTCGTCCTGCAGCCGGACCCGGTTGCGAAGCGACCCGACGAGGTGACCCAGGTGCAGGCGGCCGGTCGGGCGGTCTCCTGTCAGAATGCGTTTGCGCGGGGCGGGCATGGCGTCCTCCTTCCGTTCGCCTCCATCCATTCCGGTCGACGGGGACGGGCGGGCCGGATGGAAACGAAATCGCTCGTCCCCGATTGGGGACGAGCGCTGTGACGCCCGTGGTGCCACCCCGGTTAGGCCGGCTGCCATCACAAGAACCCCGTCGGTGATGCAACGGGATCGATGAGGCCAGCCTCACTCTTCTCAGGCACAGCGGCCAAACCGCAATGCCCTTTGCCTGGATAACGGTGGCTGCTCCGGCGAGGGATACTCGGCAGCTCCAATCGCCTTTCACCCTGCGGCTCCGAGGTCCATTCTGCGCCGCCGTGCGGGCGGGATTCCCACCTATCCCCGCTCTCTGGACCGCCGTGTCGACGCGTACTCGCCCTCTTCGTAGCCTCTACTGCAATCGATTGTTGCCAGACAGTATAGGCACGACGAAGAGGGTTGTCAACCATCTTGTGGACAAGCCCCCCATCAGGAAGCGAAAACCAACAACCTTGGCACCCTCTCGCCGCGTCTCCCAGTCCGGCAGGATCAAGGGCTCCTTCCCAGAGTGGAGCCCCACCCTTTCACGGCTCCCGTCAACGCCGAGCGCGGTTGGGATCACGTCTCCAGCAGGGTGATGCGAAACCGCCTTGCCGGGAGAAGAGAACCGTATCCGTGGTGATTGGGCAAAGCCCCAACCACCATGGATGCGGATCCTTTCCAGGAAGCGGGGCTTCTTCATCACGCTCCGAGATGGGGTCCGAGTCTCTCCAGCAGCCGGCTCTTGGACTGAAAGCCGCTGAGGCGCTCGACCTCCTGTCCATCGATGAAGAGGATCACGGTAGGAACACCCATCACCCCGCAGCGTACGGTGGCATCTGGATTGGCGTCCACATCCAATCGAACGATCTTCACCTTACTCGACCACTCGCTGGCCAGCTCTTCAAGGATGGGATCGAGCTGTTTACAGGGATGGCACCATGCCGCGCCGAAATCGACGAGGACGGGGACTCTCGCCTGAAGCACATCGGCCTCGAATGCTGAATCGCTTGTCACGAGCAGGTGCGACATGTCAACCTCAGAGTCCGTCTGACCTGGTTCATTCTTGACATAAATCGCCTCGCCCGCCGCGCTCTACAGCCTCCTCAGATGGCCAGATCGGACTGGCTCACGTTTCGGGCTAGCCGGTAGATGGTATCGGCAGCACGTCGACATGTCAACCTAGGCAACGGTGGCTGGCAAGCCTCGTGGCCGTCCCGAAGAGCTCGTCGCCAACCGGCCGGATCTTCATGCTCACGCGACAGCATCTGCAGCGGCCACCGGGGAGGTTTCCTCCGCCGATGCACCGCACCGTCCTCCCAAGGGCACCCGCCAATAGTCCTGCTTGACGCACCTTGCGCAGCATGATAACATGACTGACCAGTGCATTAGCACTCTCGATGCGAGAGTGCTAAGAAGGCGACAGTCGCATGAAGTCGTTGAGCAAGCGCCAGGAAACCATTCTGGCCCTGATGATCCATGAATACATCGAGACGGCGCAACCCGTCGGCTCGAAGTCGCTCGTCACAGGCTACGACCTGGGCATCAGCCCGGCGACCGTCCGCAACGAGATGGTAGCTCTGACCGAGGCCGGCTTGCTGCGCCAGCCGCACACCTCCGCCGGACGGGTCCCGACCGAGGAGGGCTACCGGTACTTCGTACGCCGGCTGCTCGGTGAGACCGATCTGCCTGTCGACGAGAAACGATTGATCAGCCACCAGTTCCACCAGGCCCGCGCGGACGTCGAGGAATGGGTCCGCCTGGCGGCCTCAGTGCTGGCCCACCACTCGCGGGCGGCATCCCTTGTGACGGCCCCCCACTCCACCCGAGCAGTCTTCAAGCACCTTGAGCTGATCGGCACCCAGGGGCGCCAGGTGCTCCTGGTTCTGGTCCTTCAGGGCGGCGAGGTGCGCCAGCAGATGCTGACGCTGGCGACGATGGTCGAGCAGGAACAACTCACCCAGACCGGGTTCGAGATCACGGCGGCCTGCATCGGCAAGGATTCGGCCGGGGTGGCCGCCCAGGCAGCGTATTTCCCGGCCCTGGGCCAGGAGGTCACTCGCCTGGTGGCCGACGTCATGTCCCGGGCGGATGCCGTCTCCTCGGGCGAGATCGTCCACGACGGTTTGGCCAACATGCTCAGCATGCCCGAGTATGCCGATTCGGAGCTGATGCGTCAGTCGCTGCGCCTGCTCGAGGAACGCAGCTTCCTGGAAGAGGTGATGGCCAAAGCGCTGAGCCCTTCCATCGGGGGCGTCCAGGTGGTGATCGGGGGAGAGGGCGCCTGGGAGGAGCTCAAGGATTACTCGATGGTTCTCGCCCGCTATGGCGCTCCCGGCTATGCCACCGGCGCCCTGGGGGTCCTGGGGCCGACGCGGATGGCCTATGGCCGGACGATCTCGGCGGTTCGCTATGTCGCCGGCCTGATGAGTGACCTGGTGATTGAATCCTTCGCCGGATGAGCGGCGGACAACGAATACGAAACACGAGGGAAGCCCAGTGACCAAGTCAAAGAAGAAGGCTCGCCAGAAAGCCCCAGCCGTCGAGGCGAAACCGACGCTACTCCCCGCCGTGCCCGAGTCACCTGCGGCGGGACCGCCCGAGGAGTGGCCCGGCGAGGGTCTGATTGCGATCTCGCCGGAGGTCGCCGCTCCGACCGCCGAAGTTACTGCAGCCGAGGCGCCCGCGGCCGAGGATCCGCTCCAGGTGTTGCAGAAGGAGTTGGAGGTCGCCAAGGCCCAGGCCGACGAATACCTGGACGGCTGGCAGCGATCGCGCGCCGAGTTCCTCAACTACAAGAGGCGAGTGGAGCGCGACCTGGAAGCAGCCTATGCCATGGCTGCAGCCTCGATCCTGACCCGCTACCTGAGCGTCCTCGACGACATCCAACGCGCCCTGAAGGATCATCCAGCGGGTGCAGACTTCGAGGCCTGGGTCGAGGGTATCCAGTTGATCCGGCGCAAGCTTCAGATGATTCTCGAATCCGAAGGCGTTGAACGAATCCCGGCTGAGGGCCAGCTGTTCGACCCAACCGTCCACGAAGCCGCAACCTTTGAGAAATGCGACGGCTTCCATGAGGGTCAGGTCATCGAGATCTTGCAGGAAGGCTACCGGTTGGGGGATCGGATTCTCAGACCCGCCCGGGTGCGTGTGGCCCAGTAGCGCGTCGAGGGGTATAGCGGGGTCCCTCGTTCCACAATGACGCCAGCCAATACCGCCGGCAAGGACGACCGGAACTAGGAGGCGAAAGCATGGGCAAGATCATCGGCATCGACCTGGGAACGACCAACTCGGTCGTGGCCATCACCGAGGGCGGGGAGCCGGTGGTGATCCCTTCTTCGGAGGGAGGCAGGCTCATCCCTTCCGTGGTCGCTGTGAATCCCAAGACCGGCGAGCGGATGGTGGGCCAGGTCGCACGCAGACAGGCGATCACCAACCCCGAGAACACGATCTTCTCGATCAAACGATTCATGGGCCGCAAGTACACCGACCCCGAGGTGCAACGAGCGATCTCCCTTGTGCCGTACAAGGTCTCCGCCGCGCCGAACGGGGACGTGCGCGTCCAAATGGGGAGCCGCGAGTACTCCCCGCCGGAGATCTCGGCCATGATCCTCTCCAAGCTCAAGGCCGATGCCGAAGCCTACCTGGGCGAAGCGATCACCCAGGCGGTAATCACCGTCCCGGCCTACTTCAACGACGCCCAGCGCAACGCCACCAAGGACGCCGGCCGGATCGCCGGCCTGGAAGTGCTGCGCATCATCAACGAGCCCACGGCCTCCTCCCTGGCCTACGGGCTGGACAAGAAGACGGATCAAACGATTGCTGTCTACGACCTGGGCGGCGGCACCTTCGATATCTCCATCCTCGACGTCGGCGAAGGAGCCTTCATCGCCAAGTCGACCAACGGCGACACCTACCTGGGCGGCGACGACTTCGACCAGCGGGTGATCGACTGGGTGGCGGACGAGTTCCAGACGAGAGAGGGCATCGATCTGCGCGGCGACCGCCAGGCGCTCCAGCGCCTGAAGGAGGCCTCCGAGAAGGCCAAGATTGAGCTCTCCAGCGTCACCCAGACGGAGATCAACTTGCCCTTCATCACCGCCGACGCCTCCGGCCCGAAGCACCTCAATATCACCCTGACACGGGCCAAGCTCGAGCAGCTCACCGAGGACTTAATCGAACGCTCGGTTGGCCCTTGCCGCCAGGCGCTCAAGGACAAGAACCTCAACCCCAGCGACATCGATGAGGCAGTCTTGGTGGGCGGCATGACCCGGATGCCGGCCGTCCAGGAAGCCGTCCGTAGGATCTTCGGCAGGGAGCCCCACAAGGGGGTTAACCCAGACGAAATCGTGGCCGCGGGCGCCGCCATTCAGGCCGGAATCATCAGCGGCGAGGTCAAGGATATCGTCCTGGTGGACGTCACGCCCCTCACCCTCTCGATCGAGACGCTGGGAGGCGTAGCCACGGGGCTGATCGAACGCAACACCAATATCCCCAAGCGCAAGAGTCAGGTGTTCTCGACGGCCACCGAAGACCAGACCGAGGTCGAGATCCATGTCGTCCAGGGCGAACGCCCGTTCGCCGCCGACAACAAGTCGCTGGGCAAGTTCACCCTGGACGGGATCCCGCCGGCGCCTCGAGGCGTTCCACAGATCGAGGTGACCTTCGACATCAACAAAGATGGGATCCTGAACGTCAGCGCGGTTGACAAGGCCACCAGCCGCAGCCAGCACATCACCATTCATGCCTCCTCCGGTCTGACGGAAGAGGAGGTCGAGCGGCTGCGGAAAGAGGCCGTCGTCCATGCGGAGGAAGATCGCAAGCGCCAGGGTGTCGTCGAGGCCCGCAACGCGGCCGACAACGCCATCTATGCCGGAGAGAAGGCCCTGCGCGACGCGGGCGATCGTGCCCCCGCGGAGGTCCGCGAACGCCTCCAGACCCGACTGCAGGCCGCTCAGCAGCTCTCGGAGAATGCCACCGTCGAGCAATTGCGCCAGGTGACGAACAACCTGCTGGCATCGATTCAGGAGATCGGCCCCATCGCCTACGAGTCCAGCGCGAGCCAGACGGGAGGCGGTGGTCAGTCGGGGGGCGGCGGCCAGAAGACCGGCGGCGCCCCGAAGGGTGGCGGCACCCACCCAACCGGCTCCTCGGGGGGCGGCGCCGCAGGTGGACAGGCCAAGCCTGCCTAGCCCGCCTCAGGAGCCGGACCGGATTGGCGGGCTCCTTCACGGACGGATCCGCCCATGCCTGAGAAGCGTGACTTCTACGAGGTCCTCGGAGTTGGTCGGCAGTCCACTGCCGACGATCTTCGCCGCGCCTACCGCGGCCTGGCAAAGAAGTACCATCCCGACGTCAGCCAGGAGGAGGGGGCGGAGGAGCATTTCAAGGAGATCAACGAAGCCTACGCCGTCCTCTCCGACCCCGAGAAGCGGGCCACCTACGACCGCTTTGGCCACGCGGGACTCAAGGGCGTTCCCGTCGACTATGACGTTGACTTCGGCTTCAGCGACCTCTTCGAGGAGTTCTTCGGCTTTGGCGGCATGAGCCGGCGCGCCCGGCGTACGCCCCGCCGCGGTCCGGACTTGCGCTACGACCTGACGCTCGAGTTCGAGCAGAGTGTCTTTGGCGTCGAGCAGGAGATTGAGTTCACCCGCCAGGAGATCTGCTCAACCTGCCAGGGCTCCGGAGCCGAACCGGGAACGACCCCATCCCGCTGCGGGACGTGCAACGGTGCGGGCGAAGTGCGCCAGGTCCGGCAGACGTTTCTGGGGTCCATGGTGAACGTCACGACCTGCCCGGCCTGCGGCGGTCGAGGCGAGTTGATCAGCACGCCTTGTCCTACGTGCCGAGGCCGAGGCCAGGAACGCCGTACGGTCAAGAGAGCGGTCCCCATTCCCGCTGGCGTGGACGACGGCACCCAGATCCGTCTGGCGGGCGAGGGCGAGCCGGGTGCCAACGGCGGCCCGAACGGCCACTTGTACGTGGTCATCCATGTCAAGCCCCACCGCTACTTCCGCCGACGGGACGATGACATCCTGCTCGACCTATCGCTTAACGTCGCCCAGGCCGCGCTTGGGGCCAAGGTCAAGGTGCCCACCGTCGACGGGGAGGAAAGCCTGACCATCCCCGCCGGAACTCAGCCCGGCAAGGTATTGACCATGAAGGGCAAGGGTGTGCCCCACCTCCAGCGCAATGGGCGCGGCGACCAACGGGTGATCCTTTCGGTCGAGATTCCTCGCACCCTGACGGAAGAGCAGCGTACGCTTCTGGAAGCCCTGAGTGCAACCATGGGCAACGAGCCGAAGCCGCAGGAGCGCGGCTTCCTTGATCGGATCAAGGAGTTGCTCGGGGGCCTCGCTGAGTGAAGTGGCTTGAGATCTCCCTGACGCTGGAAGGAGAGCTGGTCGAGCCGGTGGCCGACCTGCTTTCTCGTATCGCCCCAGGCGGCGTCGCCGTCGAGGCGGGTCACATCGAGGAAGATGATCTCGAGGGTCATCCGGTCGGCCACGTCGTTGTCCGCGCCTACCTGCCACAGGACCTCGACTTGGAGGAACGCAAGCGCCGAACCGAAGAAGGGCTGTGGCACCTAGGGCGAATTCGCCCCCTGCCCGCCCCCGTCTACCGCGCCGTCGACGAGGAAGACTGGACCGAGGCCTGGAAGGCACACTACCAGCCGATCGCCATCGGCCGCAGGCTGCTCATCCTGCCCGCCTGGATCCCTGCACAATCGCCTGGTCGTTTGCCCCTCATCCTGGATCCTGGAATGGCTTTTGGCACCGGGGCCCACCCCACCACGCAAATGATGCTTGCCGCGCTCGAAGACTACCTCCAGCCGGGGCAGACCGTGGCCGATCTCGGCTGCGGATCCGGCATCCTCAGCATCGCCGCCGCCCGGCTGGGCGCCCGCCACGCCCTCGCCTTGGATATCGATTCCCAGGCGGTCGAGAGCGCCCGCCAGAACGCCCAGCGCAACGGTCTGGCCGACCGCATCCAGGTCGAGAGGGGTTCGCTCGAACGCCTGCTCGAGGAAGTCGAACGAGGCGGGCTGGCGTTCGACCTAGTCCTGGCCAACATCTTGGCGCCGGTGCTCCATGACATGTTGCTCCGAGGGTTGGGCCGGTCGGTCTCTCCGGGCGGGAAGCTCATCCTGTCGGGCATCCTCGATTATCAGGCAGAACCCCTGGCGGCCGAGGCCAGCAGGCTGGGGCTGAATCCGGCCGAGACGCGGTCATTCGCAGACTGGCGGGCGTTGGTCTTTGAACGCCAGTCGCCTCCCGCTTGGGAGGCGACTGGATAACACAGGATAAGACCAGAGGAGACGCCTACGTCTCCTCTTCCGGTTCCGCGCCCCGCTTCTTGAAGCGATATGTGATCCGTCCCCTCTTGAGATCGTAGGGTGAGAGCTCCACTCGCACCCGGTCTCCGAGGAGGATGCGGATGTAGTACTTCCGCATCTTGCCCGATAGGTAGGCCAAGACCGTGTGCCCACTGTCCAGCTGCACCCGGAACTGGGTTGACGGAAGGGCCTCGACCACAACGCCCTCCACTTCGATCTTCTCTTCCTGTTTTGGCATCCATGCCTCCGGGGCGTGCCAGGCTGCTGCTCTACACCCCTGCCGCACCGGTGGTCAGCTTTCGCTTCGACCGGCCGCCATCTTGCGCTGTCGTCGCTTGAGGCGCCGAATTGCCTTCTTACGCTGAATCCGTCGCAGTTCGCTCTTGGAGACGAACCAGCGCTTGCGGCGCACCGTGCTCAGAATCCCGCTCTGGGCCACCTTCTTGCGAAACCGCCTCAGGAGCTGATCCTGACTCTCGTTCGGCCGCAAGGTCACACCTGTCATACGTTCTCACCTCCCTTCCCATCCCAGATCCGAGCCGCTACTGCCGGACTTCCGCCTCGCACGGCCCGAGTTCCATCTGTTGGTTTTCCACATCTATCCGGGCTATCCGCACCCGAACCCGGTCGCCTGTCGTCAGACGGCCGATCGTCCCGTCCGTGGGCAGGAAGCCTTCCAGCCCACCGTCTAGCTGAAGCGCGGCCCGTCCATCCTCGACCAGGGTGACCGTGCCCTCGACCGCCTGCCCCACACGGAACCAGTTCGCCGCCGCCTCCCAGGGCATTGGCTGCAACCGTCGCAGGCTGAGCCCGATCCGGCTTTGGTGCCGGTCCAGGCGGATCACCATCGCCTCGACCTCTTGGCCCAGCCTCAGCACCCGGCTAGGATCCTCGATCGGCAGCCAGGAGATCTCCGATAGGTGGATCAGGCCGTCGGCCCCCCCGATGTCCACGAAGGCCCCGAATTCTCGCAGACTGGTAACAACACCCTTGCGGACCTCACCCTCGCGCAACATGTCGATGATGCGCGACTTCTGGTCCTGGCGCCACTGACGAATGGCCTTGCGTTCCGAGAGCACCAGCCGCCGCCGCTGCGGATCGACCTCGATGACCTTGAAGGGCATCTTCCGGCCGAGCATCTGCCGCAG
Organism: uncultured Anaerolineaceae bacterium; assembly: GCA_964513155.1. GTDB lineage: Bacteria > Chloroflexota > Anaerolineae > Anaerolineales > E44-bin32 > DATEAV01. The sequence continues at coordinate 18,702 of CAZEMA010000015.1, forward strand.
ACTCTCGGTACGTGCCTGTTCATCGAGCCCGCGCGGCAGGTCGGACAGGTGCGAGGCCGGCACAAACCCACGCAGTCGCCCGAAGGGGACGACCAATCCTCCCCGATTGCAGTCGCAGGGTGTAGCCTCGACGATGGTCTCGTTCTCCATCAGCCGCTGCGCCCTGACCCAGTCGCCGCTGGCTCGTGCCTGTGAAAGCGAAACGACAAGATTGCCGTCGCGGTCTTCCGGGTTGACCACCATTACGACGACATCGTCGCCCGACTTGAGGTCGGTCTCCTCGGGTGGCAACCCCTCGAAATCCAGCCTCGGGACGACACCGTCCCGCTTCTTTCCCAGGTCGACGATCAAGCCTTCTTCGTCGACGGCGATCACCCGCCCGGTCAATAGGTCCCCGCGGCGAGGGTTCGCGATAGGCTCCGCCTGCGAGAGCAGGCTCTCGAGGTCGTTGGACGGCACGGCCACTTGGGATCTCTCCCCCGGGAAACGAAAGGCCTGACCAGCGCGTTCGCAGGCTGACCAGGCCAACCTGTACGGTCCGACGCCACCTCAAACTGACCCGATACCCTGCCCTGGCGTCCTCCTCTACCTGTCAACAAGGCGTTTCGCGTGAACGCCTGCGAACGAAACGATTATACGATGCCGCTTGGGTGTTGTCAAACTTGCAGACAGGGCTTTCGGCGGCTTTGGGCAGCATAGACAGGCTGTCCCGGCTCCCTCCATGCCAGGCTTACTCGGGTTGGTCCTTGAGCACCCTGTCAAGCCCCCGATCGATCTCCCAGGGGTAGACAATCCGAGCATCGGTGATGGCGGCATAGTAGTCTGGCTTGGCCTGGGTGAACAAGCTCCGGCGGGGGTTGAAATGCAGCACACAGGTCGAGGGAAGGCCGCCCACCGCCGAAACGCGATTCTTGACGGCGGTAATCGTCCGACCAGAACCCCATACATCATCCACCACCAGTATCCGCCTTCCCCGAAGCTGGCTGTCGTCCGGGAACTGGATGAACTGCGGCCAGGCAAGAAGCCGGGCTTCTTTGCGACGGACCTCGAAGGGGAAATCGACCGCCGCCGTCAGCACGTCATGAATGTCGAGCGCCTCGCACAGAATTCCCCCCGGAATGATCCCGCCGCGGGTGATGATCAAGACGGCATCGAATCCGGTCTGAAACTGAGGAACCAGACATTCGATCAACGCGCTGACGTCATCCCAGGTCAACAACTCGCGCCGCTGGCCCATGCTCCTCCGATAGGACACCCACCACTGAGGCAGATGATAGCATCAAGGCTATCGACCCACAATCGGTCCGGGAAGTCCGACCTCGCTTGCGGCGCCCTGATCCACAGGCCTCCCTACCCGGCAGGGGCTCTTCCGACTGCCCTACCGTGGGCTCAACGATTCACGAATTGGCTTCGTCAGCACGTGGGTTAGAACAACCGTGACCGAAACCCCGCCCCGGCGTCCAGATCGAAGACGAGGCGGAGGCCCAGCACGCGCCGCCCGGTAGGCCGCCACGGTTTCGGGCGTGGCCTGTTCGAGCGGCTCTGGGGCGAGAACATGCTTTCGGCCGAGGAGGACTTGGCCTGGGCCTTCTTGCGCAGGACGGCCGGCTCGATGGCAGCTCTCGGCAGACCCTCGAGAAGCGGCGCGATCGCTTCTGCAAGATGGCCAGAAAGGCGGACTCATCCGGAGCCTCCGCCATTGCCGCATCGCGCCCCTCCTGTCCTTCGGGGCTGAGGAGTTGGCGCAGGGGCGCAGGCTGGATCACAGTTCTTGTGGAGGATAGGGGCAGCCCACCGGCGTCGGACTGGGCGCCCCTTGGCCGCGCGCGGGCTCACCCAAGGGCGCGCATCAGCTCCAGGAGTTCCTGCCACTCCTCAACGAAGAAATGGAGCGTCACGGTGCCCAACTCGATATGGTAGGTTTCCTCGCCATCAGGCTCTTTCGCCTTCCAGGCAATGAAGTTGGCCGTCTCGGCCAGGGTCGAGGTTGTCACATTCGGTTCATCTGCCATCGCTAATCCTCCACACGCCGACAGAGCGGGTCTCGCCGGGCCGCCTGGTCTTGTCCGGCCCAGGAATGTGATGAAGATGCCTTGCTTCCTGGTATGAATTCTTAGGTTCTCTTCTCCGGGCAAGGCCGCTTTCCATCACACTCCTAGACCATCGGCTTGGCCCACCCTCCAGCATCCAAGGTTAGTAGGAATAGCATCGTCTCACAGCTTGGGATCCTGGCCGGGGCGGCGATGCCTCTGCAGCCATTTCCAGGTGCGGGGCCACGCTCGTGGCGCTGGCGCGGCGTCGATGGGTGGGTCCCAGGGGGAAAGGTCAACCAGCTTGCGATAGGCATAGCGCCCGAGCAGCAACAAGGTCGCCGTGGAGGGGGCGGAAAGCAGGAGCCCGATCACGCCCGCCAAGGTCGCGCCGACGATGGCTCCCAGCAGGATCAAGACAGGATGAAGGTTCAGCGAGGATCCCATGATTCGGGGGATCAGAAGGTAATCGATACTCTGGTCAAGGATGACGACGCAGAGGATGATCAATATGGCATGTCCGAGGGGTGAAAGGCCAAACCAATTGCCGGGCTGGAACAGCGCCACCAGCGCCGCCACAGCGCCGGCGGAGAATGGCCCAAGGATGGGGACGAACTTGGCCAGACCGCCCAGGAGGCCCAGGCCGAGGGAGAAGCGCACGCCGAGGACCGTCATCAGGAGCCCGGTCAGAACGCCGGTGATGATGACAACGATCAGCTGGCCTCGCAAGAACGAGTGCCAGATGCGCGCCAGCGCGTTCCGCAGCCGGCCCAGATCCTCCTCCGTGCCGGGTATCGTCAGGCTAGCCCATGAGGAGCTGATGCGCTCGTAGTCATGAGTGAGGAAGTACGCCAGGGCCAGGACGAGAACGAGCTTCGCCAGCGTCTCCACTGCCCCGGTCGCCAGCGAGGTCAGCAGCCCGCTCATTCGCCCCAAGACGGGCTGCACCGCTGCCAGAGCCTGCTCGACGAGGGGCGCCAGATCGAACTGCGCCAGGTTGAGGCTCCAGTGGCCGATGACAATCGTCTGCTGGCTGAGGCTGGCGATCTGTGAGGGCAATGAGGTCAGAAAGCTCTGGACCGTGGTAAACAGCGCCTGCAGTTGCTGCACGACACCCAGCCCTGCTGCGGTGAGCCCGGCCGCCAGCTGCAGGACAAGGGCCAGATAGAGCAGATTCGTGGCCATCGCCCAGGAAACGCGCGCTTTCACGTGCAGCCACCGCACGATGGGCAGGAGAAGATAGGTGACGATACCGGCCACAACGAGGGAGGGAATGATGGCCTGGAACCGGATCAGCAACGCCCCAACGATCACGATCCCGATGAAGGCTACCAGCAACTTGGTGGTCGTCCCCCAGGGTCGGGAAGGGTCAGGGCCGGCGGTCATCGGGCTTCCTCCTCAGGCTTCGCTGGACGTGTCCTCGCCCTCCGCCAGCGCTTCCCCAGGCGGATCCACACCGGAGGCCGGCCGGACCGCCGCGGGGGCTTCAGGACCGGGGCCGGCCAGGTCTCCAGGCCAACGACCTTGCGGTAGACGTAGCCAATCCACAGACGCAGCGTGGCCAGCACCGGCGCCGCCAGCAGCAGGCCAAGAGCGCCCGCCAGGATCCCTCCGGCCAGCACGCCAAGCAGGACGAAGAGCGGATTCAGGTTGAGGCTGCTGCCGATAATCCTCGGCACGAGGACGTTGTTCTCCACCTGCTGGATCAATACGAACGCGGCCAGGACCACCAGACCGTACCAAAGCGGAGAGAGGCCCCACCAGTTAGCGCCCTGAAAGAGGGCCACCAGCACGGCGATCAGCCCGGCGATGAGCGGTCCGAAGATAGGGACGAACTCGAGCGCCCCGGCGATCAGGCCCAGGACCAGTGAGAAGCGCACGCCCAGCGCAGTCATCACGACCGCCACCACCGACCCTACGACCAGGCCCAGGAGTAGCTGCCCCCGCAGGAAGGCTTGCCACACCGCGCCCGTCTCGTCCAAGAGACGGCGGAAGTCGGCCCGGTAGGGGCCAGGCAGCATCTGGATGAGGCTATCGTCAAGCGTCCCGAAGTCGACGAGCATGTAGTAGCCGAAAACCATGATAGCCAGGACCAGACCGACGGCCGAAGCGGTCGCCCCCGCGGCCGAGGCGACCATCACACCCGTCTGGGTCAGGAGAGGTCGAATGGAGGAGGTCAGCCAGTCCAGAACCGGACCGAGGTTCACCGACGCCAAGTCAAGGGTCCAAGGCCCGATCGTCCAGCGCGATTGCGCCAGCCGCTCGAGCAGCCCCGGGATGCTGGCGGAGATCTGCCCCAGGTCTGCCACCAGGCCAGCCACTTGCTGGGAAACCACCAGCCCCATGCCCGTCGTCGCCCCTGCCATGATCAGCAGGATCATCAGGTAGACGATCACTACCGAGAGGCCGCGAGACAGGCGCAGCTTGTGGGCCAAGCGGGTGACGACGGGATGAAGGACGTAGGCCAGGAGCAGCGCCAGGAGGCTTGGGACCAGCAATTGCCGCAGCCGGCTGAGAATGATCAGGGCAAGCACCAGGAGCAGTGCACCGACGGCCAAACGCGTCCCGGGTTGCCAAGCGGGTGAGGAGGGTTCAGGCGGTGGGTTCTGCATCGACCGGTCCTGTCTCTGCTTCCTGCGGGAACGGATCCTGGTCAAACAGGTTGGCCAAGACGTAGCGGCCAATGATGCGGGCACTGGCGATCGTGGGGGCCGCCAGGAGGATGCCCAGGACTCCGGCCAGGGCGGCGCCGGCGGCGATGCCCAGGATGACAACGAGGGGATGCAGCCGGACACGCCCGCCGATGATGCGAGGAATGAGGAAGTTGAGATCGACCTGCTCGAAGACCAGGTGCAGCCCGATCAGAATCAGCATGGCCGCCCAGTGGGGCAGGGGCAGCCAGGTGGATCCCTGAAAGAACATCAGCAGGGACGCAATCAGGAGCCAGATGCCATGCCCCAGGCTGGGGAGGAACTCGAGCAACCCGGCCAGCGCCCCCATTGCCAGGGCGTACGGCAGGCCGACGATGATGCCCAGAACCGTGATGATCAGGCTGACGACCAACGCCAGGACGAGCTGGCCACGAAAGAAGGCCCCCCATACGATGTTTACTTCCCTTGCTAGCCGGATCCAGTCCTCCCGGTAACCCGGAGGCGGCAACTGCTCAGCCCAGGATCGGAGGCGTGCGGAGTCTTTGACGAGGTAGAAGGAGACGATCACGATGAAGATGACCATGATCAAGGCGGTGATGACGTCGAGGGCGAATCCGACGGTGCGGCTGAAGACGGGCTCCAGCATCCCCCTCAACGCACCGCCGATCTGGTTGATCAACTCCGTGGTGATGAACGGCCGCCCTCCGATGACGGTGGCCCGACTCAGGAAGTCCTCCACCGTCTGCCCAATCTGCTGAAAGTTGAGGTTCAGCCGGGTGGATTGCTCGACGAGTGGCGGAATGACCAGTCCGGGGACGAGGGCGATGATCCCGATCAGGACAAGATAAGTGAGCGCCGTGGACAGGCCGCGCCTCAGCCGCAGCCGGGCTTCGACGAAGCCGACGAGCGGCGCCAGCACATACGCCAGGATGGCCGCCAGGACGAGGGGAGCCACCACCACGCTGAAGCGGCCCAGCAAGTAGACGATCAACGCCAACAGGCAGGCGCTGACCATCAACTTGGCCGCCATCCCCCATCGAGGTCGAGCCGATGAAGCGGTCACACGCACATTCTAACCGACGCCTCGCCCGCGGACAATGCGCCCAGCCGATGCTTCTGGAGGACATCAGCGGAAGGACAGAAAGACGCACCTGCGGTGTCGGTGCGTCTGGGAAGCTGTGACCCTCTTGGCTGTGGTCGGGCGGCTAGCGGCTTGGGCGCGGACCAGACCCGCCCTCCCCCCGGCCGCGGCCTCCGCCTCTGCCGCCGGAAGGCGGCCTGCCTCCGCCACCGGGTCGACGGCTTGGCTTGCGGTCGCGCTCCATGGCTTCTTCCGCGGTCCAACCCTCCAAGACCGCCTGGCGGGAAAGCCGGATCTTGCCGCCTTCATCGATATTGATCACCATAACGGTGATCTCGTCACCCAACTTGACGACGTCCTCCACCTTCTCCACCCGCTCACTATCGAGCTGCGAGATGTGGACCATGCCGTCCACGTTCGGCAGGATCTCCACGAAGGCGCCGAAGTCCGTCGTGCGCACCACACGGCCGGTGTAGATGCGGCCGACGACTGCCTCTTCCGTCAGAGCCTCAACCATCTCCCGGGCCTTCTGGGCACTGGGGCCGTCCGTGGCGGCGATGTAGACCGAGCCATCGTCCTCAATGTCGATCTGGACGCCGGTCTGCTCCTGGATGCTGCGGATGATCTTGCCTCCGGGGCCGATGACCGCACCGATCTTCTCGGGGTCGATCTTCAGGACGGTGATGCGCGGCGCATGGGGCTTGAGATCAGCCCGGGGGGCGGGCATGCAGGCCTCAATCTTGTCCAGGATCTGGAAACGAGCCTGGCGCGCCTGGGCCAGGGCCTGAGACATCAGATCGGCGGTGATGCCCTTGATCTTGATGTCCATCTGCAGTGCGGTGACGCCTTGCCGCGTGCCAGCCACCTTGAAGTCCATATCCCCCAGATGATCTTCGATGCCCTGAATGTCGGTCAGGATCAGGCTGCGGCTGTCCTCCTTGATCAAGCCCATGGCCACCCCGGCCACCGGGGCCCGGATGGGGACTCCCGTGTCAAGCAACGCCAGCGTTGAACCGCAGACGGAGGCCATCGAAGTCGAGCCGTTCGAGGATAGGACCTCCGAAACCAGACGCAGCGTGTAGGGGAAGTCGGTGTCGGCCGGCAGGACCGGCAGCAGGGCACGTTCCGCCAGGGCGCCATGCCCGACCTCGCGCCGGGAGGCACCCCGGAGCGGGCGCGTCTCACCCGTAGAGAAGGGTGGGAAGTTGTAGTGATGCATGTAGCGCTTGACCTCGATCGGGGAGAGCCCGTCGAGCTCCTGTTTCTCGCGCGGCGTCCCAAGCGTGGCCAGCGTGAGCACCTGGGTCTCACCCCGGGTGAAGAGGCCGGAGCCGTGCGCCCGCGGGCTCAGGTCGACCTCGACACTGATGGGGCGGATATCGTTGGCGCCGCGTCCATCAGGGCGGACGCCGCTGCCGAGGATCTTCTCCCGCACCTCGCGGCGATAGATTTCACCGAAGGCCTCGCGCACCGAGGCCTCGTCATGAGCCCCATCCGCGCTCAACGCCGTGACGGCCTCAGCCTCGATGGCCTCTGAGGCTTCACCCAGTTCGGTCTTGGCATGCGGCGAAGCCAGCAGGTCCCTCAGGCGCCTCCCCACAAAGGCAGCCAGCGCCAGCCGGACGTCGTCTCCCAGGGCGAAGGAGGGGTATTCCCGCTTCGGCTTCCCGACGGCGGTCCGCATCTCCTCTTGAACATCGATGAGAGGTTGAAGGGCGCGGTGGCCCGCCTCGACCGCGGCCGCGAGCACGCTCTCCTCGACCTCCTTGGCGTCACACTCGACCATCAGGACGGCTTCGCGCGTTCCGGCCACACGTAGGTCAAACTCGGAGCGCTCGAGTTCCGAATAGGTCGGGTTGAAGACCAACTGGCCGTCGATCCGGCCCACACGGACGGCGCCCACCGGCCCAGCAAAGGGGATGTCCGACACCGTCAGGGCCGCTGAGGCGCTGAGGATCGCGAGGACATCGATGGGGGTCTCGCCGTCGGCCGAGAGGGCGTACAGGATGACCTGCACGTCGTTGCGCATGTCCTTGGGGAAGAGCGGTCGGATCGGGCGGTCGGTCAGCCGGGCGATGAGGATGGCCGCCTCGGAAGGCCGCCCCTCCCGGCGGAAGAACGATCCGGGGATGCGCCCTCCGGCGTACAAGCGCTCTTCATAGTCTACGGTCAAGGGGAAGAAGTCGGTTCCCTCGCGGGGTACCCGACCCATGGTGGCGGCGCCGAGAAGAAAGGTGTCCGCCTGACGAACCGTGACGGCTCCGCTCGCCTGGAAGGCGAGCTTGCCCGTCTCGATGGTGACGGTCTTACCGCCCACTACTGCTTGGAACTGATGTGTTTCTGGCATTCATCTACCCTCCGTGCGAGTTCCCCGGAGGGTTAGGGACTGGAGAGCGGCTGCCAGCGGTCTCCATAGCAGATGCTGGCGGACGGGCTCCAATACCCAACCCTTCCGGGACGAAATGCTACAGCCAATCGATATTGTATCCCAGCCGGGGAGTCGCAGCCAACAACAAGACCCTCGTGGACCCAGTACACCCCCGGCGCCTGGCTGGGGTTATATCCCCAACCCAAGGCGCCGCCGGCTCCGGCGGCTTACCTGGAGGTTGCAGGTCGCAGAACCAGCGGAGGCCCTCGCCGCCCTCGCGAGACTTGCCAGCCCCTACTTGCGGCGGATCCCCAAGCGTTCGGTGAGGGCGAGGTAGGCAGCTGGATCCTTGCGCTTCAGGTAGGCGAGATGCCGGCGCCGCTGCCCAACAAGCTTAAGGAGACCCCGCCGCGAGGATTCGTCGTGGCCATGGGTCTGGAGATGCTCGGTGAGTTGCTCGATACGGCGAGTGAGAAGAGCAATCTGCACTTCGGGCGAGCCCGTGTCGCCCTCGCGCCGGTGGAACTCGCCCATCAACGTCGTCTTTTCTTCTTTGGTCATTGTCATGACATCTGCTCCCTGGCAGGTCGCCCAACGGGCAGCTCGGGCCCTCCGCCCCGGCCTGCACGGTCCGGGAAAGATGTGCCGGCAGAGACTTCGTCCGCCGGCACGCCCGTCGGTCTAGTCATTCAGGTGGTGGGATTATACCAGGGCGCATCTGCTCCGACAAGGCTTCCTCGAGCAGGCGCCTCTGCCGGGGCGGGAAGCTGGGCAGCACCTGGCGGATGAGTCGAGCCATCTCGGCCTTCCCGGCCGAGAGTTCGTCCAGGAGGTACCTGGCGGTCTCGGGAGCGGTTCGCTTGGCCAGTGTCTCCACGAGTCTCCGTTGGGCCCTCAGGACAGGCCCGCGCACAGGAGGTGTCACGGTCCTCAGCAAACGGAAGACCGAGGGCAGATCCTCGAATGAGCTATCCTGCACTTCCGCGGTCAGGGCCGCCATGGCGAAACCTCGCAGGCCGTGATCCGAAACCCGCAGCCACCCGGCGATGCGGTCCAGCGATGCCTGCGGAGCCGCGGCCCTCCAGCCGGCCAGGCCTCGACCGGCGAGTTCCATCAGCACCTCGGCGTCGTCGCAGGCCGGGGCGCGCGCTTCGACCCAGTCGGCTACCCGGCTGCCCTGGAACAGGCTCAGGATGGAGGCCGCCAACACACGGGCCTCGCGGTGACTGGCATCCCAGAGCAGGGAGGCGGTCTCCAGCCCAAGTGTTTCTTGGCCATCGATCTGCCCCTGAAGCGCGGCCGCCAAGGCGCGCTGCACTGGGCGAGGCACCCCCAACACCCAGGCGACCTCTCCAGCGCGGGCGGCGCCTTTCGGCCTTCTCGTGCGATCCGCGTAGAACTCGAGTAAATCCAGCGCACGCTGCGCTAACCTGGCAGGGTTCTCTCCTTCGGCCCGCAGGAGCTCAATCTCATACGCCAGGCGCGCAGGATCGATGGCTGGCATGGCGCAGTCTCCTACGGTTGGCTAGTAGGATCGGGCGAAGAGGGCAATCTCGCCTGCAGGCTGCCCACAGTGGATGCACTTCCCTCGGCCACCGGGTTGGTCAAGGGGGATGTTGCGGGTCGTGGCCTTCGTCTCTTCCTTAATCTGGGCCTCGCAGGCGGCCTCCCCGCACCACCAGGCCTCCGCCCAACCGTCCTGCACAGCCTGGCGGAACTCATCATAGGTGCGAGGCCGGTGCATATGGCTGGATCGGAACTGGACCGCCCGTTCGAAGAGCGACTGGTGGATGTCTCGCAACAGATCGGCCACGTTCGCGCCCAGCCCCTCCTGGGGAACGATGGTCTTGCCTTCCCTGCCGGGATGGTCGCGGCGGGCCAAAGCGACGGTGCCCTTGGCGACGTCGTTCGGCCCCACCTCGACTCGCACCGGCACCCCTCGCATCTCCCACTCGTTGAACTTGAAGCCCGGCGTGAGGCCCTCGCGCCCGTCGACATGCACACGGAATTCGGAAAGCACCCCCCGGATCCTCTCAACCGCAGCCATCACCTGCGACCGCTCGTCGTCGCTCTTGAAGATGGGAATGATCACGGCTTGATACGGCGCCAGGCGCGGCGGCAGGATCAGCCCCTTGTCATCGCCGTGCACCATAATGATGGCACCGATGAAACGGGTCGAGAGGCCCCAGGAGCTCGTCCAGCAGTACTGCAGGGTGTTCTCCTGATCCAAGAAGCGAATCTCGAAGGCGCGGGCGAAGTTGTCGCCGAGAAAGTGTGAGGTCCCCGCCTGCAACGCCCGCGTATCCCCCATCATGGCTTCGATGGAGTATGACCGGACCGCGCCGGCGAACTTCTCCCTCTCGCTCTTCCGCCCCTTGACGACGGGCACCGCCGCCTCGGTCTCGGCGAAGTCGGCATAGATCCCGAGCATCTGAAGCGCCTCGGCTTCGGCCTCCTCTGCCTTGGCGTGAGCTGTGTGCCCCTCCTGCCAGTAGAACTCGGTCGTCCGCAGAAAGAGCTTCGTACGCAGCTCCCATCGGACGACGTTGTTCCACAGGTTGAGCAGCACGGGCAGGTCCCGATAGGATTTGATCCACTTGGCATACATGTGGCCGATGATCGTCTCCGAGGTCGGGCGCACAATCAGGGGCTCCTCCAACTCCTCGCCCCCTCCGATGGTCACGACGGCCAATTCGGGAGCGAAACCCTCGACGTGCTTTCGCTCTCGCTCGAGGAAGCTCTTGGGGATGAAGAGAGGAAAGGCCGCGTTGAGGTGACCGGTGGCTTTGAAGCGTCGGTCAAGCGCCGCCTGGATGTTCTCCCACAGGGCCCAGCCGTACGGTCGGATCACCATACAGCCGCGCACAGGGGCGTAGTCGGCCAGCTCGGCCCTCAGCACAAGCTGGTTGTACCATTCGGAGAAATCCTCGGAACGGGAAACTAGCTGTTCATCTGCCATTCTCGATCCTCACCACAATCTCCCCGCCTCGTGAGAGGCAGAGGTGTCGCTTCCCAGACACACTATCGGACGGGAATATCACCTAGGCGGCACTCGCCCGCGCCAGACCTCGGGCTAGCCGGGGGAGAGATCCCTGCCCCAAGCCCCGCACGACAAGCCGAGCCGCTGCCCCATCGGCAGCCGAGCTCACGAGCGCCGCATCCTCCGGACGCAGGCCGCCATCAGCAGTTACGGAAAGGACCGACGCCCTGCGCCAGGCCCTCCCCACCACGACCAGCGGCCGTGGCGAGATCTCCTGCGTCTGCAGGAGCGACCAGGCCGGAGCGACCTCCGACAGGCTGCCCATCCCACGGGGAAGGGCAATCATGGCCGGCCCGATTTCAGTCAACTCGAAGAGGCGCTGGCGCAGCTTGCGGCAGCGGATCTCCTGCCCGATGCAGCGATTCGCACGGATCGCACGCCAATGCTCAATTCGGTCACGGGTGACGCCGATCACCGGCCTCGGCTGCACCTTTGCTGGCGGCCTCCATCGCTCCCCCCTGGCCACCGCGGACGAGCCTGGCATCAACCAACCAGCCTGCGTTCGACGGCCTGGGCCACCGGCTCAAGCCAAATCTTATCCAGTTGCTCAGCACGGGTCTCGAGGATCGAGCTGGGAGAAGCCGCCAGCAGATCGACCCATTCCTGGATGAAACGCCACATCAACGCGTGATCCCACAGCTCCTGCCAGACGGAGTCCTCCCAGGTCACACCGATCCGCTCGGCCATGCTCCGGCGGTACTGCTGCGTGATCTCCGCCATACTGACCGGCAAGTCGCCGAACCACCACTCGCTCTTGCTGACGAAGACCAGCAGGTCCATGATGCCGGGCCCGACACCCGCGAACTGCCAGTCGTAGACAACCTGGCTGCGATTTCGCAAGACGGCGATGTTGCCGGGCCAGTAGTCACCGTGCAGCAGAGTCTTGGGCTGGCGCCTGAGCGGGGCTACGACCTGCTCGGCCAGTGTCGTCAGCCGGGCCAGGACCTGCATCCGTTCGGGAACGGTGGCCAGCGGCTCAGGTTGGCCAAACTCAACAATCCGCTCGATGGCCTGGGCTGCTGCCGCCACGTGAACCTCGAAGTCGGCCTCGATCGGTCGGCCAAGCCAGGGGAAGACGTCCAGGTCCTCGCCCAGACCCCAGAAGCGGTCATGCAGGCCGCTCAGGGCATCGATCGCTGTCCGATAGTCCTCCGCCAACCACTGGGCCGCGTCCCGCGCTGGCTGGAGGGATTCCATCAGCAGCCAGGCCCCGTTGGGCGCGGCCGAGATCAGCGCCGGCGTCGACAGCGGGAGCTGGTGGGCGAGAGACTGGTAGACGCCGACCTCGCGCCGGCCGGCCCCCGCCAACCCGGCTCGAGTTGCTCCCTGCGGCTCCTTGACGACCAGCCGGCAGGTTCGCACGCCATGCTCGCCCTGGTATTCCGCCTTGAGGCCGCGGATCCGTCCAATGGAGGGCCGGCGATAGGTCATCTTGACCGGCTGGACGTCGAGCAGTTGGATGGAGCTGTCGCCCAGGTAACGGCGCAACCCGGCCGTGATATCGGCGCGGCTGAAGGGCCAGATCCAGCTTGGCGCTGGCGCCGTCGTCGCCAGGCTTGCGTCCACCTCAACCGTCATCCTCACAGCCTTTCAATGAAGTCGGCTGCCGCTTGCGCCGGATCCGTGGACTCCATACCCGGATGGCTGCGCACGTAATGCAGGTGGTCCATCACCCACAGGTACAGGTCCGTGGCGGTCTTGCCGGGGAAGCCATCCAGAATGCCCGATTTCTCCACGACTTCCACAACCGGTAGATAGAGCGTGTCATACCAATGCGCCACCGCTTCATCCTCGGAGATCTCCCGTTTCTCGTCCAGGCCCATGAAGTAGCGGTGGACAGCGATGTGTTCGATCATCCGATCGTAGCCGCCCAGCAGCGTCGTCTCGATGTGGGCCTCGGGCCGGACGCGGTCGAACTCCGTCCGCTCCAGGAATTCGACCTTCTCACCCAACCGCTCCAGGTCTTCAGGCCCTGCATCCGCCTTGAGCGTTACCCGGGCGGCGCATTCGCGTACCTCGGCATCGATGAACTTCTGACCCTGAGCGCGCGCCACCGACACGCGGTGGTTCCCGTCGACGACGAAGTATACCTCCCCGACCTTGTAGAGGACCACCGGTGGCAAGCTGTGGTCGTGGTACCAGGCGCGATTGACACGGCGCCAGCGGTCCTGGGTGTGGGACTGGGTGGGAAGGAAAAGCCGATCGAAGTCCCGGTAGCGATCCACACTGCCAACAACCTTGTCCAGTGGCACAACCTGCACGCCCTTGTAGACGGGACCGCCCAGATGCAGCGCCTCCCTGACTTCCTCGAAAGCGAGCAGACGACTGGGGTGGCCCGAGAGGGCTGCCAGTACGCTTCGGAAGAAGGCACGAGCCCGCGCCGTCATGAAGTCCGCCTGAAACCCCGCCTCGAAGGGTAGGATCATGAAACCTCCAGATCGATCAACCGGTAGGGATAGACGTTGATCACCTGACACCCCTCATAGAGGGTGACGGTCTGCTCCAGATTGCGATTGGAGTGGGAGTGGCCGTGCAGCATGAGCCGCGGCTTGAAGGTTTGGAGGAATCGCCGGTAGCCGGCGAAGCCCATGTGAGGTAGGTCGGAGCCATCGTGGATCTGCAGCGGGGGAGCGTGCGTGATCAAGACGTCGAGCCCCCGTCGCCAGCGCGCCCGGGCGATGGACAACTTGGGCGCAAGCTGCAGAATTCGGAAAGCCATCTCCGTCTCGGTGTACTGATGACGGCCATCCATCTTATAGCGGCGGCTGCCTCCCAGCCCGGCAATCGTCAGCCCCTTGAGGTGCACGACCTGGCCATCGAGTGGCCTCCCGCCGGGCACATTCAGATTGTCCTCGTCATGGTTCCCAGGGACGTAGACCAACGGGACATTGAGCTGGGTGACGAGGTACTCGAGGTACCTGGAAGACAGGTCGCCGCATCCCACAATGAGATCGACATCGTGGAATCGGTCCCGCACCGAGGGGCTGTAGAGAAACTCGACCTCTTTGTCCGACACTGCCAGGATCCGCATCCGAGTCGCCTCTACCAATGTCGCTGGAAGTCCTCGTCGAGCTTCTTCGAGACGGCCTGCTCCCGATCAGCCCTGGTGACGCTGGCCAGCTGCAGTAGGAAGGGGGTTACGTCGGCCGACTCATCTCTCAGAGCCGCCGGGGTTGGTGCCGCCGCCTCCGACCGCTGGCAAAGCTCCAGGACTTCAGCCGCCTCGGTCGCCAGCGAGGCCGCCAGATTGGGCGGCGTCTGTGGCCTGGGGCTGTCATCGGCATACCAGCCCTTGGAGGCGACAAAGCGATTCATCTCATTGGTCAATCCAGCCAGATCCATACAAGGCCTCGTTCGCCGGGACGCAAAACGGCTTCCCACCCGATCTGGGAAGCCGATGTCTCGTTCTGATTCGTTCGGCAGCCTCAGCCAGACCGGTTGGACGGGCCCGGGTGGGCATACGGGACTGGCTGCGGGTTCATCGGCGCGAACATGGCGGCATTATACGGCAATCACCGCCGGGAGTCAAAAACAAGGGGGCCAGAGACGATGCTCCCGGCGCCTGGCAGGCGTCGGGAGCGTATGCCGGGTTGCCCGGGTGGATCCAGCTCAGGCGGCGATTCCGGCCGCAGCCTTGATGGCCTCCAGCCGGTCGAGCCTCTCCCAGGGCAGGTCCAGGTCATCGCGGCCGAAGTGTCCATAGACGGCGGTCTGCCTGAAGATCGGGCGGCGCAGGTCGAGATCCCGGATGATGGCCCCCGGCCGCAGATCAAAGTTATCCTCGATCAGGCGCACGATCTTCTCTTCGGAGAGCCTCCCGGTGCCGAACGTCTCGACGTTGATCGACAGCGGGCGGGCGACGCCGATGGCGTAGGCCAACTGAATCTCGCAGCGGTCGGCGATCCCGGCGGCCACAATGTGCTTTGCCGCCCAACGAGCCGCGTAGGCAGCGGAGCGATCGACTTTTGTGGGATCCTTGCCACTGAAGCAGCCGCCGCCGTGGCGGCCCATGCCACCGTAGGTATCGACAATGATCTTGCGGCCGGTCATACCCGAGTCGCCCAGCGGCCCTCCGGTGACAAAGCGGCCGGTGGGATTGACATAGATCTTGAGCGCCTTGTCGACCATCTCCGGCGGCAGCACCGGGTGGATGACCTCTTCAATCACGCCCTCGCGGATGTCGGCGTGGACGATCTCGGGCGTGTGCTGGGTGCTGACCAGGACGGTATCGACGCGCTTCGGCTGGCCATAGTGATATTCGAGCGTCACCTGCGCCTTGCCGTCCGGCCGCACCCAGGGCAGCACCCCGGTCTTGCGCACCTCGGCCAGGCGGCGCGTGAGCTTGTGGGCCAGATGGATCGGCATCGGCATCAGCGTCGTGGTCTCGCTACAGGCGTAGCCGAACATCATGCCCTGGTCGCCCGCCCCAATAGCTTCGACCTCGGCGTCGGTCATCTCGCCGGATTTGGCCTCGAGCGCCTTGTCGACGCCCATGGCGATGTCGCCGCTCTGCGGCATGATCGCTACCAAGACGCCGCAGGTGTTGCCGTCAAAGCCCTTGGCGCTGTCGTCGAAGCCGATCCCGGTCACCACGTCTCGCACCAGCTTGTCGTACTGCAGATGGGCCTTCGTGGTCACCTCGCCCATCAACATGACGTAGCCGGTCTTGACCGCCGTCTCGCAGGCGACGCGCGACTTTGGGTCCTGCTCCAAGCAGGCATCGAGGACAGCGTCTGAGATCTGGTCGCAGATCTTGTCGGGGTGACCTTCGGTGACGGACTCCGAGGTGAACAAGAGCCGCGGCGAAGACATGAAACTGGTGGTCATGCGAGAACCTCTTGTGGCAGGAAAATGCCCCTTCCGGTCGAGAAGGGGCAATGTTCAACGCACTGGCCACCCTCTCATCTTCCAGAGCGATCCGTCTGCCGGACTTGGCACCACACCCGGGGTTGTCGGGTAGGTTGCCGAGGCTTCACAGGGCCGGTCCCTCCGCCTCTCTGGATAAGAGTGCCTTCGGGGCTATTCGATTGGACGGGATGATACCACGGGTGGGTGGGCCCGTCAAATCCCGCTCCTACTCCGCCGAGGCCGATGAAAGCACCCGCCCTCCCGGGCTGAAGACAGCTCTGGTCACCGGCGCAGGGTGGCCGTGAAAGGTCCAGTGCATCCTCGCGGAGGTCACCTCCCAGGGCATGACGTGGTGGTCCTCAGACGCCATCTCCAGCAGGTTCCCGCCGGGGCTGAACGCCAGATCGAACTGCCTCATGTCCCTCCAGCGTCTGCAGTCGCTTGCCGGTGGCAGGGTCGCCCAGGATCGTCACGGCGCCGTGGCCCCCCGTCGGCGGCTGCGAGCCATACGGCGAGTGGGCCAGACACTCCACGATTTCGAGATGGCCGATACATGCCGGACAATCGTTACGCTTGCATCCCCTTTCCCTCGTTCCGACTGCGCGCTAATCTGATGTGCC
>CAZEMA010000016.1:0-20068 GCA_964513155.1 uncultured Anaerolineaceae bacterium
CTACCTGATGTGGTGTGCCCACAATCTGGAGCGTATCGGCGACCGAGTGACCAACGTCGCCGAGCGCGTGATCTTCATGACGACGGGGGACATGCGGGAGCTGAACTTCTAGGTGTGTGATCAAGAGCCCTGCTTCCTGGAAAGAATCCGTATATGTGGCGGCTGGGGCTTCGCCCCACCACCACATAGTACGGTTCTCTTCTCCGGGCAAGGCGATTCTTCATCACGCTGCTAGGGGCTCCGGTGGCTCGAGCCTTCAGGGGTGACGCGGATGACAACCATTCCTGCCGGTAAGCCAGCCCCGACTTGGTGGAAACGCCACGGACTGGAGCTGCTACTGTTGGCAGCCGTCCTGGTCCAGACCGTTGTTCTCCTCGAGAGCGTCCTTCTGCCGGCACTCAACAGGATCCGTAGGGTCTATTCGCTGCCAGCGCGTGAGCGCAGTGCCCGCCTCGCCTTTGGAGATGGGTTTGCAGACTACATTCGGTTTCTCGAAGAGGTTGTGCCCACCGACGCAACGGTCATCGTGCCTCCGGTCACAGTGGACGAGGTGCTTGGAAACGAGGGCATCGTCCAGTACTACCTCTTTCCCCGTCGGGTTTCGAACTGCCCTCGCAGCCAGCCGATCGAGCGCTGCATCGCGGGGCCAATGGGGCCGGATTCCTACATCCTCGCCGTCGGTGGCTTCCCGCCGCCGGAGGTGGCGGAGCAAGCCAAAGCTTTTGTCAGGTTCGACGACGAGCGCGGCGTCTATGTGCCGCGGCCCAACCTGACAGGGGGGAGCAGACCTGCATGGACCCCTCTGACTGGAGCCTGTAGCACACGCAAGCCCGCAAGCGGATGTGCTGTCCGACAAGCTCCTGGGTTCTTGCACGCGGAGTAGTCGCGGTATAATACCAGCAAATGAAATGAATGCCTTCGGGGCAGGGTGAGGGCCGGCAGGCCTAATTCCCGATCGGCGGTACAGCCCGCGAGCGCCTTGTGCGCAGGATCCGGTGAGATTCCGGGGCCGACGGTACAGTCCGGATAGGAGAAGGCGGCAAACCTGGCGGCTTTGAGCGGCCGGGTTGCCATGTGCGCCCCGGAGATCATCGGTCTTCGGGGTTTTGCGCATGCGGCCCTTGTGGGCCTGCCTTGCGTTGTGCCTGCCCCGGAAGGAACCGTTCCGGGGCTTTGTCTTGGGTGAAGGATGGGCAGCAGAAGACGGGAAGACGCCCCACACACGAATGAGGGCCGGGTCCTTGGCTGGCTGCGGGCTTGGCTTCTGCCGGCGACGCTGCTGGTTGGCCTGGCCCTGTGGGCGGCGCTGGCGCGTTGGTCCGGCTTGCCCTCGTTCATGCTGCCCTCGCCGGCCGCTGTCTGGAACCGCTTGGCAGCGGCGCTGGTGGATGGCAGCCTGCTCCGCAACACGTGGGCGACGCTGGTCGAGGTGCTCTCCGGTCTGGCGCTGGGCCTGAGCGTGGCGGCAGCGCTGGGCTACCTGCTGGCTAAGTCGCGGACGGCCGAGAGAATCCTGGGCCCATACATTGTCGCCTCCCAGTCCATTCCCATCGTCGCCATCGCCCCGCTCCTGGTGATCTGGTTTGGCCCGGGCAGGCTCTCCAAGATCCTGATCTGCAGCTTGATTGTCTTCTTCCCGGTGCTGGTGAACACCGTCGTCGGCGTCCGCTCGGTTCCTGAGGATCTGCGCGACCTGATGCGCTCCCTCCGGGCAAGCCGCTGGCAGACCTTCGTCAAGCTTGAGGCGCCAGCCGCCATGCCCGTGCTGCTTGGAGGCCTGAAGATCGGCGCCACCCTCTCGGTCATCGGCGCGGTGGTGGGCGAGTTTGTCGGCGCCGACGAGGGGCTGGGATTCCTGATCAATGTCGGGCGGGGCCTCTACGATACGGCCCTGGTCTTCGTTGCGATCCTGGTGCTAGTAGTCCTGGCGCTTGGATTGTATAGCCTCGTCGCCGGCCTGGAACGGCGGATGCTCGTTTGGCGGGAAGGCGAGGAGAGCCACTCGTAGGGAGGACAGCTTGCCATGTTGCGTCGAACGATCCCATTCCTTCTGCTTCTCGGCCTGGTTCTGGCGGCCTGCTCGGCGGGTTCCGGGGCGACGCCCACCCCAACGGCCGAGTTGACTCATATCCGGCTCCCCATGGGGTACATCCCCAACGTCCAGTTTGCGCCCTTCTACGTGGCGGTCGAACGGGGCTACTTCCGGGAGGCCGGGATTGAGATCGAGTTCGACTACTCGTGGGAGACCGACGCCGTGACCCTGGTGGGGGCGAACGAGCTTCAGTTCGCTATCGTCTCCGGCGAGCAGGTGCCGCTGGCCCGATCGCAGGGGCTGCCCATCGTCTACGTCCTGGCCTGGTGGCAGGACTACCCGGTGGGCGTGGCCGCGCCGGCCGGAAGCGGTATCCGGACGCCAGCCGACCTGGCGGGGATGCGGGTGGGCATCCCTTGCTTGTGCGGCGCCTCCTATGTGGGCTATCAGGCGCTGATGAGCGCGGCCGGCGTCCAGGCGGACGCGGCTACCCTGGATGTGATCGGCTACAACCAGGTGGAGGCCCTGGCCGCAGGGACCGAGGACGCGGTCGTGATCTATGTCAATAATGAGCCAATCCAGCTGGAGGCTCAGGGGATGGAGCTCGAGATCATCCGGGTGGCAGATTACCTGAGGTTGGCCTCGAATGGGATGATCACCAACGAGCAGACCATCGCCGAGCATCCCGAACTGGTGCGGGCGATGGTGGCGGCCAGCCTGCGAGGCCTGCAGGACACCCTGGATGACCCGGAGGCTGCCTTCGAGATCTGCAAGCACTTTGTCGAGGGGCTAGACCAGGCCGATCAGGCCGTGCAGCGTCGGGTGCTGGCCGCCAGCATCGAGCTGTGGAGGGCGGACCGCCTGGGGTATTCCGATCCGCAAGCCTGGGAGAACATGCTGCAGGTGCTGCTGGCGATGGGGTCGCTGGCGCAACCGATCGACATCACCCTCGCCTACAGCAACGACTTTCTGCCATGAATGCAGCGCTGACGGATCCGATCCTCGTGGCCCGTGGTCTCACGGCCGTCTACCCCAACGGCAACGGCGGCCTCAGAGCGTTGGACGGCATTACCTTCGCCGTCCGGCGCCAGGAGTTCGTGTGCGTCGTCGGCCCATCGGGGAGCGGCAAGACGACGCTGCTCCGGCTATTAGGAGGTCTTCTCCGGCCGACGAGCGGGGACGTCGAGTTCGAAGGGGAGCGGCTGGAAGGGCCCCGGCCGCGGATCGGTTTCGTCTTCCAGCAGGCCAATCTGATGCCCTGGCGGACCGTAGCGGCCAACATCGCCCTTCCGCTTGAACTGCAGGGGACGGAGAAGGTCGAGGCGGACGCCCGCGCCCAGAGCCTGATTGAGCTGGTAGGGCTGGAGGGCTTCGAAGCCTCCTATCCACGGGATCTCTCTGGCGGCATGGCACAGCGAGTGGCCATCGCCCGGGCCCTGATCCACGAGCCGGACCTGTTGCTGCTGGATGAGCCTTTTGGAGCGCTGGATGCTTTGACCCGGGAGCGGATGGCGGGGGAGCTCTTGCGAATCTGGGACGCCCGCAAGAAGACGGTCGTGATGGTCACGCATTCGATCCCGGAGGCGATCCTGCTGGCGGACCGGCTGTTGGCGCTAAGTCCACGGCCTGGGCAGATCCGACTGGATATGGCGATCCCGCTGCCCCGGCCCCGCGATCTCTCAATGACCTACACTCATGAATTCGGCGAGCTGGCGGCGCGAGTGCGCGAGGCGATCGGCTGAAGGGGGTACTATCCGGGCTCCCCGGGCCTCTGATGCTCGGGGTGCTGAACGGGAAGACACCGGGTTTCTGCTCGGCTGAGAAACCCGGTGTCTGTTTGTTCGGATTGTAGGGGCGAGCCATGGCTCGCCCCTACTCTGTTGCGCGAGGGCGGGAGATCAACCCTGCGCAGGCGGAACAGCCTTGGGATTGCGAACCCGTCGGACGATGGCTCGGACGATCAGCCAGGCGGGCAGACCGATGATGATCAGGAAGGGGAGGCCGCAGATGCCGAAGCGGATCAGGAGGTTGACCAGGGTCTGGAGGGCACGGACCAGGTTTTCGATCGCTTCCCTGGCGACGGCACCTGGATGCCAGCCACCGATCTCAATCGGCTGGTTGGCGACATCGGGGATCAGCTCGACGGTGAGGGCCGAGAGACGGGCGGCTTCCTGGTAGTAGCGCATCTGGCCCTGAACGATTTCGATCTCGCCCCGCACCGAGGTCAGCTGGTTGAAGATCAGTATGACATCTTCGGTCCGGGTGGCGGAAGCCATGATCTCGCGCAGTTGCTCTTCGGCCGCCTGCAGGTTGCGCAGGCGAGACTCCAGGTCGGTGTACTGGGCCGTCACGTCTTCGCCCGAGACGTTCTCGGTCCGCACCTCGGTCGCGCCTTCCTTGATGCGGTTCATCGCCTCTTCCAGGCGCTCGGAGGGGACGCGGATCGTGATGGTGGCCTGCGAGGCGAGGACCTGGCTGACGCCGAAGGTGGACTGGTAGAGGTTGGACGAAACGACGAAGCCTCCCATTTGCTCGGCCATCTGGGCGATCACATCCAGGGAGGCCGCCGGATCCGCGACCACAATGGACAGGTTGGCCGTCTGGACGACCATGCGGTCACCGGAGGTGGGTGCAGCCGATGCTCCACCCCCGCTCTGGGGTGCCGAGGGCAGTTCCATGGCGGGTGCGCCGACAGCGTTTGTGTCCCCCACCCCCGCCCGGTCGACGGAGACGACTTCGGGGGGGCTAGCGGCCATACCGCCACAGGCAGCCAGCATCAAGGAAACGACGAGAAGTGCGACCAGGGCAATGCGCTTGTTCATGGCGTTCTCCTCCATTGCAGGTTGAGGATCGTGCTCAACCTGGAGACGCTCTCCCCTTCCCGAAGGTTCCCGGCTACCATCCGGCAATCAGCCGCAGCGCCTGCCGTTCGGGCAGGCCTGCTCTCAGGATGCGCAGCTGGACCTGGTCGATGTCGTAGACGATGCGGTGGGGCTCCCAGGTTTTGGATTCGGCATCCAGCAGGGCATAGGCCGAGCGAGGGTCCATGTCGCGTGGCTGACCGACGGAGCCGGGGTTGAGGATCATGCGCGGGCCAATGGGGTTCGGCTCTCCCCAGGCCAGCGACACGGTCACAACCCGCCCGTCGTTGGGGTTCCGCTTGAACATGAGAGGCACGTGCGTGTGTCCGACCAGGCAGAAGTCGGTCCGGAAGGCCCCGAAATTGTGTTCTGCGGCGTGCTGATCGAGGATGTACTCCCAGATCGGCTGGCGTGGACTGCCGTGGGCGAGGGTGAAGTCATTGACGCTGATCTTGGTGGGGAGGGAGCGCAGGAAGGTTGCGTTATCGGGGTTGAGGACCTGGCTGGTCCAGGTGGCCACCTCACGGGCGTCCCGAGTGAACCGGGTTAGGGGCAGACTGCCCAGGGCGGCCTGGTCATGGTTGCCGATGAGACAAAGAAGGTTTGGCAGTTCCCGGACGATCTCGATGCACTCGTTGGGGTCGGGGCCGTAGCCTACCATGTCTCCGAGGCACCAGACCGCATCGCAAGGGCCGGCGTCAGCCAGGACGGCCCGGAGGGCCGTCGCGTTGGCATGGACATCGGAGATGACGAGTACGCGCATAAGCGCGATACTAGCACGGAGCGGCAAGTAAGGAAAGTAGCCCGCTCGGGGGGCCCGCTTAGCAGGTTCAGATACATGTGAGACGGTGACACGGGCCTAGCGGGCTGTGACTTCGAACCCCCACCCCCTCTTGGACTCCTTCCTCCTCTCCGCAGGCTGGCATAGGCTCGGGCAAGTACCGGACCGCGGAGAGGGCCCCCCGGCTGCGCCCCGCGCACATGGTCCCGAGCTCTTATCGGGAGCGCCCCTCTGGGGTCGGGGGGCTTCGCGCGGGCGGGGGGCCGTCCCGCCCCTGTGGAGTGCGAGGGGCGATCTTCCTGTGCGGGCCGCCGTCATCGGCGGCCCGTGGATGGCCCGAGAGCACAGAGCCCCGCCGCGGACGGCGGGGGAGCAAGGGGCGGGTATCGTCCAAGGGGATTGAGGGCACTCGAATCCTCCGCCTGTCTCATATGTCCTGAACCCATACACCTGCTTGTAGGTGGGAACTGGCTGACGTATAATCCGGCCGCGCACATGCCTATTCTGGATGAAGGCAGCCTCGAGTTCCTCAGTCACAGCCCGGAGCAAACCCGGCGGTTGGGCGTGCGGCTGGGCGAACTTCTCAAGCCGGGCGACCTAATCTGCCTGGCGGGCGACCTTGGGTCCGGCAAGACGACTCTGGCCCAGGGGATTGCCCGCGGCTGGGGATGTCTGGACCCGGTTACCAGCCCAACGTTTGTGCTGATCAACGAGTACCGCAGGGCGGATGGTGGGCGTCTGTACCATGTAGATGCCTTCAGGCTTGGGGGCGCGCCGGAGGCGATTGCTCTGGGACTGACGGAGTTGATGGATGGGGAAGGCCCGATCCTGGTTGAGTGGCCGGAGCGGGTTGCGGGAGCACTGCCGCCTCAGCGGCTGTGGATCAGCCTGCAATGGGCGGACGAGTCTCGGCGAGGGATGCGCCTGGAGGCAGCCGGGCCGCGCTACGAGCGGCTGCTCCGGCAGTTCCGCAAGGCGGCGTTTGGAGGCTGAGCATGCTGCTTGCCCTTGACACCGCCACGCGCACGATCGGGATTGCCCTGCACGACGGAGGCCAGGTGCTGGCCGAGGAGATCTGGGTCGGTCGGGGGCATCATACGCTTGAACTGGCGCCGGAGGTGGCCCTCATGATGCGCCGGGCCGGCGTGGCGCCAACGGATCTGACCGCGGTTGCGGTCTCGCTAGGGCCGGGTTCCTTCAACGGGCTGCGCATCGGGCTGGCCCTGGCCAAGGGCCTGGCCTTGGCTCACAATCTGCGGGTGGTGGGGATCCCCACGCTGGATATCCTGGCGCAATGCCAACCCCGACGCGAAGGGCCGATGCTGGCCTTGCTGGAGGCCGGCCGCGGCCGGGTGGCGGGAGTGTGGTACAAATCAGGGCGCTCCGGCTGGCAAGCGCAGGGGGAAGCGGCTCCCATGACTTGGGAGGGTATCGCCGCCGGGCTGGAGAAGTCAACCTACATCTGTGGCGAGATCGGGCCGGAAGCCCGGAAGGCACTGGCGGATCAACAGCTGGCGCATCTGGCTCCTCCTGCCCTGTGCTTGCGCCGCCCAGGGTTCCTGGCTGAGCTTGCCTGGCAGAGGCTGCGCAGCGGCAAGCTGGCCGAGGCCAATACCCTGGCGCCGATCTACCTCAGGAGTCAGGACGAGGCCAAGCCGTGAGGGCTCAGCCCCTGGAGATGGTCATCCGGCCGATGACGCTGGATGACCTGCCAGCGGTGCTGGAAATCGACCGGATGTCGTTCCCGATCCCATGGCCGGAGCGGAGTTACCGGTTCGAGCTGACAGAGAACCCGGCTTCCCAGCTGCTGGTGACGATTGTGCACGAGCGATCGGGACCGCGCCTGGTGGGCTATGTGGGTTTCTGGCTGATCGTGGACGAGGCACACATCAGCACCCTGGCGGTGCACCCTGACTACCGGCGGCTGGGAATCGCGGCGCAGTTGCTTGAGGCGGGGCTGGAGCAGGGGGCCCGGATGGGGGCGGACTCGGCCACCCTCGAGGTCCGGGTTTCGAACACGGCCGCGCTCAACCTGTATCGCAAGTATGGATTCCAGATCGTTGGCCGCAGGGCGAAGTATTACCGGGATAATGATGAGGATGCGCTTCTGTTGACGTTGTCGGGCCTGCGGCGGCGTCGGGCGAAAGCGAGCGGAGGAGGACAGTGAACGCCGAGGAGGAGTTGCGAGCCATCGCGCGGGAAGTCTCCGAGTGCAAGCTCTGCAAGCTGCACCTCTCGCGTAAGCTGGCGGTCCCTGGGGAGGGGCCAGCTCAGTCAGAGATCATCTTCATCGGGGAAGGGCCGGGATTCCACGAGAACGAGCAGGGGCGTCCCTTCGTGGGGGCGGCGGGCCAGTTCCTGGAGGAACTCCTGGCGAGCATCGGGATGAAACGTGACCAGGTGTTCATCTGCAACGTCGTCAAGTGCCGCCCGCCGGGCAACCGGGAGCCACTGCCGGAGGAGATTGAAGCCTGTTCGGTCTTCCTGGATCGGCAGATCCGGGCGCTCAATCCGAAACTCATCGTCACGCTGGGGAGATTCTCTCTGGCGAGGTTCCTGCCCAATGCAAGGATCAGCGCCGTGCACGGGCAGGCCCGCACCGCCAACGGCCGACTGGTCATGCCCATGTACCATCCCGCGGCCGCCCTGCATCAGCCCTCCTTCCGGCGCAGCATCGAAGAGGACTTTGCCCGCTTGCCGGAGATGATTCGGCGGGCTCAGGACGTCCAGCCTGCGGAGGAAGAACCACCAGCGCAGCCGCAGCAACTCAACCTGTTCTGATTCTCCGGATAGGAGAACCCACGTCTGATGTCTGCTCCCACTACACCTCTTCCGCCGGCCGCGCGTGCCCTCATTGACCGCTTTGAGAAAGGTCAGGCGCGGATTGGCGTCATCGGGCTGGGCTACGTCGGGCTGCCGCTGGCAGTGCTTCTGGGTGGGGCCGGGCACCAGATCATCGGTATCGACCTAGATCCGAAGAAGATCGAATCCCTGAAGCGGGGCACGAGCTACATCGAGGACGTCCCCAGCCAGCATGTCGCCCGGCTCGTTTCCGCCGGCAAGCTCATCGCCTCGACCTCGGTTGACGCTCTGGCCCAGGCGGACGGCGTAAGCGTGTGTGTCCCGACGCCTCTGCGCAAGACCGGCGATCCCGACCTGTCTTACATCGTCTCGGCGATTCAATCGCTCCGGCCGGTGCTCCATCGGGAGATGGTCATCATCCTCGAGTCCACCACCTACCCAGGCACGACCCGGGAGATGCTCTTGCCCGAACTGGAGTCGAGCGGTCTGAAGGTGGGGAAGGACCTCTTCCTGGCCTTCTCGCCCGAGCGGGTCGATCCGAGCCGGAAGGACTGGACGACGGCCAACACGCCCAAAGTGGTAGGCGGAATCACCCCTGCGTGTACCGAGGTCGCGGCGGCCATGTACGGCTCGGCGATCCGGCCGATCGTGCGCGTCTCCTCGGCCGAAGTCGCCGAGATGGCCAAGCTGCTGGAGAACACTTTCCGGGCGGTCAACATCGGGCTGGTCAATGAGATGGCGCTGATGTGCGATCGGCTAGGGATCGACGTCTGGGAGGTCATCGAGGCCGCGGCCACCAAACCCTTTGGGTTCATGAAGTTCACCCCCGGGCCTGGACTGGGCGGCCACTGCATCCCCATCGACCCGCTCTACCTCTCCTGGAAGCTGAAGAGCCTGAAGTACAATGCCCGCTTCATCGAGCTGGCAAGCGAGATCAATACCGGGATGCCACGCTACGTCGTCCAGCGCATCCAGGACGTGCTCAATGATACCGGCAAGTCCATCCGGGGCTCGCGCCTGCTGGTCGTCGGCGTGGCCTACAAGCCGGACGTCTCGGACTTGCGTGAGTCTCCGGCCCTCGACGTGATCGGCCTGCTCCAGGAGAAGGGGGCCGTCGTCGAGTATTTCGATCCCTACGTGCCCTCGCTCGAGCATGAAGGCCGCGATCTGCAGTCGGTGCCTGACCTATTGCAGGCGGCTCGCCAATCGGACTGTGTGGTGATCGTCACCAACCACAGCCAGACGGATTACCGCGCCCTGGTGGAGGCGGCGCCCCTCGTCTTCGACACCCGCAACGCCACAGGGGCGACGGGCGTGGCGAGCCCGAAGGTCGTCAGACTGTGATCGGCGAGCCCACCCAGCGTGCAGATCGCCAGGGAGCGCCGGAAGGAGCTCGACCGGCGCGGTACCTGGTGACCGGCGTCGCCGGCTTCATTGGCGCCAAGGTGGCCGAGCAGCTGCTGGCCGAAGGCCATCGGCTCGTCGGCCTGGACAACCTGAACGATGCCTATGACCCGCGCCTGAAGGAGTGGCGTCTGGCCCGGCTGCGCCCATTGCCGGGCTTCACCTTCCGCCGGGTGGACATCTCCGATCGCCTGGCACTGGCCGAGGCCTGGGGGGCCGAGAGCTACGACGCCGTGGTCAATCTGGCAGCGCGCGCCGGCGTGCGCCAGAGCGTGCGCGATCCCTGGGTCTATGCCCAGACCAACGTCATGGGGACGCTGGGATTGCTGGACCTCTGCCGCGAGCGTGGCGTCCGCAAGTTCGTGCAGGCCTCGACCTCCAGCCTGTACGGGAAGGACAACCCTCGGCCTTTCTGCGAAGACGCCGACATCAGCCGGCCGCTTTCCCCGTACGCTGCCACCAAGGGCGCGGCCGAGATGCTCTGTCACACCTATCACAACCTGCACGGTCTCGATGTCACTGTCCTCCGATATTTCACGGTCTACGGCCCCGCCGGGCGGCCAGAGATGAGCATCTTCCGTTTCATTCAGTGGATCGCCGAGGAGCGTCCGGTCATTCTCTATGGCGATGGCTTGCAGGAGCGGGATTTCACCTTCGTGGATGACATCGCCCGCGGGACCGTGGCGGCGTTGCGCCCGCTCGGCTTTGAGGTGATCAACCTAGGCGCCGACCACCCTGTGCCGCTTCGCGACGTGATCAGCGAGATCGAGGGCCTCGTGGGCAAGGAGGCGGGCCTCGACCTGCGCTCGGAGGCGCCAGGCGATGTCCGGGCCACTTGGGCCGATATCCACAAGGCTTCCGACCTGCTGGGCTGGAAGCCGCAGGTCCAGATGCGGCACGGCCTCGAAGCTTGCCTCGCCTGGTACCAGGCGGAGCGCGACTGGGCGCGCTCGATCAATACGGCGGACTGAGCAACGCATGGCCTCGGCTCCGACCTCGTCTCCCCGCAACCTCCTGGCGCGGCTCTGGCGGAACCCGCTCCTCCAGCGGGTGGTGCGCAACTCCGGTTATCTCTTCAGCGCTAGCACAGCCGCTGCATTCCTCAGCATGGGGCAGAGTGCGCTTGCCGCTCGCCTGCTGGGCGCGGCGGGTTTTGGCGTGCTGGGCATCGTGACCCAGTTCGCCACGGTCATTAACGGGCTGACCTCGTTCCGCATGAGCCAATTGGTGGTCAGCTACGTCAGCGAATTCGCCGCCAAGGGCGACGATCGGCGGGGAGCGGCGGTCTTCAAGGCGGCGGGCCTGGCGGAGATTGGCAGCTCAGTGGTCGCGTACGGCCTCCTGGCCGCGTTGGCACCGCTTGCTGCCCGATACCTGGCGCCCCACGATCCCGCCAATATCGGCCTTTACCTCACCTATGGGCTGATCATCCTGGCCAATGTGATGGCCGAAACCTCGACGGGCCTGTTGCAGGTCTTCAACAAGTTCGGCATTCTGGCGGCGATCACCGTCGGTCAGAGCGCTCTCACGCTGGTGTTGATCGCGGGTGTGTTCGTCAGCCAGGGCGGACTGCTCGGTGTGCTGCTGGCCTACCTGATCGGGAAGGCGGTCTGGGCTCTAGCCATCACCGGCGCCGCGGTCTGGCAGGCGCGGGTGCATTGGGGTCCCGGCTGGTGGCGGGTACCGCTCTCGCTCCTGGCCGATCGGTCTCGCGAACTCATCCGCTTTGCGGTCAACATCAATGTGACGAGTACACTGAACCTGGTCACCCGCGACAGCGAGCTGCTGTGGCTCAGTGCCTTCAGCACACCGGAACAGGTCGGTTACTACAAGGTGGCCTTGGCCATCCGCAACATCCTGATCACCCCGGTTGACCCGTTGATCAGCACCACGTACCGCGAGGTCAGCCGCGAAGTGGCGGAGAAGCGCTGGAAGAATGTACGCTACCTGCTCCGCAGCGGCAGCCTGCTCTCGGCGGCCTGGACAGTCCCCGCCAGCCTTGGGCTGGCCTTCTTAGGGCGCTGGCTGATTGCCCTTCTCTGGGGCCCGGAGTTCGCGCCGGCGTATCTCAGCCTGATGATCCTGCTGATCGGCATGGCTGTCGTCAACATCTTCTACTGGAACCGGAACGTCCTGCTGCCGTTGGGGATGCCCGAGTACCCGACGAAGGTGCATCTGGTCGCGGCGCTGCTGAAGATCGCAGGCATCTTCCTTGTGGTCCCGAGATGGGGCGCCAATGGGATGGCCGCGCTCCTGAGCGGCTTCTATATGGGAACCGGGGGGACGTTGGTTTGGAAGACGGCGGTCGAGCTCCGCAAAGCCGAAGCTGCCCGCCCAACGCAGGGTGGAGGCTGAGGGGCATGCGCATCGCCTGCATCGCTGCCTCCAGGGTTCCGTCTCACACGGCCAATTCCGTCCAGATGATGAAGGCCTGCCAGGCCCTGGCGCAACTCGGCCACGAGGTCCGGCTCTGGCTTCCTGGGAGGCCTCCCAGGGAGACGTGGCAGGAGATTGCTACCCAATACGGCCTCCGGGTTCAGTTCCCCGTTTCCTGGTTGCCCTCCGTTCCGGCATTCCGCCGCTACGATTTCTGCCTGAGGGCAGTACTGGCCGGAAGAGGGTGGGGCGCCGATCTCTACTACGTCTGGCCGGTTCAGGCGGCGGCGCTTGCCTCACGAGTGGGCCTGCCCACGGTGCTCGAGGCCCACGACCGGCCGCAAGGGACTCTCGGCCCCTGGCTCTTCGGCCAATTCCTGCGCGGCCCAGGCGCTCGCCGGCTGCTGCATACGACGGAGGCGCTTCGACGCTGGCTGGCAGACACGTACCGGGTGACCCTCGAGCCCCCGTTTGCGGTGAAGGCGCCATGCGGGGTCGATCTTGAACGCTATCAGGGGATGCCCGGGCCCGTGGAAGCTCGGCGGATGCTGGGTCTGACGGAGGGCTTCACCGCGGGCTATACCGGGCATGCCTACCCCGGGCGGGGAATCGAGTTGTTGTTCGAGCTTGCGCTGCGCAACCCCAGTATCCACTTTGTCCTGGCCGGGGGAGAGCCGGGAGCCGTCGAGCATTGGCGCCGGCGAGCTTCGGAGGCCGGGGCGGCGAACTGGGGCATGCTGGGGTTCGTGCCCAACGAGCGGCTCCCGCTTGTTCAGGCAGCCAGCGACGTCCTGATGATGCCTTACCAGCGGCACATCGCCATCAGCAGCGGCGCCGGTGACAGCGCCAACTTCGCCAGCCCGATGAAGGTCTTCGAGTACCTGGCTGCAGGCAGGCCAATACTCTCGAGCGATCTCCCCGTGTTGCGGGAGGTTCTGAACGAGTCCAACGCCGTGCTCTTGCCACCGGAGGATGTCGAGGCGTGGAATCGGGCGCTTCAAGCGTTGATGGCCGATACATCGCGCCGGGCGGCCCTGGGGGCGCAGGCGCGGCGAGACGCAGAGCACTACACGACGCTGGAGCGCGCTCGGAAGGCCCTGGAGGGTCTGGAGGTTGGCCGTGGCGGCTAGATTGAACCGTGCCCCCGGCTTGGGTCTGAGGGCCCGTCCGTGGGCATGGGCGGTTGGCCTCGGCCTCCTGGGGCTCCTGGAGCGGCTCTGGCTCTGGCGGGTCTACCAACCCGTCCCCTACGGCGACACCCCCTCCTACCTCCGGTTGGCAGGCGCGCTGTCGAGCCTCAGCCTGGAGGGATACGATGGCACGCGCGCGCCGGGGTATCCCGCGTTCCTGGCGCTCTTGGGCCAGGAGCCTGTCCGTGTCTGGCTGGCCCAGATGGTCCTCGGGCTGGCGATCTCCCTCCTGCTCTTCTGGATGACCTGGAGGACGACCGGGATCCTCTGGCACGGAGCCGTTCTTGGGCTGCTCTACGACGCGATCCCCGGGCAGGTTCTCTTTGAGGCCAACCTGCTCACCGAGACGTTGACGGCGTTCCTCGTCGTGCTCAGCCTGGCATTGCTCGTCAAGCTGGACCGGCAGGCAAGTGCAGGCGCGGGGGGCCTCGCGGCGCTGGCCCTGGGGGTCGCGGCCAGCTTGGCCGGACTGGCCCGGCCATTGTTCTTCGTCCTGCCCGTCTGGCTCCTTCCCTTTGTCTGGTCGGCGGGCGCAGGCCGCCCGGCGGTCCGGCTGCCCAAGATCCTGCGCGCCGCGGGTTGGCTTCTCGGACGGGCGAACCTCCGCCGGCGGCTGGTAAGGGCGGTGGCGTTTTGCCTGGGACCTCTGCTGCTCTTGGGCGGGTGGATTCTCTGGGTGCATGATTCCTATGGCATGTGGTCGCCGACGACGATGGGTGGGTACCACTGGGTCCAGCACACGGGATCCTTCTTCGAGTACCTGCCGGATGAGGTGGCGCCGCTGCGAGACACCTACCTCCGGTACCGGGAGGCACAGATCGCCGAGCGGGGGACGCAGACCAATGCCATTTGGGAGGCGATCCCCGAGATGAGCGAGGTCTCCGGACTGGGCTTCTACGACCTCTCGCGGGAATTGCAGCGACTCTCGTTCCAGCTGATTCGGGAGCACCCCGACCTCTATCTGAGGAACGTCGCCGAAGGGTGGGTGGCGTTCTGGAAGGCGCCTGTCTACTGGCAGCCTGAGGCCTTGAGGGTATCCTGGGCGGCCGCGCCGATGAGCGCGCTTGCCTGGGCGGGCAGGCTCCTCTCGGTCGCGGCAAACGCGGTGTTCCTGGCGATGGGCGGCCTGGCGGTGCTTAGCGCGCGAATCCGGTCCAGGCTGGGCTTCGATCGATTCGCGCTGGCCGCGGGAGGGCTCGTGGGGCTGATCTCCGTCGTCCAGACACTCGTCGATCACGGTGACAACCCGCGGTTCCTGATGCCGCTGCAGATGATTGTCTTCTATGTCGTCCTCCGCGCCGTGGCCCGCTTGATCCTGACAAGGCGCGTGGGCCAGCAAGCGTAAGGCGCCCGCGTGATGATTGGCCGGCCGACACTCTTGCGAGGCCACTGTCGGGTGCCGGCCCAATGTCCGGACAGTCGGCAGGCCTCGCCGGTCCCGCTCGTTGTACACAGAGGCTCGCGGAGTCGCCGGGCGGTGGTCTGCGCGGAGCGGAAGTTGGGCCTCGGTGGCGCGGGCTACATGGCGCAGCCCCGCCGGAGGCCTTCGCGCGCTTCTGTGAACCGTTTGGCGGGAGGCGACCTGGGATAAGAGGATGGACCAGGCTGGGCGGCTGAGATGGATGCGTTGGGGGCTCGGGCTGGGGACGGTCTTGATGGCAACCGGCCTGGTTCAGCTTGCCTCCGAGGCCCACGCGATTGGTGTGATCTTGGCCTCCGTCAAGTGGACGGCAGCCCGGGGTCTCCTGGGTCTGGCGGCCGTCCTCGGGGCGGCGCTTTGGATCTTCTCCTGGACATCGGGTGGCGATCGCCTGTTGGGCTGGTTTGATCGCGGCCGGCAGGTCTTCCGTCGCCAGCGCATCGTCTGCATGATCCTCCTGGCAGCCTCCCTTCCTGCCCTGCTCTTCCTGCTGTTGGGACCGCTCGGGCGCTTCCTGATGGCTCCCTTTGTGAGGGTGGCCATCTTCGCTGGCTTCGCGGTGTTTGGCGCGGCCCTCCTGGACGGGATCGGCCTCTGGAGCAGCTGGGGTGAGGCGCTGGCTGCCTCCACCCTCTTCTATGCCGTCGCGTACCGGGTGACGCTATTTGCCTCCGATGTCTCTGCCTACCCGCTTTCAATAGGCTGGTCGGAGGGAAGCCGCTTGTACTACGCCTCACTGCCGTTCGCCCGGAGCCTGTACGGGCAAGCCGTTCCGCTCTCGACGATCGACCCCAGCCGATACCTGCTACTCTCGCTGCCGTTCCTGATCCGCGGCCTTCCCATCTGGATGCACCGGCTGTGGCAGGTGCTCCTTTGGCTGGGATTGACGGCCATGGCCGCCTCCGCCCTCACCCGGCGCCTTGCCCTCCAGGGTCGAGCTCGCCGCATCCTCGTGGGCGCCTGGGCGTTCCTTTTCCTCTTCCAGGGGCCCGTGTACTTCCACCTGCTGCCTGCCGCGGTCATTGTCCTTCTGGGGTTCGATAGCCGGCGGTTCTGGCGCTCGCTGGCGATTGTTATGCTGGCGTCAGTCTGGGCGGGGGTGAGCCGGGTGAACTGGATCCCGGTGCCGGGCTTGCTGGCGGCCACGCTCTATCTCCTCGAAGTTGGCCCCAGCGGAAGCGAACTCCTGCGGTATCTCAGATGGCCAGCCGCCTGGGTGGTGCTCGGAGCCGCAGCTGCCCTCGCCTCGTACCGGATCTACGCCCTCCTCTCCGGCAACCCAGCAGGTGCCTTCGCCTACAGCTTCCGCGCCGATCTGCTCTGGTATCGGCTACTTCCCAATCCGACCTATGGCCTCGGTATCCTTCCCGGGGCGTTATTGGTGACGGCGCCGATGGCGCTGCTGGTAGTAGCCAGGCTCCGCCGCCGGCGGGGGGCGATGGCGCCGATCCAGCTTCTCGCGCTGGGGGCGATCCTGGCCGTGTTGCTGGTCGAAGGCCTTGTGGTGAGTGTCAAGATCGGCGGCGGGGACGATCTCCACAACCTGGACGCGTACCTGATCCACTTGCTCGTGATCGGGTGTGTGATCGTGTTCGGGTCGGCGCGCCGCATGCGGGAAGAGGCGCGGTCGACACCATCCCTAGCCCTGCTGGCAGCGGCGCTTGTCGTACCGGTGGGCTTCGCCATCGGGACGGGCCAGCCTTTCTCTTCCCGCGATTCCGCCAGGGCGGAGCAAGCGGTTCAGGCCTTGCAGGAAGTGGTCGGTCAGGCGGCCGGGCGGGGGGAGGAGGTGCTGTTCCTTTCCGAGCGGCAACTACTCGCTTTCGGTATGGTGACCGGTGTGCCGCTGGTGCCCGAGTACGAGAAGGTCTACCTGATGGAAGCGGCCATGGCCCGAGATCGAGAGTACCTGGACCGGTTCCACGCCGATCTGCAGCGAGGGCGATTCGGCTTGATCGTGTCCAACCCTCTCAACCTGTACCGTCAAGGTCGGGCGTATCCCATGGGGGAGGAGAACGACGCCTGGGTGCCCCAGGTCTCCATGCGTCTGCTGCAATCTTATCAGCCAGTGCTAAGGCTGGAGGACGTTGGTATCTGGGTGCTGGCACCGTATCAACGCGGGCTGCCCTGAGACCCGACCCTGCATCCCATTCTGCTTGCCATGGTCCAGGGGCAGGCTCTTGACCGGTCCCGGGCGAGGGCGATAATCCATTTACCGGTCTCCGGTTGGGGCAGGCTTGAGAGCTAAACGGGGTCCAGTTCCCGGGAGCCCTTTCATCCGGGAGACGCAGGCTACTTCCGTACGCCTGTTTCGATGATGCTCCACCAAGATGTCCTTCCCGCTGAGGCTTCTTAGCTCCGGAGGGGGTGCGAAGGCAGGCGAGCATGAAACGAATCCGTCCGTGGCTGCCGTGGGGAATCGCCGTCGTGCTGGTGACCCTAGTGGTTGCCGGCCTCGACCCGAGCGGTCCCCCGATGTCCGGTTGGCTGGGTACCCTGGTGCTGTCGCTGCTGTGTGCGGCGGTGCTCTGGTCCGCCTGGCGCTGGCTGGCCCGGGTCGACGGACCGGCGTGGTTGCCAGCCGCCCTGGCAACCGCAGTGGCTCTGCGCCTGGCAGTGGGGATCGGTCTCGCTCGCGCCCTGCCCGTACTGGGTTACGACGAGCAGGCGCAGCGGGCCGGATACGTCTTCTACGATGCCTTCAACCGGGACAAAGATGCCTGGGCACTGGCCCACTCGGACCTGGGCCTAGCTTCGGCCTTCACCACCCCATCGGCGACGGACCAATACGGCGGACTGTTGTTCGTGAGTGCGCTGATCTACCGGGTCTTCAGCCCGGAGATCCACCGCCCCCTTCTCATCGTCCTGCCGGCGGCGACGGTGTCAGCGCTCGCGGTGCTCTTCACCTGGGGTTTCACCGCCATGACATTCGGCGGACGCCCAGCGCGCATTGCGGCCTGGATCGCCGCTGTGTTTCCTGACGCGGTCCTGCTCGGCGCCTCGCAGATGCGCGAGCCCTTCCTCATCGCCGGCCTGGCACTGACCCTCTACGGCTACTCCCGAGCCCGTGCGGGGGATCTCAGAACGGGGGGCCCAGCCATCTTGACGGGGGCTCTCCTGATGGGCTTCTTCTCCCCGCCGTTTGCCCTCCTCGGACTAGGCATCGTCGGGCTCGCCTGGCTCTGGGAAGGCAGGTCGGATTCGCGGCGGACGGGCTGGGCGCTCACGGCCCTGCTCGTATTGGCGGTGATCGCGCTGGCTATCACGCTGCAGGCCTGGGCGCGGGTGGGAGAGGGGACGGGGGGCGGCCCGTTGGGGGTCCTCAATCGCTGGCTGACCGAGGTCGCCGTCTACCAGCTGCGAATGCTCGAAAGCGCCTCAGGCTGGGTCCAGGACATCTTCGACCGGACGCCGGAGTGGATGCACATCCCCCTGGCAATCGTCAACGGGCTGGTGCAGCCGTTTCTGCCAGCAGCGGTGATCTATCCCGGCGCGCCCATCTGGCGGGGGATTATCAGCCTGCGGGCGCTGGGGTGGTTTGCCTTGCTGCCCTTCCTGCTCTACGCGCCCTTGGCGGCGGTGCGGAAAACGGGCTGGCGCAGCCTGCAAACCTACCTGGTGGTCCTCGTGTGGGTTACCGCGGTTTTCTCGGCCTATTATGCCGGGGGTGACCAGTGGGATAATCCGCGATACCGGACGGTCTTCCTGGTTGCCCAAGCGGCGCTTGCCGGGTGGGCCTGGATCAACGCCCGCCGCGCCCGGGATCCGTGGCTGCGTAGAGCCGGTCTCCTCGTCGGTGGTGTGGCGCTCCTGTTTGGCCAATGGTACGCCGGACGGTACTACCACACCCCGCGGCTCAACTTTGGCTGGACGCTGGGTGCTGTGGCCGTCTTCTGCGTCGCCGTGGTGTGCGGCTCCCTCGTGCTCGACGCCAGGCGGCGGAAGCGCTTGACGAGCACCCCCGGCGCGGTATAATTCAACGACTGAATTTTGCGCCAACTGGCTCTCTCCAGGAGACCCCATGCCCAAAGCCTTGATCACCGGGATAACCGGCCAGGACGGCTCGTACCTGGCAGAGCTCCTGCTCAGCAAGGGGTACGAGGTCCACGGCATGATTCGCAAGGCCAGCACCTTCAACACCGAGCGGATCGACCACATCTACCAAGACCCGCACGACCCGAACGCCCGCCTGTTCCTGCACTATGGTGACCTGACGAACTCGGAGCAACTCACTAACCTGATCTACAACGTCCACCCGGACGAGATCTACCATCTGGGGGCCCTGTCGCACGTCAAGGTGAGCTTCGAGATTCCCGAGTACGCCGGAATGGTGACCGGATTGGGGACGACGCGCATCCTTGAGGCGATCCACCGCAGCGGGTTGAGGGCTCGCTTCTACCAGGCCTCTTCCAGCGAGATGTACGGGAGCGCCCCGCCCCCGCAGAGCGAGACTACTCCCTTCCAACCGCGCAGTCCTTATGCCATTGCAAAGGCCTACGCCTACTGGATGACGGCCAACTACCGCGAAGCCTACGGGATATTCGCGGTCAACGGCATCCTTTTCAACCACGAGAGCCCTCGGCGGGGGGAGACGTTTCTGTCGCGGAAGGTCACCCGGGCCGTAGCCCGCATCAAGGGTGGGTTGCAGAAGAAGGTCTATCTGGGGAACCTCGATTCGCGGCGGGACTACGGCTATGCCCCCGAGTACGTCGAGGCCATGTGGAAGATGCTCCAGCTCGGCGCCCCGGGCGACTTCGTCCTCGGGACGGGGGTGGCGCCCACGATGCGCGAGTTCGTCCAGGAGGCATTCGGGTACGCCGGCCTGGATTGGCAAGAGCATGTTGAGATCGACCCTCGCTACTTCCGGCCCACCGAGGTGGACTACCTCCAGGCAGATGCCTCCAAGGCCAAGCAGGTCCTGGGCTGGGCGCCCAAGGTGACCTTCAAGGCACTGGCTCGAATCATGGTCGACGCCGACATGGAGGCGATAGACCTCAAGCCGATTGGGGAAGGGCTGGCGCTCATGGAGGAACACTTCGGTGACTGGCACCGCTGGGAGTCTGGCGTGACCGCTGTCCTACGAAACGCCGGAAACGGCGTCGACTGACGTTTCGCTGGAGTGCCGCTGGTTTCCCGACGGCTCTCACCGGCGTCCTCGCCGGTTAGGATTGAGCCCCTTTCCAACGGCTCTCACCGGCGTCC
>CAZEMA010000016.1:20168-23761 GCA_964513155.1 uncultured Anaerolineaceae bacterium
CGGCGTCCTCGCCGGTTAGGATTGAGCCCCTTTCCAACGGCTCTCACCGGCGTCCGCGCCGGCTGAGGTTGAGCCCCTTTCCAACGGCTCTCACCGGCGTCCTCGCCGGTGAGCATTGGGCTCCCGGCCCCACGATCCCCCCGCATGAGGGATCGGCGGGTGGGGACGATGGGAGCGGGCCTCACCAGGGAGAAAAGGCGTGAAGGTCTCTGTCGTCATCCCGGTCTTCGACGAGTTCGAGAATCTGGCGCCGCTCCATCAATCGCTGACGGAAGCGTTGCGCGGATTCAACTACGAACTGGTGTTTGTGGACGACGGTTCGCAAGACGGCAGTCAGGCTGAACTGGAGAGGCTGGCGGCGGCGGACCTGGAACATACCTGTGTCGTTGAGTTTCGGCGCAACTTCGGACAGACGGCCGCCATCGCCGCTGGGATCGACCACTCCGGTGGGGATGTGATCGTCCTCATCGACGCCGACCAGCAGAACGATCCGGCGGACATCCCACAGCTTCTGGCGAAGATCGATGAAGGTTACGACGTCGTCTCGGGTTGGCGGGTGAGACGCAAAGACACCTTCCTAACGCGCCGGCTTCCCTCACAGATCGCCAACGGGCTCATCTCCCGCGTGACCGGCGTTCGGCTTCACGACTACGGATGTACCCTCAAAGCCTACCGCCGGGAGGTGCTGCAGGGGTTCCGGTTGTATGGGGAGATGCATCGCTTCATTCCAGCCTACGCCGGCTGGGTCGGTGCGCGCATCGCCGAGGTCCCTGTCAACCACCGACCGAGGACCCATGGCAAGGCGAAGTACGGGCTAGAGCGGACGTTCAAAGTCATCCTCGATCTCTTCACCGTCAAGTTCCTCATCAGCTATGCCAACAAGCCGATCTACCTGTTCGGCGGGGCGGGCATTCTCCTGGGCGGGGCGAGTGTGGCGGTTCTTGTTGCGCTGATCCTCCGCAGGATCCTGTACAACGAACACCTGGTGCGCTCACCGCTCTTGCTGATGACGGTCATGCTCTTCATCCTGGGCATGCAGTCGATCATGATGGGCCTGGTCGCCGAGTTGCTGGCCCGCACCTACCATGAGTCGCAGGCGAAACTCACATACACCGTCCGCCGCGTGATCGGCGGCGGGCGAGAGCGTCCTTGAGTCCCCGTCTGTCCCGCAATTCGTGGATCCCGATCCTGAGGCTGTTGGGCAGCCTGGTCGCGCTCGCGCTGCTGGTGTACCTGCTCAGCCAACAAGGCTGGCGCGAGATCGGTGAGGCTCTGCGTGGCATTGGCTTGTGGCCGATGCTGATCGCCCTGGGGCTGACGCTCCTCTCTCGCCTGGCGGTCGCGGCCAGGTGGTACGTCCTCTTGCGCAGTGCCGGTGGCAAGGTCACCTACGGCCAGACACTTCGACTCACCTTCGCGGGCCTCTTTGCCTCGAACTTCCTCCCGACCACCATCGGCGGCGACGTCGTCCGTTTGGCCGGAGGGTTCCTGCTGGATCTCGACCGGGCGGTCTGCGCCGCATCGCTTGTCGTCGACCGGCTGGTGGGCATGGCCGGGATGGCGATGCCTCTGCCCCTTGGCTTGGCGGCCGTCCTGGGCAGGGCTCCGACCGGCCTTGAGGAAGCGCAAGGGAACGCTTCCCCGGGCATTCTGCTGATGAGTGTGTCGTCCACAGGGTGGGTCAGTAGCCTCTGGCGGCGAGGTCGGGAGTTTCTGCGTCGCCTGCTCGAGGCGTTGACTCTTTGGATGCGACGGCCCCAGGCGTTGCTCAACGCGCTGGTCATGACGTGGGGACACATGCTCTTTCTCTTCGTCAGCATCTGGTTCTTGCTCAGGCGCATGGGTGAGCAGACTTCCTTTCCCCTGGTGGCCGGTCTGTGGACCCTCGTCTATTTCATCACGCTTGTTCCGATCTCGGTCAACGGCCTCGGTCTCCAAGAGGTTTCCCTGACCTTCGTGTATGTCACTTTCGGCGGCGTCTCGATGCCCAGTGCGCTGACGCTGGCGGTCCTCCTGCGGACGTTGTATGTGGCCTCCAGCCTTCCCGGCGTTGTGTTCCTGCCGGGGATTCTCCCCAGCGCCCGGCAGGTGAGCTCAGATACGCAGGCCGGAGCTGACGGCGGAGAAACAGGGTAATGTCTGCCCATGGGCCTGGCAGCGAATTGGGGGCGCAGGGGCTGCGCCGGCAGGGCGAGGGCTCGTCGAGGTTGAATGGTGGGGCTGCCAATGGATAGTCTACGAGAAGCTGCAGCGGAGCCGTTGGGTGCAACGAAGCCCTCGGGGTTCCTTCGTTGGGCCCTGGGCATCACCGTCGTGGTAACTGCAGCGGGCCTGGCCCAGACCACAGACTGGACCGTCCGCATGGGGATCTTCGCCGGCTCCATCAAGTGGAGATTGGGGCTGGCCTTCGTGCTGGCAGTCCTTCTGTTTGAGGTGGCGCTGCTCCTCGCGGCCCACTTCGGGCGTTGGCGGCGATTGTGGACCGCCCTCGATTGTCTCGACCGCCGGTTGCCTCGGCTGCGTCTGCTCGCGCTTCCCCTCTTTGTTGTGCTCCTGGCCGTCTTTCCGCTCCTGGTCATGGGCCCTTGGGGCAACAGGGTCCTTCTTCTCTGCGAACGCCTGACGGTTCTGTGGACCCTATCCCTGGCCGGGGCGATCTGCTTGCGCGCCCTGGCCCCGAAACGGAGTGGGGCTGAACTCGTGACGCTCTCGGTGATCGCTTTCGCGGTCGCCGTTCGGCTGGCCTTGTTCATCCCCTCCGTGACAACGTATCCGTTTTCGTTGGACTACTCGGAGGGCGCCCGCTACTACTACGCTTCGCTCTTCTTTGCCCCGAGCTTGTATGGGATGTCGGTGCCGCTTTCCTCGTTGCATCCCAGTCGCTACCTCCTGCAGAGCATCCCCTTCTTGATCGCGGGCCTTCCGCTCTGGGCTCACCGACTGTGGCAAGTCCTCCTGTGGCTGGGTCTGACCGCCGGGGCAGGCCTGGCCCTGGCGAAACGACTGGCGATCCCCGGGCGTCTCTTGCAGATGGCCATGGCCGGCTGGGCCTTCCTCTTCCTGTTCCAGGGCCCGGTGTACTACCACCTGCTGGTCTGCGTGATTCTCGTCCTTTGGGGGTTCGACCGCAGGCGGCTGGGGTGGACTCTGGGGGTTGTCCTTGTGGCCTCTGTCTGGGCGGGCCTGAGCCGCCTCAACTGGTACCCCATGCCAGGCCTCCTGGCGGCGGCGTTGTACCTGCTTGAGGAAACGCCCCGCCAGTCGGGCTTCCGCCTGTGGCGATACCTGCTGGCTCCGGCAGCGTGGGTTGTCCTGGGGGTGCTGACGGCACTGGCTTCTGCCTCAACCTACATTGCCTTGTCGGGGAATGAGCCGAGCGCTTTCGGTACGAGCCTCACCTCCGGGCTGTTGTGGTACCGGCTGCTCCCCAACCCGACCTACCGCCTGGGGGTTCTCCCCGGGATCCTGTTGGTTTCGGCACCGCTTTGGCTCGTCCTCGTGTTTGGCAGGCGAGGCCAGCCCGGCCGCTATCGGCCGGTTCAGCTTCTGGGGCTGGGTGCGATCCTGGCCGTGCTGTTTGCGGGCGGCCTCGT
>CAZEMA010000016.1:23861-32154 GCA_964513155.1 uncultured Anaerolineaceae bacterium
TTCAGCTTCTGGGGCTGGGTGCGATCCTGGCCGTGCTGTTTGCGGGCGGCCTCGTGGTTAGCGTCAAGATCGGGGGCGGCGGGAATCTGCACAACATGGACGCCTATATGGTCCTGCTGATGGTCATCGCCAGCTATGCATACGTCGGCGGTGCCCAGGAGACGGCGGTGCCGGGCCCGCCGGCCTCGAAACACCTGATCTGGCTCGCCGCCCTGGGGATTTTGGTCCCCCTCTCCTTCCTCGTGTCCGAGATGCAACCCCTGCTACCCCGCGACTTCGGCCGCGCCGAGCAGGGCCTGGAGGCCATCCGGGCTGCCGTGGCGGAAACCGTCGACCAGGGCGGGGAAATCCTGTTCATCTCTCAGCGCCATTTGCTCACCTTCCGCATGGTGGAGGGCGTGACGCTCATCCCGGAGTATGAGCGGGTCACCTTGGTGGAAATGGCCATGGCCGGCAACCTGGAATACCTGACGAGGTTCTATACGGATCTGCGCCAGGGGCGATTTGCCCTGATCGTCGGTGAGGGGATGACGACCGAGCACCGGCGCCCGGTCTACCCGTATTACGAAGAGGACAATCTGTGGTCGGACAGGATCTCGCGCTACGTGCTCGAAACGTACCAGCCTGTGGAGACGCTGTCTGGGCTGGGGATCGCGCTCTATGTTCCCATTGAGCTCCCCGACCCGGACCCGTGCGGGTGCAGCCCCGCGCCGTAGGCGGTGAACCAGAGCCTATCAGCGTTGCCGCTCGGCCAACTTCTGGCCCGGGCCGATGGCGGGCCGGCGCCCTACTCCCCTGGGGGAGGGGTAGGGAGAGCCACTTGACCTTGGGCGCGGTCGAGTTATAATTCAGCAACTGAATATTGGGAGTGGGCATGGACGAAGCAGGTGAAGCGCAGCATGCTCTTGGGCTGCTGGAGGAAATCGGGCGTGACCCGGACACCACCCAGGCGACCTTGGCCACCCGGCTGGGCGTCGCCGTGGGGACGGTGAATTGGCACCTGAAACGTTTGATCGCCAAGGGATATGTCAAGGTCAAACGAGCGGAGCGGCGCAAGCTGCGTTACATCCTCACGCCGGAAGGTCTGGCCTTTCGCGCTCGGCTCACGGTAGCCTACGTGGAGCGATCGATGACGCTCTACCGCCAGGCGCGGGAAGACGCCCGCCACGCGTTGGCCCTCGCTCGCGAGAAGGGCTACCGGTCGGTTTCGGTTGACGGTGACGGCGACATCGCCGACGTCGCTCGTCTGACCTGTCTGGAGCAGGGGATGCCGATTGAGGCGGATGGCCGGGATCAGCGGGGCGCCGTGCTCGAGGTTCGGGGGCAGAAGATCGCCCTCAGGGAGCCCGGAGCGGAATGATGCAGCCCGAGCAGGTGCGGTCCGAAGGACATGTCATCGTGACCGGTGGGGCCGGCTACATCGGCTCGGTATTGGCCGGCCAGCTCCTTCGCCACGGGTATTGGGTGACGGTAGTGGACGATCTGCACTACGGAGGCGAGTCGTTGCTGGCCTATCTGCCGGAGCCCGGCTTCACATTCGTCCGGGCCGATGTTTGTCGTCCAGGAGTGCTCCCACAGGCAAGCCGGGCGGCTGCCGATCGTGGAGCGCCTGCCCCCAGAGCGGTCGTCCATCTGGCAGCCATCGCTGGGTTCCCGGCTTGCGACGCCCTCGGCCGGGAGACGGCCTGGCGCTATAACGTGGAGAGCGTCCGGCAGGTCTTTGGCGACGCCGAAGCGATGGGCATCGAGCGCTTCGTGTTCTCCTCCACCTACAGCAATTACGGCGTGGCGGCCGACGGCGCGTTGGTCACCGAAGACTCGCCGCTAAACCCGCAGTCGCTGTACGCGGAAACGAAGATCGCTGCGGAGGATCTGCTGCTGCAGGCCGCCAAGAGCGCCCGCTGTGCGCCTCTGATCTTCCGCTTCGCCACGATCTTCGGCGTGTCACCGCGCATGCGGTTTGACCTGATCGTCAACCAGTTCGTCCTCGAGGCCTTTGTTCGGGGCGAATTGCTGATCTACCAGCGACGCCACGCGCGCTCGTTTGTCCATATCCAGGACGTGGCCGCAGGCGTGCTCCTCGGATTGAAGGCTCCCCTCGAGGACATCCGGGGCCAAATCTGCAACCTGGGGAGCGAGGC
The DNA here is from genome assembly GCA_964513155.1 of uncultured Anaerolineaceae bacterium. Classification (GTDB taxonomy): domain Bacteria; phylum Chloroflexota; class Anaerolineae; order Anaerolineales; family E44-bin32; genus DATEAV01. Next base: position 26,003 of record CAZEMA010000016.1, read on the forward strand.
CGGGAACCACACGAAGGACGAGATTGTGGACATGATTCGACGCGCCCTGCCCGAGACCCGCGTCGTCTATAAGGACATGACCGTCGGCGGCGACATGCGCGACGTTCGCGTCTCCTTCGCCAAGGTACGCCAGGCGCTTGGCTTCCGGGCAGAGCGCAGCGTTGAGCAGGGGATTGGGGAGCTCCTGGACCTGCTACGTTCGGGGTTGATCCGTGACCCGCTGTCCGACCGATACCGTAACGCGACGTTCATCATCTAGCGGGTGGAGATCACGGGCAGGAGGCAAGACCGGAACGGCGGGTTGAGCAAACAGGCATCCGGGAGGCTTGTTTCTGAAGGCGAGTCCAGCCCCTGTGGGATCGGCTGGCGACGGAGAGAGGATACTCATGGGCGTCGATGAGGCTGCGCGCGACTTCTGGGCGGGTCGACGGGTGTGCGTGACGGGAGGAGCCGGGTTCCTCGGGTCGTACGTTCAGGAGGGGCTCAAAGCCCGAGGCGCAAAGGACGTCTTCGTGCCGCTGATCGAGGAGTACGACCTCGTGCAACCCGAGGTTGTGCGCCAGGTGCTGGACAAGGCCCGGCCGGACATCGTCCTGCACCTGGCGGCTCACGTCGGGGGTATTGGCGCCAACCGCGCCCACCCGGCCGAGTTCTTCTACGATAACCTGATGATGGGCGTTGCGCTGATGCACGAGTCGTGGAAGCGGGGTGTGGAGAAGTTCGTCGCCCTGGGCACCGTCTGCGCTTACCCCAAGTTCACGCCGGTCCCCTTCCACGAGGAGGACCTGTGGAACGGCTATCCCGAGGAGACGAACGCGCCCTACGGCTTGGCCAAGAAGATGATGCTGGTGCAGTCCCAGTCGTACCGCCAGCAGTACGGCTTCAACTCCATCTTCCTGGTGCCGGTCAACCTCTACGGGCCGCGTGACAACTTCAACCTGGAGAGCTCACACGTCATCCCCGCCCTGATCCGCAAGTGTCTGGAGGCCGAGGACCGGGGCGAGAAGCAGGTCGTCATTTGGGGGGACGGCTCGCCGACGAGGGAGTTCCTCTACGCTTCTGATGCGGCCGAGGGAATCTTGCTGGCGACCGAGCGCTACAACGCCAGCGACCCGGTTAACCTAGGTTCGGGCCGGGAGATACGGATCCGCGACCTGGCAGCGTTGATCGCTCGGCTCACGGGCTTCGGAGGGGAATTGGTGTGGGATACGACCAAGCCCAACGGCCAGCCTCGGCGGGCGTTGGATACCTCCAAAGCCGAGAAGCTCTTCGGCTTCCGGGCCGGGACTACATTTGAGGAGGGCCTGCGGCAGACGATCGATTGGTATCGCCGGCACCGGGCGACACATCCGAACGGCGGGGTCGTGCTGTGAGCGCTCTTGAGACCCGCGCCATTACGGAGACCCTGCCGGTGACCGTGATTCGCCCCTCGCGGGGTTGGGCGGGTCTCGATCTGCGGGAGATGTGGCGCTACCGTGAGCTGACCTTCTTCCTCATCTGGCGCGACATCAAAGTCCGGTACAAGCAGACGCTTCTCGGCGCGGGCTGGGCGGTCTTAAAGCCCTTCCTGAGCATGGTCATCTTTAGTGTCGTGTTCGGCCGGCTGGCGGGACTCTCCTCGGACGGCTTCCCCTATCCCGTCTTCTCCTTCGCCGCCCTCTTGCCCTGGACCCTGTTTCACGATGGCGTCGCCAAGGCGGGCACCAGCCTGGTCTCCGGGAGTAACCTGATCACCAAGGTCTACTTCCCTCGCCTGTCGATCCCCCTGGCGGAGGTGATTGCTGGCCTGGTGGACTTCGCCCTGGCCTTCCTGGTGCTCCTGGGCATGATGGCCTACTACGGCATCCGGCCGACCGCCGCCATTTGGGGCTTGCCCTTCTTCATCCTACTCACCTTGGTGACCTCCCTGGGTGTCGGGTTGTGGCTCTCAGCCTTGCACGTGACCTACCGTGACGTCGGCTACGTCACGCCGTTCATCCTCCAGGCCTGGCAATATGCCTCGCCCGTGGTCTATTCGACGAATCTGGTGCCGGAGGGCACCTGGCGCCTCCTGTATGGGCTGAACCCTCTGGTCGGCGTGATTCAGGGCTTCCGCTGGGCGATGTTGGGTTCGGGTCAGCCGCCGCTGGACATGCTGCTACTCTCGGTAGGCGTGGCGCTGGTCATCTTGGTCAGTGGGATCTTCTACTTCCGGCGGATGGAACGCACTTTCGCCGATGTGGTGTAGAGCGGACGATAGACGATGGACGATAGACGATAGACGAGGACGTCATTGGAGGGGGAGATGTACAAGTTTGAGAAGCTTGAGGTGTGGAAGCTTGCGCTGGAGTATATGGAAACGTGCTAACGGCTGGCCGAAGGGTTGCCGCTGCAGGAAGAGCACAACTTGAAGTCGCAGATCCGTCGTGCAGCGACCTCCGTGGCGTTGAACATCGCCGAGGGCTCGACCGGCCAGACCGATGGTGAGCAGGCACGGTTCCTGGGGGTCGCATTGAGGTCATTGGTCGAGACTGTGGCTTGTGAGAGGATCATCGTCCGTCGAGGGTATGTGGTGGATGGCACTGTCCTGCGGGACATCCATACGCAGGGTGAGCTGCTGGCGAAGAAACTGCAGGCAATGCGCAAGGCAATCGCCCCCCGAGGGCGAGTGACTCGGGAGGAGCACACCGAATATGATCCGCTGGACTAGATTGGCTCCCGCGAGTCGGGAGAGCGAAGCCGCCCTGAACGGCATGCCCTCCTTTGTTGCCGTCCGACGTCCCTGGTCCGTCGTCCACGGTCCGTCGTCCGTGGTCCGTCGTCCGCGGTCCATCGTCCGGGAGCCCGCATGACCGATCTCGCGATTCGCGCGGACGACCTGGGCAAACGCTACCGGATCGGGGCGACTGTTGCCGGCTACCGGACGCTTCGGGATGCACTGGTCGAGGCCGTTCGCACCCCGTTCCGCCGGCTATCGTCCATCGTCCATCGTCCGTCGTCCGCTCTCGATCGTCCGTCGTCCGACATCATCTGGGCCCTGCGGCACGTCTCTTTCGAGGTCCAGCGGGGGCAGGTCCTGGGGGTGATTGGCAGGAACGGGGCAGGGAAGTCTACGTTGCTCAAGCTGCTCTCGCGCATCACGGAGCCCACCGAAGGCCATGCCGAGATCCATGGCCGCGTCGGCTCGCTGCTGGAGGTCGGCACCGGCTTCCACCCGGAACTGACCGGGCGCGAGAACATCTACCTCAACGGTGCCATCCTGGGGATGAAGCGGGCAGAGATCGGGCTCAAGTTCGACGAGATCGTAGCCTTCGCCGAGGTCGAGAAATTCATCGACACGCCGGTCAAGCGTTACTCCAGCGGCATGTACCTCCGGCTGGCCTTCGCCGTCGCCGCCCACCTGGAACCGGAGATCCTGCTGGTGGACGAGGTCCTGGCCGTCGGGGACGCGGAGTTCCAGCGCAAGTGCCTGGGCAAGATGAGCGACGTGGCCCACGAGGGGCGGACCGTGCTCTTTGTCAGCCACAACATGTCCGCCGTCCTGCGCCTGACCGAGGAAACCATCGTGCTGGATCGCGGCGGGCTCGTGCTGCGCGCGCCAAGTGTCCAGGCAGTCGACTACTACATGACCTCGGGGATGGCGCAGGAAGGGGAGAGGCTGTGGGAAGGCGATGAGCGGCTCGCTGCCGCAGTGCCATTCCGGCCGGTTGCGCTTCGGGTGCGGGATCAGCGGGGTCGGGTGTCAGGCCGGGTCATCGCCTCCGAGCCATTCACGATCGAGCTGGAGTATATCCTCGACCAGGACATCACAGGGTTGCGCGTGGGCCTGTACCTCTTCACCAGCCGGGGTGAGCCGGTCTTCACATCGTTCGACACGGACGAGCCCCGGGCCTTCGAACGCCATGCCCAACGACCAGCGGGCCACTACACCAGCAGCTGCGCCATCCCCGCCAACCTGCTCAATGAGGGACGGTTTGTCCTGGGCGTCAACGCGAGCTCCTTCCGGGTGCGCTCCTACTTCACGGATGAGCACGCCCTGACCTTCAGTGTCGATGGGACCGGCGCCCCCGGCAGCCATTGGCCGGAGCCACGAAGCGGCCCGATGCGGCCGGCGCTCGAGTGGCAGATCGTGGAGGGCGGCCGATGACCCAGGGACCGGCCCGGACGGCCGTCAAGCGGGCATTGGGCGTCGTGCCGCTCACGGCCGAACTCATCCAGTGGCTGCGGCCCACGCCTGAGGGCCCCACGGCCGGCTACTCGCTTGCCCGGCTGGCACAGGCACTCCCCGAATGGGTGGCGGCAGCCAACGAGGCCCGGAGATCGGTTTCGTCGGACAGACCGCAACGCGTCCTGGTCATGGGCTACCTGAGTTGGTGGCTGGAGTACGCCTCCGCCGTCGGCCTGTACCTGGCCGGAATGGGACACAAGGTTGATCTGGCCTTCCTCCCGTATCGGCGCTGGATGCTCCGGGTTGAGCCCTTCGACGTCCAAAGGCAACGCGCCTACATGCGCCGTATCCTGGGGGCGATGAAGCCGCTGGTCGGTCTGCGTGATCTGTCCGCTTCCAGCGCTGCCTCGCTGCCTGCTGATCTGGCGCAGAGCATCGAAGAGCTGAGCCACATCGACGTCCAGTACACCGCCATGCGGGAACGGCTGGACCTCATCCCGGGCAGCAGTGACTCCGACCTGCTGGAATTGCGCCTCGAGCGTAACCGAGTTGCGGCGCGGGCGGCGTACGCTCTGCTGCAAGATGGGGCCTACGGCGTCGTCTTGATTCCCAACGGGAGCGTCCTCGAGTTTGGCGCTGTCTATCGCACGGCGAGGCATCTGGGCGTCCGGACGATCACCTATGAGTTCGGTGAGCAACGCGAACGGATGTGGCTGGCGCAAGACGCGGAGGTGATGCGGCTGGACACTTCGGGCCTCTGGCAGGCCCGAGGGAGCACACCTCTCACCGAGCCGGAGGAGAAGGCGCTTGAGGATCTCTACCGGGCTCGGCGGGGCGGGCATCTCTGGGCGAACTTCCGGCGCCGGTGGCAGGTAGGCGAGAGCCAGGGCGCGCATGCTGCCCGCCAGCAGCTCGGCATCGACGCCAGGCGCCCGATGGCCCTCCTGTGCACCAACGTCGTCGGTGACAGCCTTGCGCTCGGCAGGCAGGTCTTCACCGCGGGCATGGCGGACTGGCTGGCGGTGACCGTGCGGCACTTCGCCCAGCATCCGGAGATGCAGCTCGTCGTGCGCGTCCACCCGGGGGAACTTATCCTCGTTGGCGACCCCTCGGTGGAGATCGTGAACGCCGCGCTTCCCGCTTTGCCCGGGCATGTCGTCGTCGTGCCGCCCGAATCGAAGATCAACACCTACGATCTCATCGAGCTGGCGCACCTGGGCCTGGCGTACACAACGACGGTCGGGATGGAGATGGTCATGGCCGGCGTGCCGGTCATCTCGGCCGGGCAGAGCCACTACCGTGGCAAGGGCTTCACCTGTGATCCCACCTGCCTCCAGGACTACCTGGCCGCGATCGACGATCTGATGGCGCAGCCCCTCGGCCGGAGGCTGGAGACTGCCCAGAAGGATCTGGCCCGCCGCTACGCCTACCGGTTCTTCTTCGAGTATCCCCTTCCCTTCCCCTGGCATCTTGTGCAATTCTGGGAGGATGTGGCCGCCCGGCCGCTCAAGACGGTGCTCATGCCGGAGTGTAGGCAGCGCTACCAGCGGACGCTGGAGGCGCTCCTCGGCGAACCGATCGGCTGGGCTCGACCGGCGAGCGGCGCGTGAGGGACGGATTGCGCGAGGTCTGAGGGTGGCCGGACCAAGGAGGGCACGAGAGGACGGGCCAGGTCTCGTTGGATGTGCGCCATTTCTTGGGTGAAGTGGCTGGCTAGGATGGGAGAGATTCTTGAGCGTTGATTTCGACGTCAAGGCACAGGTGCGGGAGTTCTACGACTCAATCGGCTGGAAGCAGATCGGCGAGGGAGTCTATCAGAACGCCCGCTATGAAGACCTGAGGCCGGTCTCGCGCGAGTACATCCATCGTTGCCACCTGCGCGTGGCGCGGTACCTGCCGGCAACCGGACGCTTCTTGCTCGATGCCGGTTCGGGTCCCATCCAGTATCCAGAGTACCTGGAGTACTCGCGAGGATTCCAGAGGCGGGTCTGCTTGGACATCTCCC
>CAZEMA010000016.1:32254-34556 GCA_964513155.1 uncultured Anaerolineaceae bacterium
GCTCACCCGCCTCACGGGCGCCCCGATTCGCGTGGCCTTCTGGCTACTCCGGGCGTACAGGCGGCTCCGCGGCAAAGACAAGGAGGCGGTCGGGCCCGCAGTGGCCGCGGGCGCAGAGCCGCCCTCGCCGGAGGCGACGGGCACTTACACGCATAAGCACGACTTCCGATGGGCTCGGAGCCATCTGGGCGACCTGCCGGGTTTCGAGATCCGCGTCTGGCGCAGCGTGAGCACTTCATTCCTGCGGGCCTTCATTCACCGCCAACTCCTTGGGCGTTTCCAGTTGCGCCTCTTATTCTGGCTTGAAGAGCGAGCGCCGCACTTCTTCGGACGGGTTGGACAGTATCCAAGCATTCTGTTTTGCCGGCCGTCGGTCGACACGGGCGGCCGGGAAAGGGTGGCCTAGATGAACTGGCAGGAGAAGGTCGTGCTGGTGACGGGAGGCACGGGTTCCTTCGGGCGGAAGTTCGTCGAGATCATGCTGAAGGACTACCACCCGGCCAAGTTGATCGTCTTCAGCCGGGACGAGCTCAAGCAGCACGAGATGAGGGTCGCCGGGATGGATCACCCCTCGTTGCGCTACTTCATTGGCGACGTGCGGGATCAGGATCGCCTTCGCCGGGCCATGCAGGGCGTGAACATCGTTGTGCATGCAGCGGCCCTCAAGCAGGTGCCGGCCTGTGAGTACAACCCCATCGAGGCCATCCTGACCAACATCATGGGCGGCCGGAACGCGATCGAGGCAGCGCTGGATACCGGGGTGGAGAAGGTCGCGGCCCTCAGCACGGACAAGGCGGTCAGCCCGATCAACCTTTACGGGGCCACCAAGCTCGCCGCCGAGAAGCTCTTCGTCCAGTCCAACGCCTATGCCGGAGGCAAGGGGACCCGGTTCTCCTGTGTCCGCTATGGGAACGTTGTTGGCAGCCGCGGCAGCGTGGTGCCCGTCTTCCTGCGCCAGCGACAGAGCGGTGTGATCACCATCACCGACGATCGGATGACGCGCTTCTGGCTCTCCCTGGAGCAGGGAGTGCGGTTTGTCATCCGTTGCATTGAGATCATGCAGGGCGGGGAGGTGTTCATCCCCAAGATCCCCAGCATGCGGGTGATCGATCTGGCCAAGGCCATCGCGCCCGGCTGCAAGATCGAGCGCATCGGCATACGGGCCGGCGAGAAGCTGCACGAGATGCTGCTCTCGGAGGATGAGGCGCGACACGCGGTCGAGCTCGAGGACATGTTCATTGTCCCGCCCCCGGAGGGCCTGTGGTTCGGCCATGACTGGGACAAGCGGGGCACCCACTTGGCGGAAGGTTTCACCTACGCCTCAAACACCAACCGCCAGTGGCTGAACGCGGAGGAGATCCAACGGATTGTCGAGAGCTTCCAGGCGGAGGGGAAAGGGTAGAGGCCTACGATGGCCAAGCTCCTGATCACCGGGGCGGGCGGCATGCTTGGCGTTAGCCTGGTGCTGGAAGCTCGTGCGGCCGGGCATCAGGCCCTCGCCGTCGACCACGGCCACCCGGTCTTCGGCCAGGGGGTCGAGACAGTCGTGGCCGACCTGGCCACGCCCGGCGCGGCGCAGGCGGTCCTGGCCGCTGCCCGGCCGGATTGGGTCATCCACTGCGCCGCAGCGACGAGCGTCGACGGATGTGAGGCCGATCCCGCCTTGGCCTTCCGTCTCAATCGCGACATGGCCGGACAGGTGGCGTTGGCCGCGCGTGCCGTCGGTGCCCGGCTGGTGCACATTTCGACCGACGCCGTCTTCGACGGGGAGCGCGGAGGTTACACCGAGGAGGATGAACCGCATCCCGTCAACGTCTACGGGAAGAGTAAGCGGGAAGGCGAACTCGCGGTCCTGGCAGAGGATGCACGGGCCCTGGTCGTGCGCACCAACATCTACGGCTGGAATGCCCAGGCAAAGCAGAGCCTGGCCGAGTGGTTTCTATGTCGATTGGAGGCCGGCGAGCGGTGCCCCGGTTTCGCCGACGTCTGGTTCACGCCGATTCTGGTCAATGACCTGGCGCCTCTCTTGCTGAAGATGCTTGAGGTCGGTCTGAGAGGCATCTACCATGTTGGAGGCGGAGAGTGCCTCAGCAAGTACGAGTTCGGTGTGCGGCTGGCGGAGGTCTTCGGGCTCGATGCGAGCCTGATCCAGCCTGTCGAGGTCGGCGCCTCGGGGCTGCAAGCGAAGCGTCCCAGCAGGCTGTGCCTGGATGGCTCGAAGATTGAGCGGGCGCTACGGGTGAGGCTTCCCGCGGCGGCCGATGGTCTGAAGCGGTTTGCGGACCTGCGGCGGGAGGGCTAC
>CAZEMA010000017.1:0-2294 GCA_964513155.1 uncultured Anaerolineaceae bacterium
CTGGCCTCGTCACCCTCAGCCGAAGCTACGCCTCCAATACTCGGATGAGCATCCAATTGACGCATGACGCGCCGGCCGGCGGAGATGAAGCCTTGGGGATGTCTCGTCGACCGGTCGCCCCGAGCGGCGAGGCCGTCTCTGGAGAAGAGGGATGTGTCGGGGCCGGCGGCTGACAGCATGGAGAGTGGGTCGCTGCCCTGCAGGCGGCTGCGATCGGCCGTCCCCACCAGGGCTCACTCGACGGCCGGTTGGCGGAACTGGCGCGCCAGGAACTCCCACCCCCAATTGTGACCTTTCAGGTAGTCCAGTCGGGTTTCCATTCTCGCGGGCTGGAGCCCAAACACGCGTGGCAGGGTGCCAAGCTCCGCCGTCCGGTTGGCCGCCAAGTAGTCCAGCCACGAGGTGGAGATCGGCGGCCGCGGCAGCAAGCGCTCAAACGTGGCCGCCATGCCACGCAGCAAGGGCTGGCGAGCCGAAACGAGGATACGCCGAATGCCGGCAGCCTGCATGACCGTGCGGACAGTCTGGGCAAAGGTCATGAATTCGGGCCCGCCGATCGCGTAGGTCTGGTTGACCGTGCCCGCCTCTTCGAGGGCCCAGGAGATGCAAGTTGCCACATCCTCCACCCAGATCGGCTGGAGCAGAGACGATCCATCCCCTGGGAGGGGAAACACGAAGGGCGCAATGGCCAGGCTCATGGCCAGCCAGCAGGTGAAGCTGTCTCCGGGTCCAAAGGCAACAGCTGTGCGCAGAATGGTGAACGCCACGCCGCTCCGGCGGATGTGGTCTTCCGCCTGGGCCTTGGCCCGCAGCAGCGGGTAGGCAGAGGATCGGCTCGCGCCAAGATGACTTACGAAGACCAGGTGCCGAACGCCCGCCTCTGCAGCAGCCTCAACCAGATTGCGCGTGCCCTCAACATCGACCGAGGCCAGATCCGCTCGGTCAGCCGATCTCTCTGCGCCCGCCAGGTGGATGACCGTCTCGACGCCGACCAGGGAGGCCCTGAGGCCGCGTTGGTCGGAGAGGCCGGCCAGGGCAACGTCCGCGGCGACGCCCCGAGGCAGGTTAGGGCTTCTGCGCGACGGCCGGAGCAGAATGCGAACAGGATAGCCATCCTCGGCCAGACGGCGAAGGACCGAACGCCCAAGGAACCCTGTACCACCTGTAACGAGAATCATCCAATCCGTTGCCCTCTGGGACGCTGTCCACTCGCCATGAACGCCAGGACGAGCTGATGGAGGGCCGCCGGCGATTGTAGCACACGGCTTGTGCAGACCAGAGGGTGCCGCCCGGCCAGCGGCGCGGCTCGTCCGGATCGTCCGACTCTCTCCGCGCGGAGGTTCAACCCCTCGCCAGCAGCGAATCGCGCAGGAACCCGGTGCAACACATCCGGGTTCCTCGCCTCACAAGCCTGCAGAGCGCATGCTAGTTCGCTGGCTTGCTGCCTGCTGCGGTGAGCAGCTCTTCCGCCATGTCGCGCAGGAATTCCTCGGGAGCCGTACCTACTTGGCGATGGACTTCAACTCCCTTGGCCATGAAGAGGAGGGTCGGAATCCCCTGAACCCCATATTGGCTCGCCAGGCGGGAGTCCTTGTCCACATCCACCTTGACCACGAGCAGCCGGCCCGCATAGTCGGCCGCAATCTTGCTCAGGATCGGCGCCACCATCTTGCAGGGCCCGCACCACTCCGCCCAGAAGTCCACCACCACCGGCAACTCCGACTGAATCACCACCTTTTCAAACGCGGCATCGCTCACGTCAACCGGCTCTTTCACCATACCTCGCTCCTTGGCCAGAATCGGCGCCCGAATCTTACCACGGGCACCGCCCGTTGGGCAGAAAGCGCCCGAGCTGGGCGGAGCGCCCCGCCATCACTCTTCCGCCGGCAGGATCTCAAAGTCGGTCGAGATGGCCACCGTCGGCCGCAACGAATCGGCAACCGAGCAGTACTTCTCCTCGGAGAGCGCAATCGCCTGCTGAACGGCCTTCTCCGTCAGGCCAGATCCGGCAAGCCGGTAGTGAAGGTGCGCCCGGCGGTAGCCCCATGGGGGGTCCGCGTCTTGCTCCCCGCTGATCTCCACTTCCAGCCGGGAGAGTGGCATCCGCTTCTTACTCAAGATCCTCACCACGTCTACCGAGCTGCAGGCACCCAGGGCGATCAGCAACAGCTCCGAGGGGTTGACCCCAGTATCGTTCTCCTCGTCTTGGGTGGACACCACCACGGCATGCCCGCCGCTGTCCGTCCCCACGAACTGGCTCTTCTCGACCCAAACCACCCTTGCCTTCGCCATGG
>CAZEMA010000017.1:2394-8605 GCA_964513155.1 uncultured Anaerolineaceae bacterium
CACGCAAGGTAGCGAGGCGGATGTGCCAAGCCTCAACACTACTCAGGGACCGGATGGCGGAGGCGATGTCTTCCGGCTCGCCGATGCAACGCGCGGGGAGTCTCCTCCAGGAAGTAGGCCGCCTGCTTGGGATCACCGAGCATGTCATGGGTCAGGCCGGCGAGCACCATGCGAGAAGAAACCGCGTTCACGTTGATGTCATAGCCTGAACAGTTCACAACGGTCCCTCGCCGTGTCCCTCCCGAGCTTCTGTCGAGGAGCCTCCCAAGGGAGCCGATGGTATAATCCTCCGCGTCGGTCAGCCCGCCTGGGAGGCACATGGAGACGATTCTGACCTGTCCAACCTGCGGCACAGCGGGCCTACCCGGTGACAGCGTTGCCTGCCCGAACTGCGGCAGAGCCTTGCCAGCCCATCTGCTTTGCCCCGCCTGTGGCACGGACAATCCATCCGAGGCCCAAGTCTGCAGCCGCTGTGGCGAGCCGCTGACGGTCGCTGCCCGAGTCTTGGAACGAGACCCCGGCCGCCAGATGCCGCCCTGGCTCTCACGGGTGCGAGAACAGGCGGCCAGCCTCAAGCAAGATGGCGAGCGCGCCGCCGAGAGCCGCATAGAGACTCTCCGCCAGGTGGACCGGGTGCGCCAGGCTCGGGAGCTCCAGGAAGAGGCGACCACGGCCAAACGGGAGCGCAAGGCTCTTCTGGTCCTGGGAGGCACGATCGTGTTCATCGTTGTCGTCGCGATCGCCTACCTGATTCTCACCCTCTTGTGACATGCTCGCCGCGCCGGCCTACAGCATCCAGCTCCCGGTCTACCAAGGCCCCCTCGATCTCCTCCTCGACCTGATCGAACGAGCCGAACTCGACATCACGCGGGTGGCGCTCGCCCAGGTTACCGGTCAATACCTGGCGTACCTCCGCGAGTTGCCCGAACGCAGCTTGGCCGATCTGGCGTCCTTCTTGATCATCGCCGCCCGCTTGCTCCAGATCAAGTCCGAGGCATTGCTGCCCAGGCCGCCGGCGCGCGAGCCGAACGAGGAAGACCCGGGCGAGGCGCTTGCCCGGCAGCTGATCGCCTACAAGAAGTACAAGCAGATCGCCTATCTGTTGTCAGAACGAGAAGCTTCGGGGCTCAGAACCTACCTGCGGGTTGCCGCACCGCCGGCGCTGGCAGCGGCGCTTGATCTCACCGGGTTGAAGCCTGAGGACCTTCGGCGGGCGCTCCTGGAAGCGCTTGCGCCTCAGCAGGATGGCCCTCCCCTCAGCGAAGTGGTCTCCCCACCCAAGGTGAGCATCCGCGACCAGATCCGCCTGATCCTCACGTCGATGCGCTCCCGCGGCAAGACGACGTTTCGCAGGCTGCTGCGAAAGGTCCACTCGCGGCTAGAAGTTGTCGTGACCTTCCTGGCGATGCTTGAGCTGATGAAACAGGATCGCGTCGCCGTCCAACAAGAGACGCTCTTCGGGGACATCGAGTTGCTGCCATCCGGGACCGCCGCGGATGCGGCTCAGGAGATCGACTTCGACCTGGAGTTCGACAAGTAGCCCGATCCGAAGAGCAAGGCGACTGCGGCGCCCGCCGTATCGATCACAACATCCGTCAGCCTGGAGCTCCGCCCCTCCACAAACGATTGGTGATACTCATCGCTCAGGGCAAAGAGGACTGCCATCAGAAGCGCCAGAAGTGCCCGGTAGCTGGTTCTCAGGCGAGGCGGCAGAGCATAGAAGTAAGCGAGGCCCAGTAGAGCGTATCCCAGCGCATGGCCGCCCTTCTTGAGGAGGAGATCCAGCGTCCCCAGGTTGGGCAGGGCTTCCGAAGGCACCGACGACAAGGTGAAGATCAAACCCATCACGACCAACGCCGGCAGCCAGCGCGCAAAGAACCGCAGGGGCGACATGGCCGCATTGTACCATTCTTGCCCAATCGTCCGTTCTCACCAGAGGTCCGATGCCCAACCGGCTGGCCAGAGAAACCTCCCCCTACCTCCGCCAACACGCCCATAACCCCGTTGACTGGCACCCGTGGGGCCCGGAGGCGCTCGCCCTGGCCCAGTCCCAGGACCGGCCCATCTTCCTAAGCATCGGCTACTCCACGTGCCACTGGTGCCATGTCATGGCCCATGAGTCCTTTGAAGACCCGGCGACCGCGACGTTGATGAACGAGCACTTCATCAACATCAAGGTAGACCGCGAGGAACGTCCGGATCTCGACGCTCTGTACATGCAGGCGGTGGTGGCGATGACCGGCCAAGGGGGCTGGCCGATGTCGGTCTTCCTCACGCCCCTCGGAGAACCCTTCTTCGGAGGGACCTACTTCCCGCCGATCGAACGGCATGGCTTGCCAGCGTTTCGCCAGGTCTTGCTCACCGTCGCCAATGCCTGGGAATCTGACCGGGAGCGCATGCAGAGCAGCGCGACCCGACTCACGGAACACCTGAGGCAATCCTTTGCAGCGGGCACCGGCGCCTCAAGCCCCCAGGAGACGGTCCTGGATCGTGCCGCCGAGCTTCTGTCTCGCGACTACGACTGGACCCATGGCGGCTGGGGGAGCGCGCCCAAGTTTCCGCCGTCCCAGGCCATCGAATTCCTCCTCAGGCGACACGATCGAACCCGCGAGGCGCTTGCCCTGGACATGGCGAAGCACGCCCTGGAATCCATGGCCCGGGGCGGCATCTTCGACCACGTGGGCGGAGGCTTCCACCGGTACACCACCGACAGTCACTGGCTCGTTCCCCACTTCGAGAAAACGTTGGTTGACAACGCCTTGCTGGCGGCGACCTACCTGCACGCTTGGCTTGTGACCGGTGAGCCGGCATTCCGTCGGGTATCCGAGTCCACACTTGACTTCATGCTGCGAGAGATGAGACTGCCCGAAGGCGGCCTCGCCTCCGCCCTTGATGCCGACTCGGAAGGCGAGGAAGGCCGGTTCTACCTCTGGTCGCTGGGCGAAGTCGCTCACGCGCTGGGCGACGCAGAGCTGGCCGATCTCTTCTCTGCGGCCTTTGGTCTCACCCAAGCCGGGAGCTTCGAGGGCAGGGGTATCCTCCATCGCGCGCTTGACGACCAGGCACTCACCCAGCGGTTCCATCTCTCCCCTCCCAACCTGCAGGACCGACTGGATGCCGCCAGGTCGGCCCTCCTGATCGCCCGCTCCGGCCGCGTGCGGCCGGCTACGGACGACAAGGTGGTCGCCGAATGGAATGGACTGGCCATCAGCGCGTTGGCCGAAGCAGCACGCGCCCTGGCGCGGGCCGACTACCTCGAAGCCGCGCAAGCGGTTGCGGGATTCGTCCTTCCCCAGATGGGCGGAGATGGCCGGCTGATGCGCACCTGGCGCGAGGGCCAGGCCCGGAACCCCGGCTGCCTGGCCGACCATGCCACGTTGGCCAGCGGCTTGCTCTCCCTGTACCAGACAGATTTCAACCCCCGCTGGTTCGAAGCAGCAGCGCGCCTGGCGGGACAGATCCTCGACCGCTTCGTCGATCCTCAGGGTGGCTTCTTCGACACACCCGACGATGCCAACGAGCTTGTGGCCCGGCCGCGCTCCGTCGCCGACAGCGGCTCCCCCAGCGGTACTTCCATGGCGGCGGAGTTGCTCCTGCGGATGTCCGCGCTCACCGGGGATGACCGATACGCAGCCGCCGCCGGGCCGGCGATCCTAACCTGGCAAGAAACGATCGGGAACCATCCAACCGCCTATGCCGGCCTGCTCAACGCATTCGACTTCATGACCGGCCCTCAGACCCAGCTTGCCATCGCTGGCGATCCCGGCGATGCCCGCTTCCAAGCCCTGGCAGCCGTCGCGGCTCGCCGCTACCTGCCTCGGACCGTCGTTGCCGGCGGCAACCCCGCCAACCCTGCGGCTCCCCGCCTGCTCTCGGGGCGTCATCCCGAATCACTGGAGCCGACCGCCTACCTCTGCCAGGGCTTCGCGTGCAGGCTCCCCACGACCTCCCCGGAAACGCTCCGGGGACAGCTTGAGGAGATGACCCAGTCGAACCGTCCGTGAGTCCTCTCGCCCCAGGCAGCAGATCTCATCTGCGAGGAGGGTCCGATGGATAAGTGGCTCCAGCTCTTCTGGCTATTCCTCAAGGTCAATCTGCTCACGACCTCAGGCCCCGCTTCGGTCGGCTTGCTGTACCAGGAGGCGGTCGGCAAGTTCATGACGGAAGCGGAGTTCGTCGAGGCAGTCGGCTTCTCCAGCGCCCTCCCCGGTAGCGACGCCCTTCAACTCGCCATGTACGTTGGCTACGCCGCGGGCGGCATTCCCGGCTCGCTTGTCGCGCTCCTGGGGTCGATCCTTCCGCCCACGGTCATCATGCTGAGTGTCGTGGTCTTTCTCCAGCGGCTTCGGGGCGAGGCCTGGATCGGCGGGTTTGTGCGAGGGCTGGCGCCGGCGATTGCCGTCCTCATGGTGCTCGTTGCTTGGCGGGTCTTCCGAGGGGAAGCCGGCAGCGCCGGGATGTGGATGTCGATCGTGATTGCTGGCTTGAGCCTGGTGGCCTACTTGCTCGAGGCCCCCTCTCCCCTCGTTCTTCTGGCCGCAGGCCTTCTGGGGATGGTGGTCTTCCGATGAACGGCCTGGGCCTGCAGCTTCTACTTTGCACAAACGGCTCTGCCGCCTCGTTGCCCGCCTTGGAGTATGGCGAGTGGCTGGCGACCCTAGCCCAGCCTCCGGCGATCATTCTGGGGATTGTCGAGCAGGCGAGCCAACGAGGGGCAGTCGAAGCCGCGACAGAGCAATGCCGGCGGCGTCTCCACGAGGCCCGCTTGGAGGCCGAGGTGCGGATCGTCGAAGGCCGGGCAGAGCGCGCCATCACGTTGGAGGCGGGGCGGGGTACCTATCTGACAGTCGTGGGTCCCCTGGGCCGATCGACCTTGCGACGCCTCGCTTTGGGCAGCTCTTTCCGCCGAATCTTCGCAAGCATCCCCACCCCGATCCTGCTGGTCCCGCGTGTCCGCCTCCCCTTACGACGGATCCTGGTCTGCTCCGGCGGTCTCTCCTATGCCATCGACGCCGAGCGGCTAGCCGTCTCCCTCGCCAGCCTCACGGGCGCGAGCCTAACCCTGGTGCACGTCGTCGAGCCTGTCACGTTGGACTATCCGCTGGCCAGAGAGGTGGAGGCTCACTGGCAGACTCTCCTTGCCACGGACACGCCTCAAGGCAGAAACCTCCAGGCAGCAGTGAAGGTTGCCGAGCAGGCGGGGCTGCCCATTGAGGTCAGAGTCCGACGGGGTAGCCCAGTGGGGGAGATCCTGCGCGAGATACGCCAGGATAACTACGATCTGATCGCCATGGGGTCGGCCTACAGCGCCCGAAGTCTGCGACGGCTGGCGCTGCCCAACGTGACGGCCGAAGTGGCCGAGGCGGCGGGCTGCCCTGTCCTGACCGTACGGGCGGGTGCAGCGCCCGGGGCCTCGGCCTGAGAGGCCCGGCGCCCTCTCGGAGGTCCGCCGCAGAGCCTCGCGGCCATTTCCGCGGCATACCAGGAACCGCGGCCGCCCTGCCCGCAACGCTCGAGGCTGGCTCCGCCCGTTGATGGCATGTTGGAGCCTCGCGCCTGGCCAGGCTCAACTCTGCACAAGGCCGAGGATTGATCGGTTTGCGGCCGCCACGCCGGAGGGAAGTGGCTTGCGAACCTGCTATCACGGTCTTGTGACCCGGCCCAAGGCCGGCGAGATTCTCTCTCCAAGTTGCCCGCCCCTCACCGGGGCTGTATACTCTGCTGGAAGGCTGTTTTCAGCCTCGTTGCCCGCCCAGGCAAGGCAGGGCGAGTGCCCGAGGCGAATGCGGGAGGCTGGGTCCTGGCCGACGGGCGGCCATAGCGTCTCGGCGGATCGCCTGAGCATCGCGAGCAGGATCGGGGTAGCGCGGCTACCGGGTCTCGCCGGCGCAACAGGAAGGGACCCGTGTCGCGAGATCGTCCGGTCTCGGCTCCCGTTCGGGACCTGGTTGTCGGAGCTCCAGGCAGAGATTGAGAAACGAGAGAGTGTGTCCCGGCGGGCAGGCTCCGTCACGGGTGCGCGAGGCCGGAGATGTCAGGCGCAGCCCCTGACAGGAGGCATCCAATGTTCTCATCCAGGCTGCTTCTCGGCCTTGCAATCCTTGTCCTTGGGCGCAAGCTCCTGTGGCTCTTCATCGGGGGCGTCAGCTTCACCTTCATCTCAGTGCTCCTGGAGCTCCTCTTGCCGGGGGAGTCGCAGGCAGCCTACCTG
>CAZEMA010000017.1:8705-30683 GCA_964513155.1 uncultured Anaerolineaceae bacterium
CATCTCAGTGCTCCTGGAGCTCCTCTTGCCGGGGGAGTCGCAGGCAGCCTACCTGGTGGTTGGACTCGTTGCCGGGCTGATGAGCGCGCTGATGGCCATCTTCCTGCGCGAACACGCCGTGAATCTGTCGGGTTTCTTCGCCGGCGGAGCGATCGCCATTAGCCTCCTAGGACTCCTCGACGTCGACGGCGGCCGGTTAACGTGGCTGGTCATCGCCCTTGGCGGGTTGCTTGGCGTCGCAATTGTGGCCGCATTGCTGGAGAGCGGGGTCATCGTCCTTTCCTCGATGACCGGGGCGATCATGGTGGCCCAGGCCTTCCATCTTGACCTGGTGACAACAGCCATCGTCATCATCGGCCTGACGATTGCGGGATCCATCGTGCAGGGAATCATCCTCAAGGTATCGCAGGTGGGACCTGCCCCTCCGGTAACCGACGAGCCGCGGCACTAGGAGTGCGATGAAAAGTGTCTGCCTCCCGGAAAGAACTCGTATCTCCGGTTCTCTTCCCCGGGCAAGGGCGCTCTTCATCACCCTGCTAGCGGACCCTTCCCGCCCGGGACAGGCGGCAATCATCCCAGCGTATTTCGATTAGGCCGTTGGGCAGTCGAGGCCATGGCCTCGCGCGCTCCTAGGCCCACTGCTCCTCCCCGATGACCGGTCGCTCCATGGCTGAGCTACCCGACTTGGCCAGGAATGCCGGGCGGGCTCGTACATCCACGCCGACCTGGCCTCTTGCGGAAGATCCTAGACACGGTCCTGACTGGCCAGGCTTGAGAGCCCATCCCATCCGGCAAGGTCAGCACTCCGCCAGTGATCCCCGCGCGAGGGGAAACGGGATCTCGGCCTTGCTGGGCGCGGCCCCGGTCAAGAGGGCGCGTTCAGGCCAGGCGACCTCCGCCCCGAATGACCCGCGGCCAGCGCAGGCGGCCGAAGGGCATTCGCGTGGGACGTGTTGTCGCTGACGAGGAGGAAATGAGAATCGCGGCCGGAGGCGAGAGGTCGCGCCTCAGGTTAGGCTTCCCTGGTTCATCTGCCCGAAGACCGACGCGTAGTCAGAGCTGGCGAATCGGAAGCCCACGACCCCTTCCGGCCCGCCCTTCGCCACCTTGAGGGACTCGATTTTGACTGAGGCTCGCACCTGACGGATGTGTGCCCGCATTTGCCGAGACTGGGCGGTCAGGAGAGCCTGCCTGCCGAGCCAGACGACGGTCAGGGCGGAGACAATCGTAACGATCCCACTCGTCCAGCATTCAACGCCGAGGAAGGCAGCTACCAAGAGGGTGATGATCCCCGCCGAGAGCGACAGCATGCCCGCCTTTCGACCCTCTTCGACGTCGACCCCGTATGCCGCGTAGCATTCATCGCAGAGCGGAAAGTGGACGGTCAGGCTGTGCTTGTTGTCCCAGCTGGTGGCGTAGGCGGGGAGAGACTTGCGGCTTGCAGGGGCGGCGCAGGCAACACACGAGGGAGGGGTGTCGTATTCCGCCCGGAGGTCCACTTGCACCCTTGCCCATTTGCTTCTGTGCCGCGACGCGGGCAGGGCGGAGGCTTCGGATCCCCAGACGTCCAAGCCCGGATTCGACGCCAGGCGCAGCGCCCCGTCTCTCACTCCTGACCCACCGTTCTCTTGCTGCACTCGCTTCCCCATTCGGGAGGCTGACACCGAGACCGCCAATGCGCAGCCCGGTCTGTCCAGAGCCCACGCCGGCCTCGCCGACCCCCGCGGACCACCGGAGGCCCGACGGAAAACGGACCCCCAAGCCCCTTCGGCGCTGGCGCTGTCGGCAATAAGGCGGCTCGAACTACGGAGCCGCCGAGGATCATTGTCGCGCCCCGCCCGCCGGAAAGCGATGGAACCTTCTTCTCCCCCTCCGCAAGGCGCTGCCAATCGGGCTTCGCGGGCACAGCCCAGGTACTTCCCTGTTATCGCCCGCGAAGTGAGCCGCCCCTCTTCATGGGCTGTCTGCGTTTGGGGCCGTCGCCCGGCCCCCAACCGGCGCCCTCCGAGGCTGTCTCCCCCCCGAGAAAGGCGCTATTCGACCGTCACGCTCTTGGCCAGATTGCGGGGCTGGTCAACGTCGGCGCCCCGCAGGACAGCGATGTGGTAGGCAAGCAACTGTAGCGGGATGATCGTTGTCACAGGGCTCAGCAGCCAGGGGGTTTCGGGCACCCACAGGACATGGTCGACCAGGTTGGACAATGCCTCATCGCCATCTGTGGCGACCGCCACCACGACACCGCCTCGGGCCTTCGCTTGCTCGATCTGGCTGAGCATCTTCTCGTGCCAGGGATCCCTTACCGCAATCGCCAGGACAGGCATCGTCCTGTCCACCAACGCGATCGGGCCATGCTTCATCTCTCCCGCCGGATAAGCCTCGGCATGGATGTACGAGATCTCCTTGAGTTTGAGCGCTCCCTCGTAGGCGATCGGCATGTTGATGCCGCGGCCGAGGTAGAGGCAGTGTGACGCGTCTTTTAGCGTCAGGGCAACCTTCCTGACATCGGCCTCCCGGTCCAGACACCTCCCGATAAGATCCGGCAGCAGCCGGAGGTCGCGCACAAGCTGGCGGCGCTTGCCGTCCTCCAGCGTGCCCCGCATGTGCCCCAGAAGGACTGCCAGGAGATAGAGATCCACTAGAGGCGCGGTGAACGCCTTGGTGGAGGCGACCCCGATCTCGGGGCCCGTCTGCATCGCGATGCATCCGTTGGCTATGCGCATCGCCTGCGACCCCAAGACGTTCACAATGCTCCATAGCAGGGCGCCTCGGCGGCGCGCCTCATCCATCGCTGCCAGAGTGTCGGCCGTCTCCCCCGATTGGCTGATGGCAAGCACCACGGTGTCCTCTTCTACAATCGGCTCCCGATAGCGGAACTCCGAAGCAATATCCACCTCAACCGGCAGCCGGGCAATCCGTTCGATCAGCACCTTTCCGACAAGACCGGCATGGGCAGCCGTGCCGCAGGCAATAATGATGATCCGGCGGATGCGCTTGGCCAGGTCAGGAGATAGGTTCAGCTGGGGCAGAAGAACCTCGCCCGCCTCGAAGTCGACACGGCCTGCGAGCGTGTCGGTCAACGAGCGGACCTGCTCGTGGATTTCCTTGAGCATGAAGTGCCGGTATTCCCCCTTCTCGGCCGACACCGGGTCCCAGAGCACGGGCTGGACATCCAGCGAGACGGGCTCCCCCTCCAGGGTCCAGGCTCGAAACCCTTCGCGCGTGACGACTGCCAACTGGCCCGCCTCTAGGAACGCCACCCGGCGGGTATGCTCGAGGATGGCAGGCATGTCCGAGGCCACGAACATCTCCCCCTCGCCGACACCGATGACGACTCCTCCGGCGTTCCCGACCCGGGCCGCGACGATCCGGTCGGGCTCACGCGCCGACAGGAGAACGATCCCATGAGCGCCCTTCAGATGCCGGATGGCGTTGCGCGCTGCCTTCGCCAGATCGTCCCCCATGGCCAGGTAGCGCTCGACCAGATGGACGATGACCTCAGAGTCCGTGTCCGAGTTGAAGTGCACGCCCTCCGCGGCCAGCTCCTCCCGGAGCATCACGAAGTTCTCGACGATGCCGTTGTGGACCACGACGACCTCACCCGATGCCCCGACATGTGGGTGAGCGTTGCGTGCATTTGGCTCTCCATGGGTTGCCCAGCGGGTATGCCCGATTCCCACCGTACCTTGAAGGGGATCCGCCTCTACCATGGAGACCAACCGGCGGAGCTTGCCCGCGTCCCGGCGGACTTCCATCTTACCTTGGTGGATCACGGCGATGCCCGCCGAATCGTAGCCGCGGTACTCCAGCCGGCGAAGACCTTCCAGGATGATCGGCGTAGCCTCGCGCGCGCCGACGTAACCAACGATGCCGCACATGGCTATCTCCGTTTCGATTGTCGATGAGACTGGCTGACACCACTCCCCGCGGTCCTTGTCCGTGCTGTCACCAGGACGGCGTTTCCCGCAGGGTTGACTGGTCTTGTTGGCGGGCGGTGGTGCGCCCGGAGGGCATCCGCTGATCCTTCGATTTTCCCGGGCAGGCGGTGGGGAGCCGCCTGTTCGCTCCGGTTGGCCCCGCCATGCGGCGGGGAACCCTCATCCTCGTCACCCCGACGACTTCATCGGGGCCATGCGCTGTCTGAGACAATCACTCTGTTCCCGCCCACAGCCTCCTACCAGGAGATGCTTGCACCTGCTCCTGCATTGTACTCCTTCCCAATCGTCACGCCTACCCTCAGGTTTTGAGGCCGTGTCAATGGCTACACGAAGTCCAACAACCGGGGGGGCGTCCCTACACGCGCAGCATACACGCCTTGACGCTCTGCGGGGAGCATTTCCGCCAGGACGGTCATCGCCTCATCGGTCATCTGGCGCAACACCTCGCGGCCCGGCCGCCCTCCCTCGGCACGGAAGCGGAACCCCCGTCCCAGGCGGACGACTGCCCCCGGCTCTCGCCATCGTGCCAGGTTCAACGCCGGGAAGCCGCACGTGCCCTCCACAGCCACGGGAATGATCGTCGCCCCCGACCTGGCCCCCAAGTAGGCCACCCCTTCCTTCGCCTCCCGCAGGCTTGGGCCCCGGGTGCCCTCCGGCGCGACCAGAATCACCTCCCCTGCCTGCAACACGGCCAGCGCGTGGCGAAGCGCCCGCCGATCGACCTCCCCCCGGCGCACCGGAATGACGCCCCACAACCAGGGGAAGATGCCCCATACCGGGTATCGATAGACCTCCTCCTTGGCCATCGGCACGATGTTGCGGGGCAGGCATCCCAGGACCACGATCGGATCCACGAAGGCGATATGGTTGATCATCAGGATTGCCGGGCCGGTGGCCGGAAAGTGCTCGAGACCTTCCACCCGGTCAAACTTCGCCAAGAAGCGGAAGCCGATCTCGCGGACCATCCAGCGCAGGATCTGCCGCCTGCGCTCGAGGCGCGCGTGGTCGTAGGGTCCGGCAGCGCCAGCCGAATTGTCACCGATGGTCATCCCTTGCATGTCATTCCTCGCCGCCCGTCCACGGCCCCAGGCGACCATGGCACTGCGAATGGGTCGCTCTGACAGGGCCGATTTCCCTGGCCCCCTGATCCTAAAGATATGCCACGCAGACTTCTCTTCACCCCCGGCCTAGACCCCATCCCCCCTCTTCTTGGCGAGGTCTTCGCACCAACCGCCGGACTCGCGCCTCAGCGGTACAGGCCGCGGTACTCCTCGGGCAACAGGGCCGCGATCGCGTGCATCAATGCGTCGGTGTTCGCCTTCAGCTGCTGCTTGCGGGTGGACGCCCGGAAATCGACTGGCGGGAGCCGGACAGGTTGGCCAATGACCATCTTCAACGAGCCCCGCCGACCGCGCTTCCAGGCCGCCGTGGCCGACTCGGTTCCGGTGACGCCCACCGGGACGACGGGCACCCCCGCCTTGGCTGCCACATAGGCTACGCCCGGCCTCGCCTCCTGCATCCCCGGCACATGCGACCGCCGACCTTCGGGGTCCATCAAGACAGGCAATCCAGCCTTCAGCCGCCGGACCATCTCTTCGAGCAAAGCCCGATCTGCCTCGCCCCGGTGAACCGAAAGCGCGCCATACCAGCGCATCAGCTGCCCCTGACCCGGTCGGGCCAAGACATCCACCGCTCCTGCCGCCTCGACCGCGCGCGGCCAGAAGGCAACAACGAAAGGGGGATCGACGATCGAGATGTGATTGCCCGAGACAATGTATCCACCGGTTGCCGGGATGTTCTCCCTACCCTCGATCTGGATACGGCAGAGGATGTGGAACAGGAGGCGAAAGGCCGGCCGTGCGACCGCGCGAAAGAGCCGCACGCCCCAGGGGATGACCACGGTCGGGCGATCCCCGCCCGTCTGGGATGCGGCGTTGCCGCCACTCACATGCCGGAGAGCTTGTTCGACGACCTCATCGATTGACAGGCCAGTCGACTCGATCACGACCGCATCAGGAGCGGCCTTGAGGGGCGCGTGCTCGCGGGTCGAGTCGATGCGGTCTCGTTCCCGCATCGAGCGCAGAACCTCATCGTAGTCCGGCCGCTCCCCTCGGGCCAGGGATTCCTGGGTTCTGCGGCGGGCACGCTCCTCCACCGTGGCGTCCAGGTAGATCTTCAGGTCGGCGTTGGGAAGGATGACCGTCCCGATGTCCCGCCCGACCATGATCACCCGCCCCCGCAGACCGATCTCCCGCTGGCGTTCTCCCATCGCCCACCGCACGCCGGGATAGGTCGAGACCTGCGAGACGTCGGCCTCGACCTCCGGCGTGCGAATTGCCCAGGTCACGTCCTCTCCGTCGAGCAAGACATCGTATTGCCGGCCATCGGCAACGGAAGCCTGCCGGACGTCGATCAAGATCGCCTGCGCCAGCGAGGTCACGGCTTCCTCGTCCGCCACGTCCAGGCGGCCTCGCAACGCGGCCAGCGTGACGGCGCGATACATCACCCCCGTGTCAAGGTACAGGTAGCTAAGCTTGGAGGCCAACCGCTGAGCCAGCGTCGACTTGCCGGAGGCCGCAGGACCATCGATGGCAATTGTGCTTGCGATTGTCATTGCAGACTAAGCTCCTAGGGTGCCTGGTCGGGCAGCTCTGTCAACGTCCCGAACGTGGCCACATCCACCCTGACAAGCAGCAGCCATTGGTCGATCTCAGCCGGCGCCTGACGGCGCACCAGCCATACAATCGGGTCCGGGGGCAGGACACCACTCCAACCCCATCGTTCCCCGATAGCCAGCTCTTGCCCCACGTAGTCAACCTGGAGGCCGGCAAGATCGCTTCCCGCCGGCGCCAAGACGATCGACGGGGTTTCCTCCATGCTGGCCGCCTCAAAGCGCCGGAAATCGCGGACGGCCCATGCCAGAGAAGGGCTGATCTCCCCTGCGACGGCCAGAGGCATTGCGTCGCTCCGGCCCGTTTGGGTTTGCGAGATCTCCCTCAGCGTCCGATCGAACAACGGGAGTATCGGCGTGGTTACCTGTGGCCGCCAGAGCTCATTGCTGCTCGCCGCTTCCGGGGCGAGGCTCAAGTGCCAGGTGGCAGAGAGGCCCAGGCAGAGAAGCACCAGGGCAAGTGCTCCCCCCGCTCCCTCCGCCGCCGAGTCCCTCGACCACCCCACGCCGAAAAGGACAATCATCACTGGAGCGACCACGAAGAGGATGAGACCGGCGAAGGCCAAGCCCCACCATGGTTCGACGAAGAGCACGCCCGGGCCGCGGCCAACGGCGTACATCTCCAGCTGCAGCCCAGCGATGGCCGCCAACACAAGAAGGACGGCGATAAGCCCCCCATGCGCCTCCCATGACCAGTGGGCGATTGCGTCCTCGATCATCCTCGTCAGCGTCCGCGCCGCCAGGTAGCTGAGCGGCAAGACTGCCCAGACCAGGTCCATCGGGTTGCGGGAGGGGTAAGCCAGCGCCACAAGGAGGGCTGCCGCAGCCCAGATCGCAGCCAGCCTCCCCAGAGTGTCCCGTTCGCGAAGGCAGAGGACGATTCCGATAACCCCGAAGACGAAGGTGAGAGGCTCGTAGATCGGCAGAGCAGCCAACTCGGTCAGGAGCAGGACGCGTCCCATGGATGTCCACCCCCGCAGCCAGGACGCCAGACCCTCACCGAGCGCCGACAGCCCGCTGGGCAACAACCCGAGGCCTCCAGCAAGCCCGAGCAACACTGCCAAGCCGATCAGAAGGCCATCCCTTCTTCCCTTCCCCTCCCCCGCCTCGACGGAGCGTGGAGCCGGCAGGCCCCACATGAACACCGCTGCCGCTGCCGCCAATGCCAGGCTGAGCAGACCCGTGAGGCCGGACGGACCGGAGGCGAGAGCTAGGCCCAGAGACGCGCCTGCAAGGCGTAAACGCCATGACTGGCCAGGCTCCAAACCGAGAATCAGTCCCACAGCAAGCAGAATCCCCAGACCAGCAAGCGAGTCTCCTCCCGCCGTGCGAGACGTCGCCACCAAGGCGGGTGAGATTGCCAGCAACAAAGCCATGGCCAGGGCGTTCCCGGCGCCGATCCTCCGCCGGACGGTCAGAGGAACAAGAACCAGGCCGATTCCCGCCAGGGCCGGGATCACGCGCGCCGACATGTCGCCCATCCGGCCGAGCTGGAACAGCACAGCGGTCAGGGTTTGGTAGGCCGCCGAGGTCGGCACAGCCCGTTCCTCCGTCCAGAAGGGCGAGGCAAACGGGGTTACGGCTGCGGCGGCCAGAGTGTGCGTCGCTTCAGCGTCCGTCAGCGGGGGCCAGCCTAGAGAGACCAGTCTCAGGCAGGCCCCGAGTGCCAGCACGATCAGATACAGGATGGCCTCAAGAGGTAGCCGCAGGAATCGCCTATTCATCAAGTCAGCCCCCGGGTCGGGCAGCGTAGATCGTCACACTGCCACTCTGGTAGATCATGTCCATGAACAACTGGAACTTGCCCTCATTCAACGGCCGATAGGCTTGCCGCTCCAGGTCGCCCACATAGACGTACTCGATGCCGTATTGCTCGAGAATCGCCTCGGCCTCCAGCCAGTCCCGCGTCTGGTAGAGGCGGCGCACATCGTCCTCGCGGGATCCAAGCAGGGCGGCGTCTCCCCTCCACTGGACCTCATGCCACGGCCAGCCGATGACCGTCGGCAGGCCTGTGTGAGCAGAGATGCGACCTTCGTCCGAGTAGCTTCCGCCCACTGCCTCGGCGACGACGCCCGTCGGAAGGACCGTATTCATCCACAGGGTGGCGGCGTAGTCGTCCGGGCTGACAAGCGCCAAGTGGACCGTGCCATCTAGCGTTCTCGCAACGGACGGCCGGAAGCCCTCGGTCTTGGCCCAGGTCGCGGTCAGCGTATACACAAGCCCCAGCAGCAGCGGCACCAGGGCCAGCACCCTCAAGTCCCCGGGCCAGCGCCAACGGCCTTTCGGCCACAGATCGACCGCGATGTACGCGGCGGCCAGGCCCCACATCATCCAGGCAGCGAAATAGAACTTGAACACCGTGTTCATGCGGACCCCGAAGAGATCCCTGATGTACAGGAACTCGGGTCCGATGATCAACAAGGCGCCAATCCCACACAGCAGGAGGACGAAGGGCTGCATGGGATCCCCTTTTCTCTCTGTTTCAGGAGGACGCTCCAGCCGGTGCCTGAGCAGCAAGGCGATCAAGGCCAGCGTTAACCCCAACACCAAGGCCGTCCACGAGTTACTCAGCCTGCGGAGCAAGATGTCCCCGACTGCCGTCTGAATGTCCACGATACCGAGGCTATCCAGGATCCCCTGGAGCATTCCTGGCGTGCGGGAGGCGACTGCCCAGGCGAGGCCCCCCAGAATCCACGAGATGATCAGCAGGCCAAGCGGGGCGCCAAACATGACGGTCGCGGCAAAGCGCAAGCCGCCCTGCCGCCGCTCACGCCAGGTCTGCCAGGCAAGCCAGGCAAGGATCGGACTGAGCATGATGCCGAACATAATCAGGAAGGATGTCAACCGGGTCGGGAATACCAGGTTGGGAAGGATGCCGCTGGCCTGCGAGGCAAACGTCGGATACCAGGGCAGATAGAAGCAAACTGCCGCGAAGATGAGCCCGGCCCCGGTCCCCGCCACCCTTCGCAAGACGTCGCCCAGCCTCTCCCCCCTGCCGGACCACAGCCCCGCGGCGAGGAGCAGACTCACATAGATCGGCAAATCCCAGAAGTTGAGGAACGCCAGGCTGCCAAACACCCATGCCGAGAGCCAGAACTCCTGGGCGGGCAAGAAGGAGGGAATCGCCCCCATGACCAGCAGCCCGAACCCGGCCAGCATGCCCAGGCCGAGCGCCGCCAGGAGGGAGCTCTTGACGGCCAACACCAGGATCTCCCCGGCCGGAGCGCCCTGTGAGACGGCGGCACCGATCCGCATCCCCAGGTAGAGAAGCAGCCCGGCAAGGGCCACAAGGCCAAGCCGGTTGATCGTCCTCCGTGAGACCGAGATGCTGCTCAAGCGGAAGTCTTCCCTGCGTCCCGCCAGGAAGACGTTGAGGCAGACGGAGATGGCGATCAAGACAAACGGCAGCGCCAGGAGATGTGGGTGGTTGTCGGCAAGCAGGAAGGAGAAGTACGGAAACTCGGAAATGGGACTGGCCGACGTCACCCTACCTGCCAGGCCGACGTCATTCACGACACGGGAGGCTTGGAACCACATCCAGAAGCGTGAGGGGATCCAGCTAACCGGCGTGGTCGGGGGACTTGCCAAGTCTGGCAGGCCAAGCCAGGCCCAGAAGGCCGAGGTCAGTGTACCGTCTGCTTGCGTCTGCCAGAATAGATGGCGGGCGTGCGCGACCTCGAATATCCCCTCAAGGTTACCTGAGATGAGGACGAAGAGCGGGCCCAGAAGGGGCGCCCCCAGGCGGGGCTTGCCCTCCCGGCTGGCCAGGAGGTTATAGAGGACGGAGTACGTGCCACAAGCGGTCAGAGCGAACCAGAGGGCGTTCCCAAGGTTGAAGGCGACGCCGCCGTTCACGCCGGTCAGCCGGGCCACGAACGCCAAGAGGACATAGCCGAAGTAGTAGTAGGAGATCCCATAGCCAGAGAGCCAGGGATCGGCAGGAGGGAAGCTCGATGACCGCAGCGCGGAGTTGAGGAAGGCGAGCTCCATTGGCTTCTCGGTCCAGGCAATCTCCGGATTGTTGGCCCGGACAAAAGCCCACCAGCCGAAGGCCATCAGGAACAGCAGCTCCCAAGCCAGGACAGAACGCCAGCGCTTGGAAACCCATCGGCCGATCTCGCCCCACTTCCCGCTACCGGCCCATGCCCCCAGCGCCAGAAGAACCACAACTGCCGCCAGCGCCCCGCCCAGGTCGTTCCGGAGCATCCGGACAGAGGCTCCCAACCAGAGCAGATACCCGGCGGCCAGGATGCCGGCAGCTCGGCTGAGGCCATACCCGCGATCGGGCAGTCGGTGAAGCAGCCGATAGGCGATGGGAAATGCTCCCACTCCCAGCAGGCTGCTGACAAGCCACCAAGCGAGCCATGAGCCAATCACTGGATCACCTCATAGATGACCGTACCCCCGTCGCGGTAGGCCTGCCGGAGAAGCCCCTGGGCGACCATCCGCTCGAACTTCGCCAGCCCCTGGGTTGGGCAAGTCAGCGCGCTTGGGTCCGTTTGGGCATCGGTCACGGTGCACTCGCTGGGGGCAATGTCGAAATGGCACCAGGCACCGCAGTCACGGACGACGACCCTGCCCGTCATGTCACACCTCACCCCCGCCTCGGTCTCGTCCACGAGGCAGGGAGAGAGTTCCTCGTAGTACATTCGCTCCAGTTGCCCGACAATCACGTACCGGACCTGGTAGCGCGCGAGGAAGTCCCGCGCCAGATCAACCGAAGAGCTCATGTAAAAGGAACTGATGTCGAAGGCCCGCTGCCAGACATCTGCGTCCCCGGCCAGGACCCGTTGCTGCCGCTGGTGCCAGTTCCAGCCCAGGACGCCCGGTAGACCGGTGTAGATCGTGAACCTCGACCCCCAGCGGTATTCCGGCAGGTTCGCTTCGACGATCACCGGCGAACCCTGCACCTGATCCTGCATCCATTGAATCGCTCGGAAGTCTTCCGCCAACGAGATCGACGTCCCGACATCGTGGTATGTGGCAAACGGCATGAACGCCGTGCCGTCCAGGTTGTGCGGCGCCTCTGGCGCCATGCGGTCACGTATCTTGGCGACCGTTGCCACGATCGGGTACATCGCGGCCGAGACCACCAGCACCCCCATCGCCACGCCCCAGGCCTGCCTCCAGGAGGGCTTCCACGCCTGGATTCCTTCCCACATCCACATTAAGGAGGCAGCCGCGGCCAAGCCAAACATCTCCCACACCTGAAGGTAGAACTTGAACACCGTGTTCATGCGGCTGATGTCGCCCCGGATGACGACGACCTCGACCAGGAAGGTGAGGGCTAAGCCTGCGCCTGTCAGCGCAAGGACGATGCGTTTCTCAAGCTCCATCCCTGGGCGCAGAATCAGGATCCCGGCCCATACCATCATGAGGATGACGAGAGGCGCAATGGCGTAGCCGAGGAATGCCAACACCACGATGGCC
This sequence comes from uncultured Anaerolineaceae bacterium, assembly GCA_964513155.1. Lineage (GTDB taxonomy): Bacteria > Chloroflexota > Anaerolineae > Anaerolineales > E44-bin32 > DATEAV01. The sequence continues at coordinate 20,742 of CAZEMA010000017.1, forward strand.
GCCAGGAGGAATAACACCGACCACCCCAGCGGGCCAAAGTAGGCCCGCCACTTGGACAGCGCGGAAAGAGGCGTCTTCGCCAACCACTGCACGGTCTCCCAGGCCATCCACGATAGGATGGCGAAGAGGAAGACGCCGTGCACCGTCAGATAGGCGCTCAGGGGCGTCCTGGAGCCGCGCCATAATTCGATGGCCCCATAGGCCTGGCCGTACCACTGGTAGTAGGGGAGGTAGCAGAGATAGGTGAGGCCAATCAGACCGATGGCCGCCACACCGGCTTCCAGGAGCACGCCCAGGTTCGGCCGGCCTCTCCGTAGCCAGGCCGCGACAACGACTGTCACAGCCCCGAGCCCCCAATACACCGGATAGTCCCCGAGATTCGTCGGCCGGATGGCGCCAAAGGCTAGCGCCCCAATGAAGACCGCCAGCATCGCGCCGGGCAGCTTGAGGACCCGCTTCTGACCCGCGGCTAGCAGCCATGACAGGCACCAGGCGATGCAAAGCACCGCCACCGGCCGGCTGATCATGTGCGCATGCAGGTCCGCATAGAGGAAGGTGAAGAACGGGAACTCGGTGATCGGCCCCGCCTCGCCTGCGCCCGCTGGGATTGCCCGGCTCGGGTCCCAGTACCAGGCGTCGGCGCCATAGGGCAGCGGCGTCCGGTTCGCCAGGAATCGAACCACGCCCCGCGAGGCATCCACCAGCCCCATGATGGAACGACCGGGCGGCTGGCCCTCCGGCGTGCCCAGACGGACGAAGCCGTTGTAGACCATGCTGACAATGCCCAGGTTGCCCAGAATCACGACCGCTACTGCCGCTGCCAGGCCCGCCACTCTGGCGCTCGGCACAGGCAGCCAACGGCCCTCCCCCTCCCCGATCCGTCTCGCCAGCAGATTGAATCCAACACAGTAGGCAGCCATCGCCAGGAGCGAGAAGAGGGTAGGGATGGCCAGGTTGTAGGCAACAACCGGGTTCAGCCCCAGGAGCTTGATCGGCACGGCCACGATCACGAAGCCGTAGTAGTAGTAGTTGATGTATCCGCCGGCAAACCAGGGGTCAAACGGTGGGAAGGAGGTACTCTTCAGGACCGCGTACAGATAGGACAGGTCCATCGGCTTCTCGCCACCCTTCCAGGGATGCCATAGGTCCGGATTGCCCAGCCGGATGCCCAGGTCAACCAGGAAGAAGACCAGTGCGAGGGCCTCGACCCACAGGATCTCCTTGCGCCTGCGCCTCAGGAAATCAGCGAGGCCCCGGCGGTCGCGCCAAGCCAGGACTCCCGAGACCGCCACCATGGCCGCGGCCACTAGCAGGATCGTCAGGCGCGTGAACGGAACACGAAAGCTTCCCAGCAGCCAGGAGCCCCAGGCCACGACCACCAGCCCCACGAGGCGGGCCAAGGGGTAGCCGCCATCCGCCAGACCCGGGAAGGCAGCCCGGGTGATGGGCAGCGCCGCCCAGCCGATCGCAGCCACCAGTAGCCACCAGCCGATGACCGCTACGACCTGGTATCGGTTAACCAAACTGTTGCGGTTGAAGAGCTCCGACCAGGTGCCTCCAGCCCGCTGTTCCTGCAACCGATCGGCGGGGAGCAGAAGATCCCGGGGCGGCGCGCCGGCTTCGGCCGGAGTCACATGAACTACGCTACTCAGATCGACCCGGTTAAGCAGATCGGCGACCCTCTGCTCGGAGAAGCCCGGCATGCGGGCGAAGATGAAGACCTCGGGGTGATCGTAGACCGTGAAGGCTTCTTCCGCTGCCTGGTCACTGATCTCCCACGGCCCGATACGCGGGTTGTTCTTGAAGACGGCGATCAGCTCATAGCCAAGCCCCTCGGATACCAGGCCTGGTCTGGCGCGATCGGCGCAGCTGGAGATCGCCTCCGGCGCGGGGCAGTTGAAGAGGGCGCGGTAGTAGGCGGTTGTGAGCGGATAGCGGACCGGAACCCGGGGGATCGTCCCATACTGGCGGTTGGAGGTGATGGCCAGGATGTCGCCCTCGGCCAGCGTCGAGACGAGCCGCTCCAACTTGTCCGAGGCGCCGCTGCCGTCCTCGTCGGTCTCGTCTGCCCAATAGAGCTCTTGGGTTAACCCGGTGTATAGACCGCCCATGTCGCGGCCGTCCAGACGCAACGGGAGGCCGTCGTCCCAGGTCGACTCGTTGATGATGACCGAACCGCGCATCAGCAGCGCGCCGCTTGAAACGATCGAGAGTTGCAGGCTGTAGCTTCGACCCGACTGGATCTCGACCGCCTGGGTAAAGGCGAATTCCAGGCGAGTCTCGCCTTCCGGAGGCGTAGGCATGGTGTGGGTGGCAGTGGCAAGGGTCTGAGACCCCGCGTCCGTGTTCTCCAGCAAGACCGCGCTGACCGTCAGGGGACCGTCTTGGGCGGGCAGGACGGTCACGTGCGGGAGAAGGACCCCTTGGGCCGATCCGGTCGTGTGGCTGGTGAAGGTGACCAGGTAGGGAGCGCTGCTCCCGACCGAGAATATGTCCCGCGGCAAGTCGATAGGCTGGGCCTGGTCTCCCTCGGCTGTGGCAACCATCAGATTGACACCGCCCCGAAGCGTGACGGCGCCCCGGCCCAAGAGCTCCGCCTCGAGGTAGTAGGTCCTTCCGACACTCACCGGGACGGCGCCATCCAGGGGGAGCTCAATCCGGTTCTCGGCAGCCGGGTCAAGCACACCGCTGAACGCGGCGCGCGCGATCTCGGAAGAAGGATCGGGCGATTCCAGCAGCCGGATCTCCAGCGTGACTGGGCCCTGGTCCTGCGTAAGCGGAGCGACGTTGGACAGGAAGAAGGCGCGGGCTGACCCCTCCACGTTGTTGATGAAGGAGGCCGTCATGGGGGCGCCATCGGATAGCACGAACTCCTGCGGCATCGGCACCGGCTCGAGCAGGCTCCCTTCGGCTGTCTCGACGTTGAGGTTCACCAGGCCCGGGAGTTGGCTGAAGATCCAGCGCGAGGCCGCCACCCGGGTGACGGGGCGGGTGTAGATGCTGGCGAAGGCAACGGCCCAGGCGAAGGTCGCCAACAGCACGCCGCCGCCCAGCACCGCCGCGCCCGACATGGCGAGCTTCCGCCAGCGGTTTCCAAGCCGACTGGCCCCCTCCCACACCTGCCATAGCCCCCAAGAGGCAAGAAGGGCAAGCGTCGGATAGACAGGCATCTGGTAACGCATGGAGGGCGTGAATCCCGAGGACTGCCAGAGGAAGAAGGCTCCCGTCCAGACCACCGGCAGAAGGTGGCGTTTCCAATCTCCCTTGGCCATGCAAAGCAGTGCCCAGAACCATGCCAGCCAGGCAGTCACCCCGAGGGGCAGCCCCATGCCCCACAGGACGAGGTTCTTCAGTGCGAAGAGAATCGGGGTTCGGTTCGCCCATTGCAGCGCGAATGGGACGTCAACGGTGCCCGCCGACTGGTTGCGGATCTCAGCCATGTTCGCCAACCAGCGCGGGTTCAGGCGGACGCCGAAGAAGCCGGGGCCGGCGAAAGCGTAGGGCTGGCAGATGCGGAACACGAGGACAGAGATCAGCGCGGCCTCTGCCAGCTGGCGCACGACCTTGTTGAACTCAGTCTGTCTGCCGTCGGGATCGGCTCGCCAGATGCGAACCAGGTCAGCAAGGACGATCACGCCCGCGAGAGGCGCGGCGCTGATCTTGGAAGCCACGGCCATTCCCAGAGCTAGGCCGAACAACCGATGGTTCTTCCAGCCACCCTCATCCAGCGCCCGCACCGCAAAGTAGAAGCCAGCCAGGATGAACGTGTTGGCGAACGGATCGACGACCAAGAAGTGCGAGTGTTGGATGAGGAGCACCGAGAAGGCTGCGAAGGCAGCCGCCAGCAGTCCCACCCGGCGCCGATAGAGGCGAGTGCCAATGAAGTAGACCAAGACGACGGAGAGCAGATCGAAGCAGGCCGACGTCGCCCGGCCCAGAAGGGTGATCTGATCGTAGCCGGTGTTGGACGTCCAGACGGCCAGCGCCTTGACCAGGAAGATGGGCAAGGTGCCGTAGACGAAGAAGCCGTGCCCAGCGTTGTGCGGATTGAGCGGCGAGTGGTCGGTGTCGAAGTACTGTCCCAGGCTGTCAGGGAACCGGATGTCGCTCTCCACCATGGTCAGAAAGCGCTCATCCGGGTGGAGATGCTGGTTCTCGTCCCAATTGAGCCCCGTGAGCCTTAGCCACGCCCCAAGAACGAGGATCAAGACAAGAAGCAGCTCGGTCGCATGGTCGCGCACCATGCCGGCAAGCGAGGGACGAGGTCTTGGTGGGATTGGGGCTGGGCTCGCAACAGTCGGTTCCATGAGAGCTCCGCAGGAATCTCACACTTCGGTCGCCACAGGCCAAGCACCTACCTGGAGGCATCGGGCTCGTGTCCCCAGCCTCACGAAACACCCAGGCCCCGCCCCAGGTGCGCAATGGCGCAGATTATACCTTCGCGTTCAAACCTGGAGCAGCATCGACACCAGTAGGGATCTCAGGCTCTCTTCCGTCAGCCTTCCGGTGTTGGCGAAAACGAGCACCCAAGGATGATCATACCCGGTGAAGGAGCTGTCTGCAGGACCGAGGCTCAGCCCACGTTCAATCCAGGCCTCCAACATGGCAGGCCGGTCGAGCCCAGCCGCCGAAACGGGATCGTCCATGAGGCAGACGCCGAGAAGGCAAGGCGCCCGGTGGGCCACGGCCACCAGCTCGAATCCCGCCTGACCGGAGAAAAGCACCTGGTAGAAGGCCCAGCCGAGGGCATGGCGCTCGGGTGACCGGGAAACCGATGTCAGCACGACGTCGGTTGCCATGACGAAGTAATCCGCCCGGGCGATTTCGTGGACATAGGCCTCCAGCTCCGGCGGCCCCTCCGTGGGCAAGGAGTCGATCCAGGCGCGGTCGAAGTCGTAAGGGGATCGGCCTTCGGCGGCCCACTGAACGGGCAGGACCTCGTCCCATCGCTCTTGCAGAATCGTCGCCTCCTGCGAGGCGTTCGCATAGATCCACCGGGAGGCGGTAGTCCAGGGGTGAGGTTCCCGGTACATGGCCGTGTAGGAGAAGGCATAGACGGATGTGGGCAGGAGGGCCCCGAGGGCGAGGAGGGAGCCGAGTCGCCGCCTGAGCTGCGTGACCCAGGCGCAGGCCCCGGCGGCCAAGACGAAGACCGCGGGCAGGATGGGGAGCAGATACCTGGGGTACTTGGCGTAGATGCCGCCGAAGTACAGGCCAAAGGGCAGAATCCAGCCCACCAGGACCGCCAGCTCGGCCCCCAAGGCTAGGAACAGGCGCAGGGCACCCCATACCACCCCCATGACCGCCAGAACCGCCAATGGGGCGCCCAACGTCCAGCGGAACGCCTGCACGAGCGGATAGAGGTAGGGGACCGTCGATACGTAGGGACGCGCAAAGGGTACGTCAAGGCGCCCGGTGGCGATCAGCGTCTGGGTTTGCGTCTCTGCCAGGAACTGGCGCCCCTCAAGCACGGCGAAGGGGTTGGTGACGATGAAGACCAACGCCGCTACCGCGAGGGCAAGGCAAAGCGGCAGGAGATGCGCGGCAGGACCCGGCGCCCTCGAGGGCTGCGGTGAAGCTTCGCCCGCCTGTGCTTTTCGGTCCACCCTGCCTCGCGCCCCTGGGCCCAGCGCCGGTGCCAGGGCTGCCACCAGAAGAGGAACAAACAGCCAGACGGCCGACACCTTGCAGCCCAGCGCGAGGCCCAGCCAGAGCCCCGCCCGGGCGGCCCGGGCGAACCCACCCCGCTGCGCCCAATCCACGCACGCATCCACCGTCAACGAGGCGAGGAGGGCAAGCAGAACGTCGAAGGTCCCAAAGTGCGAAGCCTGGATGTGGACTACGGCGAAGGCCACCATCGCCGCGGCGAGCAGGCCGGCCGCCCGGCCGAAGAGACGCCGGGCCAGCCGCGCGCTAATGGCGATGGTCACCGTTCCCGCCAAAGCCGATAGGAAGCGTGAGAACAGCGTCAGATGCCGGAAGGGGATGCTGCCGTCCTGGTTGAGCAGGGAGCCGAGGAGAGGCAGCTGAGGCAGGACCCGGCCCAGGGCAGCCATGCCGCGGCCGCCGAGGCCCACGAGATAGAGCGCCAGATGCCCGTACGTGTAGCTCCGCGCCTCCCCCTGAGGCACGTGGAGGCCCGGTGAGCTGGCATCCGGGGGCCAATGGTATGGGTCCAGAGGGCTGACCCCCGGCGTGAGCGCCTCCGCCCAGGTCTCCGGCCAGTCGACGGTCGTCGCCAGCCAGACGACATACCGCTCATCGGGGTTGGCGTGGGTGAGGTCGTCCCACACCGGGTAGGCGAAGCGCAACCAGCCACCCAGCAACAGGAGGGCGGCCAATCCCACCGGGTAGACAAGCTCTGGCCAGGCACGCTTCCGCCACGCGAGCGGGCGCGATCCCATGCTTTCGGCTCCCCCTACTCCTCGTCCAGGCGGAGGACGGCCATGAAAGCCTCCTGGGGTATCTCGACGCTGCCCACTCGCTTCAGCCGCTTCTTGCCCTTCTTCTGCCTCTCCAGCAGTTTCTTCTTGCGGGTGATGTCGCCGCCATAGCACTTTGCCAAGACGTCCTTCCGCGTCGCTTTGACGTTGGCCCGGGAGATCACCCTGCCCCCAGCGGCAGCTTGGATCGGCACGGTGAAGAGCTGGCGCGGGATCAGCTTCTTGAGCTTGGACACCAGCGCTTGACCCTTGTGGTAGGCATCCTGGCGGTGGACGATCATGGCCAGCGCATCCACCGGTTCCTCGTTGATCAGGATGTCGAGCTTGACCAGATCCTCCGGGCGATAGCCAGAGAACTGGTAATCGAGGGAGGCGTAGCCCCGGGTCCGGGACTTGAGTTGATCGTAGAAGTCGATGATCAACTCCGCCAGCGGGATGTCAAAGTGCAGCACCACCCGTCCGGGGCCGGGATACTCCTGTTGGATGAAGGAGCCGCGACGTTTGGTGGCCAGTTCCATGACCGCGCCGTAGTAGGTCTCCGGGGTGAAGACCTGAATGCGCATCCACGGCTCTCGGACCTCCTCGATGAGATCCGCCACAGGCAGATCGGCAGGCGAGTCAATCAGCACCGTCTCCCCCGAGCGCAGGCGTACCTCGTATTCGACCGACGGCGCCGTGGCAATCAGATTCAGGTCGTATTCGCGTTCGAGCCGCTCCTGCACGATGTCCATGTGGAACAGGCCGAGAAAGCCGCAACGGAACCCGAAGTTCAGGGCCTGAGAAGTCTCCGGCTCAAAGACCAGGGAGGCATCATTGAGCTGCAACTTCTCGAGCGCTTCTTTGAGGTTGGTGTAGTCCTCGCCCTCCACAGGGTAGAACCCGGCGAAGACCATCGGCTTCACCTGGCGGTAGCCAGGAAGCGCGACATCCGCCGGGCGGGCAGCGCCGGTGATCGTGTCTCCCACCCGCGACTCCCGAACCGTCTTCAGCCCGGTAGCGATGTAGCCCACCTCGCCGGCTTCAAGGATGGTGCTCGGGGTGAGACCCGGGCCAAAGTAGCCGATCTCCATCGGGCGCGCCTGCGCCCCAGTGGCCATCAGACGCAGCTCATCCGTGGCCGCGACGCGACCGTGCATCACTCGCACGTAGGCGATGACGCCCTTGTAGGAGTCATAGTGGGAGTCGAAGATGAGAGCTCGGAGTGGCGCTTCCCGGTCGCCGCCAGGCTGAGGAACCCTCGCCACCACTGCCTCAAGTACCGCCTCCACATTCGTGCCCTCTTTGGCGGAGACCCGGATCACCTCCTGCGGCGGGGTCCCGAGCAAGGCGTGGATCTCCTCCGCCACTTCCTCCGGGCGGGCAGAACCCAGGTCGATCTTGTTGATGACCGGGATGACCTGCAGGTCGGACTCAAGCGCCAGGTAGAGGTTGGCCAGGGTCTGCGCCTCGACGCCTTGCGTGGCGTCCACGACGAGCACCGCCCCCTCGCAAGCTGCCAGGGCGCGGCTGACCTCGTAGGCAAAGTCCACGTGACCCGGCGTGTCGATCAGGTTGAGCTCGTAGTCAAGGCCATCCTTGGCGCGGTAGGTCATGCGCACGGCTGAGGCCTTGATCGTCACGCCCTTCTCCCGCTCCAAGTCCATAGTGTCCAGCACCTGCTCCGTCATCTGGCGATCGGAGATCGTGCCGGTCAGTTGAAGCAGGCGGTCGGCCAGGGTCGACTTACCGTGGTCGATGTGCGCGATGATACAGAAGTTGCGGATTCGGGATGCGTCCATTAGGGCCGTCGGGCGATGAAGGGCGGGAAACCATATCCCGCCTCTGGAAGTATACCCGACTCATCCCCCTGAGGACAGCCAGCGCGGGCTGAAGGCGCCTCTGATGGCTCAGGCGACTGCAATTCAACGCTTCACGGGTGAGAAGACCGAGTCCACCAGAGGGGCGATCTCGGCCGCTTGTCCGCCCAAGCGACACCAGAGCAGGAACTCGATATTGCCTTTGGGGCCCCGCAGCGGCGACCGAATCAGACCGGAGGGCGCCAGCCCGATCCCCTCGGCGACCGCCAGGAGCCCCGCCAGGACCTCCCGATGCACTTGCTCACTCCGTACGACCCCCCCTCGGCCAACGGCTTCGCGACCCGCTTCGAACTGCGGCTTGACCAGCGCGACGACATCGCCCTCCGGCGTGATCCACTTGGCCATCACTGGCAGAAGCAGCCGGAGCGAGATGAAAGAGGCATCGACCGTCGCCAGCTGAATCGACTCGGGAAGCGACTGGAGGGTGCGGGCATTTGTCCGCTCCATCACGACGACGCGGGGGTCCGACCGCAAGCGCCAGTGCAGGATGCCGTGTCCGACGTCGATGGCATAGACCCGAGCCGCCCCATGTTGCAGCAAGCAGTCGCTGAATCCGCCCGTGGAGGCACCCACATCGGCACATACCCGATCCCGGACAGGCACCGCGAAGGACGCAAGCGCGGCCTCCAGCTTCTCTCCGCCGCGGGAGACGTACTTCGGACCCTTCTCCACCGAGATCTCGGCATCCGCCGCGACTCGCTGGGACGACTTGAGGACGGTCTCGCCACCGACACGGACGTGACCGGCCATCACCAGACGCTGGGCCAAGGCCCGGCTCTCGACTAACCCGCGCGCCACAAGCAGCAGGTCCAGCCGCTCCCGCTCACCCATGACTCGATTCTACCCGGAGAACAGACGATGGACCACGGTCCACAGACCATGGACGGGGGACCATGGACCGTTGACGGCCGACCGCCGAGCGCTGCGGGCCGGGAACCCGACGCCCCATTCTCCTTACTGCTCTTCCATCGTCCACCGTCCACCTTCTCTCCCCCATCCTTCTCTCTTGCTCCGCTTGCGCCTTCCTGCTATCATCCGGCCGATGCTTAGAGCAATTCTCAAGACCATGCGCCCTCGGCAGTGGCCGAAGAACGCCTTTGTCTTCGCGGCCTTGGTCTTCGATCGCCAGCTCTTCAGCCTGGGCCCGCTGGTGCGAATCCTCGCCGGCTTCGTCCTGCTTTGCCTGGCCTCGGGACTCGTGTACATCATCAACGACCTGGCGGACCTGCCCAAGGACCTGCTGCACCCGATCAAGCGCAACCGGCCGCTGGCCTCCGGTCAGCTCCAGCCGCGCACGGCGATCATCGCAGCAATCCTGCTCACGGTCTTTGTCCTCGCAGCCAGCTTGGCGCTGGACACGCGCTTCTGGGCCATCACGACCGTATACATCGCCCTCAACCTGGTCTACTCCTTGTGGCTGAAGCATGTTCCGATCATCGACGTCATGATCGTGGCTTCAGGCTTCGTCCTGCGCGTTGCGGCGGGCGTCGTCCTGCTGACCGTGATGCGCTTCTCCCCCTGGCTGTACGTCTGCACTACGCTCTTGGCGCTCTTCATCGGCTTCGGCAAGCGGCGGGCGGAGATGGTCCTCCTGGCCGAGGGCGCCAACAACCATCGTCCGGTCCTCGACGGCTACACCATCC
>CAZEMA010000017.1:30783-32825 GCA_964513155.1 uncultured Anaerolineaceae bacterium
CTCCTGGCCGAGGGCGCCAACAACCATCGTCCGGTCCTCGACGGCTACACCATCCCGCTCCTGGATCAGCTGATCAACATCGTCTCCGGCATGACCATCGTCGGGTACTCGCTCTACACGTTCTCGGCGCCGAACCTCCCCGGGAACCACCTGATGATGCTCACCATCCCCTTCGTCATCTACGCCCTATTTCGCTACCTCCTGCTCATCCAAATGAACAATGCCGGCGGGGCGCCTGAGGAGCTGGTCCTGACCGACCGGCCTCTTCTGGCCACATTCATGCTCTGGGGGCTCTCCGTCGTCGCCATCCTCTACTTTGGGCTATGACCGTCGCATCGGCACCGGGCAAGATCATCCTCTTCGGCGAGCACGCCGTGGTGTACGGCCGTCCGGCCATCGCAGTCCCCGTCCGGCAGGTGCAGGCTACCGCAGAAGTCGTAACCCTCTCCGAGGCGCCTCCCGGCGAGGTGCGTATCGAAGCACCGGATGTGCGCTTCTCAGCCTGGTTGCGCGAGACGCCCCCCAACCATCCTCTCCGACTCCTCCTGCGCCTCTGCCTTGAAGAGCTGCACCTCAAGGAGTTCCCCGCCCTGCAGTTGAAGGTGACCTCTACCATCCCGGTCGCGGCTGGACTGGGATCCGGCGCGGCGGTCTCGGTGGCCATCACCCGCGCCATCGGACAGCACCTCGGCCGGCCGATCCCCGTCGGACGCCAGTCGGCGCTGGCTTTCGAAGTGGAGAGGCTCTATCACGGCACGCCTTCGGGGATCGATAACACCGTCATCGCCTTCGAGCGTCCGGTACGCTACGTGCGTGGCCAGACTCTGTCGACCTTCGAGATTGGCGAACCGTTCCACCTTGTCATCGCCGATTCCGGCCAACCCTCCCCTACCGCGGACGCAGTGGGGCGGGTGCGCCAGCAATGGGAGCGTCAACCAGAGCGTTACGAGGCCCTCTTCGACGCGATCGGGCAAACGGCAGAGAGCGCCTGCCGCGCGATTCAAGATGGGCGTGTCGCCGATCTGGGACCACTCATGGATCACAACCAGGCGTTGCTCGAAGCCATGCGGCTTACAACACCTCTCTTGCACAAGCTCATCGACGTGGCCCGCGCGGCTGGCGCCCTGGGCGCCAAGCTCTCGGGCGCGGGACTTGGCGGGAACATGATCGCCTTGGCGATGCCCGACCGAATCGCCGCTATCGAGACGGCCTTGCGCGCCGCCGGCGCCGTTCGCGCCCTCCACACGGAGGTCCGAGGATGATCTTCCTCAAGCTCGGCGGCTCATTGATCACTGACAAAGCCATTCCTGAGACACCCAGGCTCGAGGCGCTTGAGCGACTGTCCGGCGAGATCGCCGCTAGCCTCCGCCAACGCCCCGACCTCCGTCTGGTCATCGGCCACGGCTCCGGCTCCTTCGGCCATAGCGCCGCCGCCCGCTACAGAACGCATCGGGGTGCCTCCAGCCCCGAAGACTGGCGCGGGTTCGCCGAGGTCTGGTCGGTCGCCGGGCGGCTGGACCGTCTGGTGGTTGATGCCCTTCGCCAGGTGGGTCTACCGGTGCTCGCCTTCCCGCCATCGGCGTCGACCCTCACGGAAGCTGGCGAGATCGTCGAGATGGCGGTCGAACCTGTGCAAAGGGCCCTCCAGGCCGGATTGGTGCCGGTCGTAGGCGGGGATGTGGCCTTCGACCGCCTCTGGGGCTCGACAATCGTCTCCACCGAACGCGTCTTCTACCACCTGGCCAAGCATCTGAAACCCTCCAGGCTGCTCCTGGCTGGCATCGAGCCGGGGGTATTCGCCCACTACCCGGAGGACCCCGAGCCCTTACCCATCCTCACGGAAGAGCAACTCTCTCACATCGGCCTGGCCGGCGCCGCCTCGACAGACGTCACCGGCGGCATGGCTGACAAGGTCCACCAGGCCCTCCGGTTGGCACACCTGCTCCCTGATCTGGAGATCCGCATCTTCTCCGGAGAACGGCCCGGCAATGTGGCGGCTGCTTTGCTTGGAGGCTCCCTCGGGACGCTCGTCTGTCTTCAAG
>CAZEMA010000018.1:0-3765 GCA_964513155.1 uncultured Anaerolineaceae bacterium
GGGGCGCTATGCTATAATCCCTCCCACCGGAGGCGACCTCCTGTGGCCAAGAAGACCAGGCAAGCCGGGGGACGGCGCCGCTCCAGCGTCGCCTCGCGGCTGGCTGAGCTCCTGAAACCCCCTCGCTTGAACCGATCCGGGAAACGGGCGGGGCGCCGCCGGGGCGCCCGGACAACGGGTATCCGGTTCAAGGGCATTTCCCCTGACCGCAAACTCGATCTGATCGGGGTCATCCTGATCGGCGTGGGCCTGTTCAGCATCGTGAGCATGCTCTCGGCGACGCAGGGATTGATCAGCCGCGCCTGGGTGGACCTGCTCGCCGGGGGCTTTGGCTGGGGCATGGTCGTCCTGCCGTTGGGCTTCCTGGCGGGCGGCCTTTGGCTGGTTGTGCGGACCTTTGGGGACCGGCTGCCGCGCCTCCGGCCGGAGCAGGTCATCGGGGCGCTGCTGCTGTATCTGGTGCTGCTATCGGCGATGCAAGCTGTACTCGTTCCACAGGATTGGGCTCAGTCCCTGGAACTGGCGCGCCAGGGCCGCGGGGGCGGGCTGATCGGGGCGGTGCTGCTGCAAGCGCTGTTAGGCGCCCTTGGCCTCTGGGGTACGGTGATCGCCCTGGTCGCGGTGGGACTGGTCGGGATCGTGTTGACGGTGGGTGTCTCGGTGCCGGAGCTCTTTGCTTCGGTCGGGCGAGGCATATCCTGGCTACGGCGTCCGTTCCTGGGCGAGAGGCAGACCGTCGGACAACGTCGGCGGGCCGGTGTCGCTACGCCCGGTTCGCGACCAGGCCCGTTTCGGTCAACTCCGCCGGGGAAGGTGGGCACGTCCGCCGTCCCGCTGGCAGCCAAGCCCGAGTTGGCTTCCCCTCTCCCCTCTTCGCACGAGACCCAGCCTTCCGCCCAGATGGCCTGGGTCCTGCCGGAAATGCACGAGGTCCTCGAATCCGGGGCGGTAGGCAAGGCCGATGACGAATTCGATCGCGAGCGGGCGACCTTGATCGAGGAGACGTTGCTGGCCTTTGGCGCCCCGGCCAAGGTGGTCGAGGTCAACCGGGGGCCGACGATCACCCAGTTCGGGGTTGAGCCAGACTTCGTTGAGGGCCGCGGCGGGCGGCGGATCAAGGTTAAGGTGAGCAAGATCTCGGCCCTGGCCGACGACCTGGCGCTGGCGCTGGCGGCGCCTTCGATCCGGGTCGAGGCACCTGTGCCCAGCAAAGGCTACGTTGGGATCGAGGTGCCGAACACCGAGATCTCGTTGGTGGCGCTGCGCGACGTGATGGAGGCTGAGGCCTTCCAGAAGCTGAACTCCCACCTGCGGATTGGCCTGGGCCAGGATGTCTCGGGCCACGCCGTTTCGGCGGACCTGGGAGCGATGCCGCACCTGCTGATCGCCGGGACGACCGGCTCCGGCAAGTCGGTGTGTGTGAATGCCATCATTGCCTGCTTGCTGCTGCAGAACACACCTGATGACCTGCGCCTGGTGATGGTTGACCCCAAGCGGGTCGAGCTCACCTACTACAACGGCATCCCGCACCTGCTGGCGCCGGTGGTCGTCGAGCTGGAGAGGGTCGTTCCCGCCCTGCAATGGGTCTCGCGGGAGATGGATGAGCGCTACCATCGGTTTGCCAAGGACGGGACCCGCAACATCGACGATTTCAACCAGAAGGCGCAGCAGGCCGGGCAGAAGCCGCTCCCCTACCTGGTCGTGGTGATCGACGAGCTGGCCGACCTGATGATGCTGGCCCCAGATGAAACGGAGAGAGTGATCACCCGCCTGGCGCAGCTGGCGCGGGCGACGGGCATCCATCTGGTGATTGCCACCCAACGCCCCTCCGTGGACGTGGTCACCGGGCTGATCAAGGCGAACTTCCCGGCGCGGATCGCGTTTGCGGTCGCCTCCTCCGTCGACAGCCGGGTGATCCTGGATCAACCCGGAGCGGAGAGGTTGCTGGGCAGAGGCGACATGCTGTTCCAGTCCCCCGACGCTCCCGCTCCCATCCGGATGCAGGGTGCTTTCGTTTCCGAGCGGGAGCTCAACCGGCTGATCAATCACTGGCGGTTGATGGGAGTGAGCACCCCGCCGCCCGCTGCCCAGGCAGCCGCTCCCGGCCCCGCGATCCCTCCTGGCGTCCCACTCAAGCAGGCGCCTCTGTGGGAGGAAGTCGAGACTTCGGAAGGGGACGGGGACGCCCTCTTTGGGGAGGCAGTGGAGATCGTGCGCCAGATGCACCGGGCCTCGATCTCGCTCTTGCAGCGCAGGCTTCGGATCGGCTACACCCGCGCCGCCCGGTTGATCGACGATCTTGAGGAGAAAGGCATTGTTGGGCCCGCTCAGCAGGGCTCCCAGGCGCGGGAGGTGCTGGACTACGGTGAGCTGCCGCAGGCGGAAGGTGAGGAGTAAGCGTTTGACGGGCGCGACCGCGGAATGCGGACGACGGACGATGGACCACAGACGACGGACGATGCTCCCAAAGGCGAAGTCCGTCGTCCATGGTCTATGGTCCATCGTCTGGGTCTTGTCAGCGTCCCTGGCGCTTTTGCTGTCCTCCTGCACCCTGCCGGCCACCGGTCCCACAGCCACGCCGACGCCGGAACCCACGGCAACGGCTCTCCCCTCCGCCACGCCCATCCCGGTGCTGCTCCTTGTGACGGAGGACGAGGGCGGCCCGCTGGAGGCTGCGCTGCAGCAATGGGCGACGAGGCATGGCATGGAGTTGCGCCTCAGGTCGCCGTCCGTGGTCGATGGAACGGGGCTGGCACAGACGCCGGGCGTGCAGGCCATCGTCTGGGTCGGAGGCGGGTTTGGGCCGGAAGCGAGCGGTTGGGCCGGTGCGCTGCCCCTGGTCGTCGTCGATCCGGAGGGAATCACCGCTGGGGGAAGGCTGAGCACGGTCGGGGAACCCGGGGCACGCCACGACCAGGTGTCGTTCCTGGCGGGGGTGCTGGCCGGGCTGGTCAGCCAGACACGATCGGTGGGCCTGATCACTGGGACGGGAGGGGAGCACGAGGCGGTCGGCCGGATGGCCTTCGTGCATGGCCTGCGCTACGGTTGCGCGGGTTGCCGGTTGGTGGAGTCAAGCGCCGCGGAGGTCCGGCCGGAGACCCTGGCGGGAGAAGGGGTGGACGTGGTCTCTGCCGTCCCGGGGCCGGAGGCGGAGGCCGGGCTGAGCCTCTTGGCCGAGGCCGGCCTGTGGGTTGTCTGGACAAGTGAGCCGCCGCGCGGGGTTGCGGTGGAGGGACTGGCGGGGGGTGTAAGGTTCGCTCCGGAGGCGCTGGTTGACCAGGCGCTGGAGGCGCTGCTGGCCGGGGAAGAGGGGAGAGGCTGGCCGTACTCCGTTGAGAACGGCGGAATCCAGCTGGCCGGGCTGAACGCAGGCGCCGTGAGCCCGGGGCGGCAACGGGTGCTGGAGGCCGCCTACCAGGCCCTGGCAGACGGGGAGTTGGACCCCGGGGTGGATCCGGCCACAGGGGAGGAGCGCTGAGCGGCGCGGCGCCTCGCATTGCGCCTACTGGCGAGTCGTGTTATCATTACGGAACCATTCATTGGGCATATCGCCCGACGATCCCAATGGCCGTCTGGCCAACAGAGAAAGGGGTGATACCCGTCCACTTCGCTATGACACCGCGTCTGAGTTTCCCATTCTGACTTCCCGCAAACAGCTTGGAGGAGAACGAAATGCAGAAGAGACTATACGCCGCCCTCGCGTTCATGGTTATCTTTGCGATGGCCTTGAGCGCTTGTGGCGCCCAGCCGACCGAACCGCCGGCG
>CAZEMA010000018.1:3865-22254 GCA_964513155.1 uncultured Anaerolineaceae bacterium
TATCTTTGCGATGGCCTTGAGCGCTTGTGGCGCCCAGCCGACCGAACCGCCGGCGCCGACCGCCGTGCCGCCGACCGCCGTGCCGCCAACCGCCGTGCCGCCGACTGCAGTCCCGCCGACGGCAGTGCCGCTGCCGGGTGAAGGCTTTCTGATCTGCCAGGTGACGGACACCGGCGGCATTGATGACAAGTCCTTCAACGCCACCGCCTGGAAGGGCGTGACGGATGCGATGACCCAGCTCGGCGTTGACGGCCAGTACCTCGAGTCGCAGCAGCAGACTGACTACGAGCGGAACATCAACGCCTTCCTCGAGCAGGGCTGCGACCTGATCATCACCGTCGGCTTCCTGCTGGGCGATGCAACCGCGGCTGCCGCTACGGCTAACCCGGACGTCAACTTCTCGATCGTGGACGTCAACTGGCTAAACTTCCCCAACCTGCTGCAGCAGTCATTCGAGACGGATGAAGCTGCGTTCCTGGCCGGGTACCTGGCGGCTGGCGTCTCGCAGACTGGGGTGATCGGCACCTTCGGCGGCATGCAGATCCCGACCGTGACCATCTTCATGGATGGCTTCTACATGGGCGCCCAGTACTACAATCAGCAGCACGGGACAAGCGTCCGTGTCCTCGGCTGGGATCCGGTCACGCAGACCGGGCTATTCACCGGAAACTTCGAGAGCACGGATGACGGCCGCCGCATGGGCGAGTCGCTGATGGACGAGGGCGCCGACATCATCCTGCCGGTCGCCGGACCTGTCGGCCTGGGCACCGCCGCTGCAATCTTGGACCGCGGCAACGCCTACATCATCGGCGTCGACAGCGACTGGTACCTGACCGCCCCGGATTACGCCTCGATCGAACTGACCTCTGTCATGAAGAACATGGACGTGACGACGTTCGAGGCCATCCAGGCGGTCGTGGAAGGCACCTTCGCAGGCGGCCTGGTGGTTGGGACGCTCGCCAACGGTGGTGTGGGTCTGGCGCCGTACCATGACCTCGCTTCGCTTGTGTCAGCGGACCTGCAGGCTGAGATCGATGCGATCACGCAGGGCATCATCGACGGCACGATCTCGGTGGCGCCGGTGCAGGCTGCCCCGTAGGCCCGATAGAGTGCAAGGCCCGACTCGGCTATGCTAGGCAATCGGGGGCTGGTCAACATGTCCAGCCCCCGATTCGTCCGTCTCTTCCCAGTGAGGGTATTGAAACGGCACGTGCGAGGAGTGAGAGTTCCCATCATCTTTCGCGCAGAAATGACATTCAAGACTCTCTCCTGGGCAGCTTTGTCCTGTCCGGAGTGCATGCTAGAATAGGGCTCCAGTTCCCCACACGATCCCCCTGGAGTAGACATGGCTCCTATCCTCGAGCTGCGCGGCATCACGAAGCGATTCCCCGGTGTGCTGGCCAACGACCATATTGATCTGAGTCTTGAGCAAGGTGAAGTCCATGCCTTGCTGGGCGAGAATGGCGCCGGCAAGACGACGCTGATGAACATCCTGTACGGCCTGTATCAGCCCAGCGAAGGCGAGATCTACGTCCGGGGCCAGCGGCTGATGGTGGAGTCGCCCAGCGACGCCATCGCAGCCGGCATCGGCATGGTCCACCAGCACTTCATGCTGATCCCGGTCTTCACCGTTACCGAAAACGTCATGCTCGGGGCGGAGAACGTCCGGGCGGGCGGGATCCTGGACCGGGCTGCAGCGGCTGAGCGAGTGCGCCAGATCTCCAAGGAATACGAGCTCGAGGTTGACCCGTTGGCCTACGTGGCCGATCTGCCGGTGGGAGTCCAGCAACGGGTGGAGATCATCAAGCTGCTCTATCGCCAGGCGGATATCCTCGTCTTCGATGAGCCCACGGCCGTGCTCACCCCGCAGGAGGCCGACGACCTCTTCAAGATCATGCGCTCCCTAGTTGCGGCAGGCAAGTCGATCATCTTTATCACCCACAAGTTGCGCGAGGTGCTCGAAGTCGCCGACCGGATCACGGTCCTGCGACGGGGTGCGGTGGTGGGCACGACCAGGCCGGCGGAGGCGGACCGCAACAAGCTGGCGGCGATGATGGTCGGTCGCGAGGTTCAGCTTGAGGTCGAGAAGAAGCCTGCCCAGGTCGGTGAAATCGTGCTGGAGGTGAGCGACCTGACGGTGGTGGATGACCGGCGTCAGGTGGCGGTGGACGGGATTACTTTCGAGGTACGGACCGGCGAGGTCCTGGGCGTGGCCGGCGTGCAGGGTAACGGTCAGACGGAGTTGGTTCAGGCCCTGACGGGATTGCGCCCGACGCTCTCGGGGTCGATCCGGATTCTGGGAAAAGACGTCACCCGGGCAACGCCCCGGGAGGTGACCGAGCTTGGGACAGCCCACGTGCCGGAGGACCGGCAGCGGGATGGCCTGGTGCTGGCAGAGACGGTAAGTGAAAACCTTATGCTTTGCACTTATCACCAGCCGCCCTTCGCCCGGGGCGTCGTCCTGCAACGGAATGCCATCCTGGAGACGGCCACCGGGCTGATTGCGCAGTTCGATATTCGCACCCCGGGCCCGATGGTCCTGGCCGGATCGCTCTCGGGCGGCAACCAGCAGAAGGTGATCGTGGCCCGGGAGTTCTCGCGGCCGATTCGCTTGATGATCGCCTCTCAGCCGACACGTGGTCTCGATGTCGGCTCGATCGAGTACATCCACAAGCGCATTGTCGAGAAACGGGACGCAGGCTGTGCCGTTCTCCTGGTCTCGCCGGAGTTGGACGAGGTCCTTGAGCTTTCCGACCGGATCGCGGTGATCTACCGGGGCAAGATCGTCGCCGTGATCCCGGGCGAGGTAGCCACCAAGGAGTATGTCGGCCTGCTGATGGCCGGCGTCAGCGTCGAGCAGGCAGGCGAACCGACCGGCAAGCGGACCGTCGAGGTCACGTTCTAGCGAGGGTTCCCTTGAGCGAAGACAAACCCAGAGAGAAAAGCATCACCAAAGTCCTCCTCGAAGAGGTCACCTCGGGGCCGCCTAGCCGACAGTCCGGATGGCGGTCGATCGGCCGGGTTGTGGCGGTGCCCGTGCTGGCCGTGATCACCGGCCTGCTTGTGGGGGCCGTCGTCATCGTGTCGACCAGCGAGTCGGTCTACGCCGCCTTCGGCGTCTCGATCGGAGCCGGCTTGCGAGCGGCCTGGGACACGGTGGCCGTGGCGTACTCCGGTCTGCTGGCCGGGTCATTTGGCAGCCCGGCGCAGATCGCAGCGGCGCTGCAAAGCGGTGACGCGGCGCAGATCCGCCAGGCCTTCAACCCGATCCTGGAGAGCCTCGTTGCCTCAACCCCCTACATCTTTGCCGGGTTAGCGGTGGCGCTTGGCTTCCGCGCCGGCCTGTTCAACATTGGCGCAGAGGGCCAGATCTTCATCGGGGCCATCTTCGCAGCCTTCGTGGGGTACTCGGTCACCGGCCTGCCGGCGATCATTCACATCCCTCTGGCACTCCTGGCCGGCGCGCTGGGAGGGGCGATCTGGGGCTTCATTCCCGGATGGCTGAAGGCTAAGACCGGTGGCCACGAGGTCATCAATACGATCATGATGAACTACATCGCGTTCCGCTTGAGCGACTGGCTGCTCAAAGGACCGATGCGGCGTCCGGGGACCCTCAACCCGATCACGCCCATGATCCAGGATAGCGCGGAGCTCCCCCGCTTCTTTGCGGACCCGATCCGGTTTCACGCCGGTTTCTTTGTGGCCCTGGGCGTGGCCTGGCTTGTGTACTGGTTCTTGTTTCGGACCACCTGGGGGTTTGAGCTGCGGACGGTTGGGTTTAATCCGCGTGCCGGCCGCTATGCCGGGATGAGCATCGCCAGGGCCACCATCTTGGCGATGGCGGTCTCAGGCGCTCTGGCCGGTCTGGCAGGCACCAACGAGGTGCTGGGACTGAACCACAACCTGGCGATGGCCTTTTCCTCGGGCTACGGCTTTGACGCCATTGCGCTGGCCCTGCTTGGAGGAAGCCATCCCCTGGGGGTTGTGCTGGCGGCGCTCCTGTTTGGCACCTTGAGAACCGGAGCGCTCCGTATGGAGCTCGTGGCCGGCATCCCCATTGACATCGTGGCCATCCTGCAAGCCGCGATCCTGGCCTTCATCGCCGCACCGGCGATCATACGGACGATGTATCGTCTGAAGGCGCCGGCCGAGGGTGAAGGGGGGATCACCGTGCGTGGGTGGGGAGGTTAGGCCATGACTGCAACGGCACTGAGGCGAGAGGTCACATTCGTCTCCCCGACCCGCCAGCGAGTGATGGGTATCCTCTTCCTGGTCATCGCTTTCGGCATCTACTGGCTCTTCGCCCGCGCCACGACCGCCGACCAGATTACGACCTTCGTGCTGACCCCTGGAGGCGTGCGCGAGGGGGCGCTGCCGGATTGGCTCCTGCCGGCCAGGACAACACTCTATGTTCTGGCGGTGATCGCGGCTGTGCTGGGAGGCGTTCAGCTTGCCCGCGGTTTCGGCCGGACCACCAACTTGATCCTGGGTGTGGTCGCACTGGCCTTCATCTTCGGGTTCCTGGTGTGGGCAGCGGCGGGCCAATCGCTCAACCTGGTGGGGATGCTCGGAACGACCCTCCTGCGGGCTGTGCCCCTGACACTGGGTGCGCTCTCCGGCGTGCTCTGCGAACGGGCAGGCGTGGTCAACATCGCCATCGAGGGGATGATGCTCTCGGCGGCGATGGTGGCGACGGTGGTGGGCAGTGTGACCCACAATCTGTGGCTGGGCCTGCTATCGGGCATTGCCACCGGCGCGTTGATGTCCCTGCTGCACGGTGTGCTCTCGATCAAGTACAAGGTGAACCAGATCGTGTCGGGGACGGTGATCAACATCTTCGCCACCGGCTTCACCTCGTACATCTCGGCCAAGTTCCTGCAGGCGTACCAGGCTTTGAACAACCCGGGCACGTTTCAGCGTTGGCCGATCCCGGGGCTGTCGAGCATCCCTCTGCTGGGACCGATCGCCTTCAATGGCAACATCTTCCTGTACGCCACATTCGTCTTGCTCTTCGTGGTTCATTTCGCCCTCTTCTCCACACGCTGGGGGCTGCGTCTGCGCTCGGTGGGCGAGCATCCGAAGGCGGCGGACACGCTGGGGATCAATGTCTTCAAGACCCGATACATGGCGGTCCTGCTGGGCGGGATGATGGCCGGCTTCGCCGGCGCCTACTTCACTCTGGGCTCGGTCGGCCGCTTCGACGAGGTGATGACGGCCGGGCGAGGCTTCATCAGCTTGGCGGCCATGATCTTCGGTAACTGGACGCCGTTTGGGTCGTTTGGCGCGGGCCTGATCTTCGGCTTCGCCGATTCGCTGGCGACCAAGCTGGCAATCCTGGGAGTCCAGATCCCATCGGAGTTCCTACTGATGGCGCCCTACCTGGCCACAATGGTTGTCCTGGCTGGCGTAGTAGGACGGGGTCACATGCCGGCCGCAGACGGGACGCCGTACGAGAAAGAGGAGCTCTAAAGAGAGAGCGGCCAGTAGGCCCAACGGAGCATGAAGAGCAGAGCGCGACAGGAGTGTGGGCCGCCGTCCTCGGCGGCCCGTTCCGCGCCCTGACCCGGCTTTCCATGCACTCCCGCCATCCCATCCGTGCCCCTTCTTGATCGCCGTCCAGCCAGGAGTTCGCGCTGCGTCGGCTGGATCTACAGTGCCCGACCTCGATGTGCCCGGTGCGGGCCGCCGTCCTCGGCGGCCAAGGCCTAGCCCACGAGCCGAGAGCCTTGCCGCGGACGGTGGGGGAGCGGGGGGCGTGGCAGTCGGGATGTCCCCGCCGCGGACGGCGGGGGGAGCGAGGGGCGGGGTAGGAGGGATGCCCCCGCCGAGGACGGCGGGGGAGCGAAGGGCGTGGCAGTGGGAATGCCCCCGCCGAGGACGGCGGGGGGGAGCGGGGGCGAGGCAGCGGGGGGAGCGAGGCGATTCTCCTGTGCGGGCCGCCGTCCTCGGCGGCCCGTGTCACAGCCACTCTCGGATGTCGTCTAGTGGGATGATCGCGGATACCCCTCGATCGTAGAAGCGCGCGCTGGAATACGGATAGTCGGCCCGTGCCATACCTACGCGGTCTTGCTTCTGCAGAGGATTGTTGTGGATGTACTCGAGCTTCTGACGCAGGAATCCCGCGGAGTGGATGTTCTTGGCTTGAATGTCCTGCCAGAGGCTGTGTTCGTGGCGCGAATCGCGGCGCTGCTGGCGGAAAAGCGTAAGGAGCTCGTTGCGGCCATCATCGCGCAGTTGCCTGAGGATCCGATGGGCGGTGTGAGAGCCGAAGGTCTGCAGAAGCTCCCCGATCGTGCAATCCTCAGGCTTCACGAGGGCATGCAGATGGGAGGGCATGAGCACAAAAGCGAAGAGCGCCATGCGTTGCCTGCGTCTGAGCCAGGCAAGGCTGTCGAGGACAATCCGCGCCAAGGTTGGTTCGGCGAAGAGAGGCTGCCAACTGCAGACCGTGGCCGTGATGAAGTAGAGATGGGTTGGATCATGATGCGAGCGAAAGGTCATGGGATCCCCCTCGACCCTTGTCGCGCGAGCGGCGGCAGGGACATTATCGCACATTATCCCCGTTGTGGACGGCGGGGGAGCGAGGCGATTCTCCTGTGCGGGCCGCCGTCCTCGGCGGCCCGTGTCACAGCCACTCTCGGATGTCGTCTAGTGGGATGATCGCGGATACCCCTCGATCGTAGAAGCGCGCGCTGGAATACGGATAGTCGGCCCGTGCCATACCTACGCGGTCTTGCTTCTGCAGAGGATTGTTGTGGATGTACTCGAGCTTCTGACGCAGGAATCCCGCGGAGTGGATGTTCTTGGCTTGAATGTCCTGCCAGAGGCTGTGTTCGTGGCGCGAATCGCGGCGCTGCTGGCGGAAAAGCGTAAGGAGCTCGTTGCGGCCATCATCGCGCAGTTGCCTGAGGATCCGATGGGCGGTGTGAGAGCCGAAGGTCTGCAGAAGCTCCCCGATCGTGCAATCCTCAGGCTTCACGAGGGCATGCAGATGGGAGGGCATGAGCACAAAAGCGAAGAGCGCCATGCGTTGCCTGCGTCTGAGCCAGGCAAGGCTGTCGAGGACAATCCGCGCCAAGGTTGGTTCGGCGAAGAGAGGCTGCCAACTGCAGACCGTGGCCGTGATGAAGTAGAGATGCGTTGGGTCATGATGGGAGCGAAAGGTCATGGGATCCCCCTCGACCCTTGTCGCGCGAGAGGCGGCGTGGACATTATCGCGCAATGCCCCCGCCGAGGACGGCGGGGGGAGCAGGGGGTGTGGCAGGCGGGATACCCCCGCCGAGGACGGCGGGGGGAGCAGGGGGTATTTGCCCTACAGTCTGCCCAGCTCCCGCAACTCCGGCCAGATGAAGGGGACAATCACCAGCCCGCCCACCATGGCTGCAGCTGGCCCGGCCAGAAGCGGCGGCGACCCGGCCAAGGCAAGAAGCACTCCATAGGCAGCACCGCCTCCCAGTGCGGCGGCTAGCGCCGCGCGCAGCAGCGTGCGGCCGAAGCGCAGGAGATCGGGAAAGCGGCGAGCCAGGAGGACCAGCATCAGAAGCGCCTGCGCCGTGAAGGCCAGGCTGTTGCTCAGAGCGATGCCATTGGCCTGCAACGGGCCAAACAAGACGACTCCAAGGACAGTAAAGAGGACGGCGCCGAACGCGGCCGCGGCCATTGGGATCAGCGCGTTCTGGCGGGCATAGTAGGCGCGGGCGGCGATCTCCAGTAGGGAGTGCCCCACCAGGCCCACGAGGTAGGCCCGGGCCGCCCAGACCACCAGACCCGTTCCTCGGGCGTCGAAGCCAAAGGCAGCCTGAACCAGCGGCTGCAACACGACCGCCATGAGAACCGCCATTGGCAGCGTCAGGGCGAGTAGGACGCGCGTCGCCCGGGCGGCAGTGGCCTCAAAGGCGGTCTCGTCCCCACGGGCAAAGTGCTCCGACAGGGTGGGCAGCAGGGCGGTGCCGATGGCGGTGCCGATGACTGTCTCAGGGACCTGCATGATCAGCCAGCCATAGACCAGGGCCGTTACCGAACCGACGTCCAGGCGAGAGGCAAGATTATCCTGGATGACGAAGATGAGCTGGAAGGCGCCGATCGTCAGGATGCGCGGGCCCATGAGCGCGGCTACCTTGTGGACCCCCGGGTCATCGAGGCCCAGTCGAGGGGCCCAGCGGAAGCCGTAGCGGATCAAGCCTGGGATCTGTACGACCAGGTGGAGGGCTGCGC
Organism: uncultured Anaerolineaceae bacterium; assembly: GCA_964513155.1. Taxonomy (GTDB): domain Bacteria; phylum Chloroflexota; class Anaerolineae; order Anaerolineales; family E44-bin32; genus DATEAV01. Next base: position 12,080 of record CAZEMA010000018.1, read on the forward strand.
CCAGGATCACGCCGTAGACCAGACCGTAGACGCCCAATCCCGCGGCAGGGAGCTGGATCCCGGCCAGCCGGTAGCCTTGGCTTGGCGCCAGGAAGACGGCGCCGAAGATCTGCCCCAGGTCGTAGATGGCTGGAGCCAGGGCCGGGAGAAGGAAGTGCTGATTGGCCTGGAGCCCGGCGATCACCAGCCCGCTGATGGAGAAGATGAGCGTGGCGACCAGATTCAGGCGCATAAGGTTCGCCACGAGCGCCTGGAGCTCGGGGTTGAAACCAGGGGCAATACCAAGCTCGGCTCGAACAAGCGGGCCGGCGAAGACGGCGATGACAACCGCAGCCGCGGCGGTGATGAGGAAAGCTAGGTTCGCCACGCGGCTGAAGAGGGCCCAGGCTGCCTCTCGCCCCCGACGGTCCATCGTCTCCGAGAGAACCGGGATGAAGGCAATGGCCAGTGCCCCGCCCGAGATCAGGGCGAAGAGCAGGTCCGGCAGGTTGTTGGCGGCATTGAAGGCGTCCAACTCGGCGCTGACACCGAATTGGCGGCCTATCAGGACCTGACGCAGAAGCCCAAGCGCCTTGTCGAGGCCAAACAGGAGCCCGATGAGGAGCGAGGAGCGGGCAACATGGGTAAGCCGGAAGCGGGGTCTGGCAGGAGCGGCATCTGGGTCAGACAAGGCACATGCCTTTCGCGGGTCGCAGGTCCCGTTGGCGCCGGCTGGTTAGGGAGCGGCGCCCAGCCGGTCGAGGACGGTCAGGCTGGGCCCGAACCCAGGGTGATACTGCAGACTGGTGCGCAGATCCTCGATGGCGCCGGGAACATCACCGAGCGCCTCGCGAGCCAATGCCCGCCAGTAGTAGCTCTCCTCCAGGATGGGCTCGTCCATTCGACTCAGGGTCAAAGTGGCCAGGTTGATGACCTCGTCGTAGCGCCCGGAGTAGTAGTAGGCGAAGTAGGGGCCGGTCTGGTACCAGAGCATTCGCCACGGCCTATCGGCTTCGGGAAGCTGAGCGTTGATCTGGAAGGCCTCGTCAAACGCGGCAGCCGCGCCGGCGTAGTCCTGCAGGTGGACCAGGCTGTTGCCCCGGTTGAACCAGGCGAAGTAGAGCTCGCGGCCGGTCAGGGCGACGATGTCTTCAGAGGCTCGCTGGGCGGCGTACTCCCAATTGGCGGTCTCGTCGGCCTGGGGGCCGAGAAGAGCCATGACCTCGGATTCGCGGTCGGGCGGGTAGATCACGAGGTAGACGTAGTTGAAATGGCGCCAGTACGTTTCGATCCTGGAGTAGGGGACCGGCAGTGTGCGACCTTCGGAGAAATCCCCCTCGTACGAGTCGTAGGCGCTGAAGCGCTGATTGGCGTCGTCGTAGCCAGCCAGTAGCTGGTAATGCCCCATCCACCCTTTCCCCGGGACGTCGAACCCTTTCTCGATGAGGACGGGGAAGCCAGCGGCGATGAAGCGGCGCAAGGTATCCAGATCCCCTCCCACCCGGACGACCGCCCGGAGGCCGGTGTGCTCCTCGACGAAGGCCTCCATCTCGTAGGGCATAACGTTCTTGTCGCGCGGATTCGGCTTGAGGACGGCAGCTGTATCCCGCTGGTCACCCTGCCAACCCCAGAAGGAGAGGGCCATGGATAGATTGGCCGGGCCGCAGTTGTTCCAGTGCTGATACTCGTGACGAATCCCGGTGAGCATCACCGAGGTCGGTATGGGGGTTGGCTCGAGGGTGGCGGTAGGGGTGAGCGTGGGTATCGCGGTGGGGCCCAGAGTGGGGGCCGGGGTCTTGGTGGGCGTCAGGGCAGCCAGAGTCTGCTGAACCATGGCGGCGATGGTCGGGTCGGGGGTGAAGACGACTTCCTCCGGCGGGAACAGGGCGTACCAAACCTGGGCGCGGAAGTTGACCACGCGCCACTCCAGCCGGTCATGCACGAACGGCACGTTGTAGACGAATCCCGCCAGGGCGGCACACAGTCCGAGGGCGAAGGCCACAATGGCGAGACGGACAAGCCAACGTTTGGCTTTCAACAGCGATCTCCCGGCAGCCGGTCTGGCGGCTCATCCAGCCAACAACCAGTGCCATCAGGGTCTCAGGCAACAGGGGCGATTATACCCGCTCGGGGGGTTCGTCTGCGGTGAGCCTTAGTCCTGCAGGCCGAGCGGGGCCCAGGCCTCGGGGGAGGAGGCAAGCGTGCTCAGGCGGGCTCCCAGGTGACGAGCGCCCGGCGGCGGAAGCGCTCGAGGGCTTTTATCAAGGGCGTGCCGAGGAGAGCCACCAGAACCAGGTTGCCGGCTGCGCCGACCGTGTCCCAGGCCAGGGAGGTCACCAGATAGAAACGGCCGTAGCGGGCTAGGATGCCGAGGAAGGGCAATCCGGGCTGCCAGGCCAGATCCGGCGCAAGGAGCAGGTAGGGCCAGTAGTAGAGGCTGGTCAGGGCGCCATAGAGCCAGCCCCATAGGGTGGCGTACAGGAGCAAGAAGGGCAGGTGCCCCTTGCCTCGAGGAAGCCAGGCGGCGCCCATGCCCACCCAGCCGGCCGCCAGCATCTGATAGGGCGTCCAGGGGCCAAGTCCGCCGGCGGTGAGCGGGCCGGAGACGAGCATGGTCAATGCGCCCATGAGGAAGCCCAGGCGGGCGCCGAAGACGTAACCGACCAGGATGATCAGCAGAAAGACCGGAGTGAAGCCACCGGGCAGGGGCAGAACGGTGTCAATCACCCGCAACACGGTGTTGAGCCCGACGAGCGTGCCCAGCATGGCGACGGTGTGGGCCGTGAGGCCAGCCTGAGCCTCGCCGACAAGCCCCACCAGGATCAGCCCGGCCGCGCCGCTGAACGCCAGGACCAGGATTCGGGAATCGGCCGAGGCGGGCAGGGCAGTGGCCCAGAAGGGATACAGGAAAGCGGCCAACCCGGCCAGGCAGAGCAGCAGGAAGAGGAGGTTGGCCGGTGTCAGGCGACCCAGCCAAGAGCGACGGCTCCCTTCCGCCGGGGCGGAGGCGGCGCTCATTTCCTGGCCTCCCGGCGGATGATCTGCTCGCGCTCCGGCCCGACGGAGATCAACCGGATGGGGGCGCCAGTGAGCGTCTCGATACGGCCGAGGTAGGCCCTGGCGGCTCGCGGCAGGTCATCCCAGGTGAGCGCCGACCGGAGATCTTCCTCCCACCCCGGCAGCTCCTCGTACGCTGGAGCGAAGGGCGAAAGGTCGGCAGGGGAGTCAGGCAGCTGCGGGTGAATCTGGTCGTCCGTGCAATACGCGGTGCACAGGCGCACGGGGTCGAGGCCGGTCAGGATATCCAGCTTGGTGAGGGCAATCTCGGTCAAGCCGTTCACTCGGACGGCGTAGCGCAGGAGAACGCCGTCGAGCCAGCCGCAGCGGCGGGGCCGGCCGGTGGTCGTCCCGAACTCATCCCAGGGGTTGGCTCCAGTGCCGCGCAACCGTTCAGCCGTCGGCCCAAAGACCTCGGTCGGGAATGGACCGCTGCCGACCCGGGTCTGGAAGGCCTTGGTGACGCCGACAACCCGTCGCAGGTGGCGGGCGCCGATGCCCAGGCCGATGAGTGCACCGGGCGCGGTGGGATAGGAGCTGGTGACGAAGGGGTAGCTGCCGTGGTCGAGGTCGAGCAGCGTTCCCTGGGCGCCCTCGGCCAGGACGGTCTTGCCGTCCTCGAGGGCGTCGGAGACGATCGCCCCGACCTCTGCCAGATAGGGACGCAGGCGCTCGGCGTAGGCCGCGTAGGACCTTCCCGCTTCGACGGGATCTAGGCCTGGCAAGCCGAAGAGACCTTCGAGGATCTGGCTCGCCGCCTGGACTTGGGCCTGGACGGCCCGGCCGAACGCGGCCGGGTCGCGCATGGCGGCGGCCCGGATGCCCCGTCTGGCGGCCTTGTCGCTATAGGCCGGGCCGATACCGCGCCGGGTGGTGCCGATCTCCCCGGCGCCGCGGCGCGCCTCCTCCGCTCCATCGAGCGCCACATGGGCAGGGGTGATGATGTGAGCCGAGGAGGAGAGTCTGAGGCGGTCAGGAGAGACCGCCAGCCCGAGCCCTAGCAGCTGGTCTATCTCTGCCAGCAGTCGGCCCGGGTTGATGACCATGCCATTGCCGAGCAGGCAGATCGTGTGTGGATGGAGGATGCCGGAAGGGATCAGGTGGAGTTTGAAGACCTGGCCGCCGACGGTCACGGTGTGGCCGGCATTGTCGCCCCCGCTGTAGCGGGCGACCAGGTCGGCTTCGGCCGCCATCAGGTCGACAATGTGGCCCTTGCCCTCATCCCCCCACTGAGTCCCGACGACAACGTCCAGCGGCATGCGCCCTCCGCGCGGCAGTATAACACGGCGGACGACGGACTGTCGTCCATCGTCCGTCGTCTGTTTCCCTATACCCTCCGAGCCGAAGAGACTATAATGCCTTTGAGCGTGTGGATGGGATCAGGATGCGACTGACCGGTGTTGGGCTGTGTCTATCGTCCTTGTTGGTTGTGGGCCTGGGGCTTGGTTGGCCCGCGGTCTCCAATCCAGACACCGGCGCGGCCTCCCTGCACCAGGCCCCGGCAGCGCAGCCCACAGCCTTCCTCACGCCCACGCCTGGCCCGGATGGCAGGATTATCTATACAGTCCAGGAGGGCGACACTCTGTGGAGCATCGCCGCCATCGCCGGCATCGGCCTGGACGAGTTGATGGCGATCAACCATCTGGAGCCCGGGGACTACATCAATCCCGGCATGCGGCTGGAGCTGGGGCTGGGTGGCCCGGTCGTACCCACATTGGAGCCGGGAGGGCCGCCGACTGCCACGCCCATCCCGCTGACAGCGACGCCCGTATTTGGGACCGGGCAGATCTGCGTCTTGCTTTTCCTGGACGAAAACGGCAATGCCCGCCGGGAGGAAGCCGAGCCAGCCCTGGCTGGGGGTCAGGTGAACGTGGTCTCGGTGGCTGGAGTGTTGGTCGGCGAGCACACGACGGACGACACGCCAGAAGGTTACTGCTTCCCAGACCTTCCCAATGGCGACTACAACGTCAGCGCGGGCGTCCCGGCCAATCACAACCCTACCGCTTCCACCAACCTGCCGGTCCATCTTGAGCCGGGCGATACGAAGTATGTTGAGTTTGGTGCCCAGGCCGCCACTGCAGACGGAGGGGGCCCGGGAGGGGGCACGCGCTCGACCGTCCTGGGGCTCGTCGGATTGTTCCTGCTGGTGGCGGCAGGGGGCCTCGGGTACTATGCCGCCCGTCTGGGACGGACGAATCGCTTCGGCGGGCGTTAACCCCGGGCTGCTCAGACCCCACCTCGTTAATTCCTACTCGCCCCGCGTTCCTAACCGTGCTATCATACTCGCATGACTTCACCCCCAGTGCGCGAGAAGGTCCTGGTCGTCGACGAGGATCCTGACGTTCTAGACCTCGTGGCGCGCCAGGTACTGCAGCCCCTCGGCTTCCTGGTGACCACCGCGGACGACGCGGGCGGGGCCATCCAGCAAGCCCTCAACAGCAAACCGGATCTCATTCTCACCAGCCTGACCCTGACCGGCCTGAGTGGCAAGGATCTCCTGGTTGCGCTCCGCGCCCAGGGGATGGAGATGCCGATTCTGGTCACGGCCGGGGAAGGGATGGAAGCCGACGCCGTCGAGGCGTTCCGACTGGGTGCGCGCGACTACCTGGTGAAGCCGTTGCGCGAGGCCGAGGTGGTGGCGACGGTCGAGCGGGCGATTCACGAGGTGCGCCTGCGCCACGAGCGGGAGCAGCTGGAGGCCGAGCTGGCCGAGAGCAACCGCCAGCTCGAGCGCCGCGTGCGTGAGCTCACCACGCTGTATGGGATCGGCAAGGTGGTCACCTCGACCACGGACCAGAACGAGCTCTTCGCCAAGCTGATGGAAGGAAGCCAGTACGTCACCGAAGCCGACATGGGGTGGGTACTACTGCGGGATGAGGGTTCCGAGCAGCTGGTCTTGCGCGCTCAGAACAACCTGCCAGCCGCGGTTGCTGCCAGGATGCATCAACCCTGGGAGGATGGCGTTAGCTCATTGGTCATGTTGTCGGGCGAGGCCTTGAGCATCCACGGTGAGGGGTTAGCCCAGTTCAAGCTTGCCCGGATCTGCAAGGCGGCGCTGATCGCGCCCATTCGGGTTCGCATGCAGCCGATCGGGGTGATTTGCGTCGCCCGGCAGTCCGCCCGACCCTTCTCTGAGCGCGATCAGGCCATGCTCGATGCGATCTCGGACTACGCTTCGATTTCCCTTGTCAACGCCCGTTTGTTCCAGGCGCTGGAGGCTCGTGCCCAACGCCTGCAACAACTCGTCGATGAGGTGGACACCGGCGTTCGGGTGAGCGCCGAGTGGCTGGCGGGCGTGAAGAAGAGCCTGATCGGGGCGCACGAGGAGATGACCCGCCTGCTGGACTCGATCGAGGATCGCAAGCGACGAGCTCTGGTCCGGGCCGTTCTAGCGGATGTCAATGCCATGCTTCAGCAGGTGGCCACGCTAGAAGACGTCGTTGCCCCGAGTGCTCAAGCCTCCCCGGGTGGTGAAACGAAGAAGTAGGAAGGCTGTCCGTCTCGCCGGAAGTACCATGTTGGTCCCCGGCCGACGGTGTTAACATCTCCAGTGCCAGCCTTGGATGGAGCAACGCGTGACCGTCGGTCGCGGGAAATCCCTGTGGGCGAGCCCGTGCGGTGGGGCATAGCTACGAGTCGGCAACGACAGACGCAATGGGTGAAGAGCTGATCCTGGTCGCCGAAGATAGCCGCGATATCCGCCAGTTCCTGGAGGATATCGTCCTCAAGCCTGCCGGCTACCGGGTGCAGTCAGTGGGTGATGGAATGTCTGCCCTGACGCTGGCCCGGGAGCTTCATCCTGACCTGGTCATCACCGACCAGCATATGCCAAGCCTGGGGGGGCTGGACCTGCTACGGCGGCTACGGGCCGATCTGCCTCACCTCCCGATTATCCTGATCACCAGTGAAGGCTCCGAGGACCTGGTCGCGCAGGCGTTGCAGGCCGGGGTCTCGGACTACTTGACCAAACCCTTTGAGGGGGACCGCATGCTGGCGGCCATCGGCCGCGCGTTGGCCGAGGCGCGCCGCGGCCAGGCACTTCAGGAGGCCCAGAAAGTCACGGCTAGGCTTGAGCGCCGTCTGTCTGACCTGGAGGCGCTGTCCCTCATCGGTCGCACGGTGACGGCCTCGCTCGACCTCGATCAGGTTCTGACGACCGTGGTCGAGGCGGCCGTGCGGTTGACCGGGGCCGAAGAGGGCAGCCTGCTGCTCCTCGACGAGGACAGCGGAGAGCTCCACATGCGGGCGGCGAAGAACTTCGACCAGGAGTTCGTCCGCACCTTTCGCCTCCGGGTAGAAGACTCGCTGGCCGGGCAGGTGATCGCGACCGGCAACCCCATCATCATCGACGAGGGCACGCCGCAGAAGATCAAGACCTCCTACCTGGTCCACTCGTTGATCTACGTCCCCCTGCGGATTGGGGGCAAGACCATCGGTGTGCTTGGCGTGGACAATCGCAGCGCGGGCCGCACCATGACCAAGGATGAGGTGACAGCGATCGCGGCCATGGCCGACTACGCCGCCATCGCCGTCGAGAACGCGCGCCTCTACACCCGTTCCGAGGGCGAGCGCCGCAAGCTAGAGACCGTTCTGACCCAGACGGAAGATGGGGTGATTGTGGTCGACCCCGACAACCGGCTGGTCCTGGCCAACCGCACGATGCAGGAAGCTTTCGGCATCAACGAGAACATGGTGGGCAAGTCCATGGCCGAGGCCGTGGATGACCCGGCGCTGCTGTCCCTGCTACGAGGCTCCGGTGAGGTCCCCCATCGGGAGGAACTCACCCTGCGCGACGGGCGGGTCTGGAACGCTCAGCGGACACCGATCCCTGGGGTGGGCCAGGCGATCGTGATGCAGGATATCACCTACCTGAAGGAGTTGGATCGGATCAAGTCGGAGTTCGTGACGACGGTCTCCCACGATCTGCGATCCCCCCTGACGGCGATCCTGGGCTACGTGGAGTTGATCGAACGATCCGGCCCCGTCACGGAACAGCAGGCGGACTTTGTCCGTCGGGTGAGGCTCAGCGTTGAGCAGATCACCCAACTCATCTCGGCGCTGTTGGACTTGGGCCGGATCGAAGCCGGGTTGGACTCGGGTAGGGAGAATGCACGGTTGTCCACGCTGGCGGGCTATGCCGTTGAGGGCCTTCGGGCCGCGGCCGAAGCCAAGAAGCTCACACTGGAGGTAGATCTGCCGACGGAGCTTCCCATGGTGAGCGGCATCCCCCTCCGGCTGCGCCAGTTGGTGGCGAATCTGCTGGAGAATGCCATCCGGTACACGCCCGAGGGCGGCAAGGTGAGCGTTCGGGCACTGGCCGAAGAGGGGCAGGTGATCGTGCAGGTTTCGGACAACGGGCCAGGAATCCCTCCGGGCGATCAGCCCTATCTGTTTGACAAGTTCTTCCGGGCGAGCAACGTTCCGGCTGGTGTCCCAGGCACCGGCCTGGGGTTATCGATTGTCAAGTCGATTGTGGACAGCCATAACGGTCGAATCTGGGTCGATTCCAAGCTGGGCGAAGGCTCTACGTTCACGGTGGTCTTGCCGGCGGTGGCTATCTGAATGGGGATTGCCCGGAAACCGACAAGGCGCGGCGGAGGATTTCCGCCGCGCCCTTGCTTTAACGGCGATTCCGCCGAGGCGGTGAGGGGGACCCCGACGGAGGCCTTCACCAAAGGAGGAGACGAGATGAGGAAGCGTTGACCCCCTCATCTCGTCTCCGAGCGTTATAATAGCCCCCGCCTCGCGCAGGTGGCATTGTCAGAGGTCGTCCGGCCCCGGTGGCTTTCATCCCCGGCTGCACTTCTACCAAGGTAGAAGTCTGAACAACAGGTGCCCGGGAGTGGGGCCTGTCCACACCTTCCTGCGGCGTCGTCTTCTTTGTGGAGGCAGGCTGGATCTGGGTATAGGATCAAGTGCGGCCGCGGACCGCTCCCGGGAGGCATTCCCCCCGGAGGGAATTGCGGGCGACAGCAAGAATGGTCGCCGGCTCATTGTGGGAGAGGGTGTAAGGCGAAGATGGAGGATCGCCGTGAGTTGCGCAGGCGGCTGAGCCGCCTGGGGCGGCCCCGCAGACAGGAGGAGCCGCGAGAGGACGAGGGTCCGCGGGCTCTCCAGGAGGAATTGGGCATGGAGGTGCCCACAGCCTCAGGCCCCGCCTACCGCTTGGAGAACCGTTTCCCATCGGAGCACCCTCATGGTTCCGGTAGGCTTGCAGATCTGCTGGACTTCGACGCAGGGCTGGTGGCAGAGGTCGCCAGGCAGCCGGCCCTGGGAGAGGTACCGCTGGAGAGGCTGGCGTTCCTCGACACGGAGACGACCGGCCTGGCCGGAGGCGCGGGCACGCTTGTCTTCCTCGTCGGCATAGGCACGTTCTCGGAGGGGGTCTTCCGCCTCCACCAGTACTTCTTGAGGAACCCTGCCCAGGAAGCCGGGATGCTGGAGGCTCTCCAGGAGGACCTGGAGGCGATCTCCGGCTTCGTCAGCTTCAATGGCCAGGCGTTCGACGTCCCACTTCTGGAAATGCGCTACCAGATCGGCCTGCGCCGGCGTTGGTCGCTTGGCGCTCTGCCGCACCTCGATCTGCTGCACCCTTCCCGGCGCTTGTGGCGCCGGGCCCTCCCCGACTGCAGCCTGGGCACGCTCGAACGCCAGATGCTGGGCGTCACGAGGACCGGGGAGGATATCCCCAGCGCGCTCATCCCCGCGCTCTATCTGGACTACCTACGCACCGGTGACACGAGGGGGATGTCCCGCGTGATCTACCACAACTCGGTAGACATCCTTTCCCTGGTCGGGCTGGCCGCGCAAGTCCTGCAGCGCCATCGGCAGACTGAGCTTGCCCGGCTTTCGGGGTCGGAGGCGCTGGCCGTTGCCCGCTGGCACGAGTCGGCTGGACGATGGCAGCCGGCCGATGAGGCTTTCCGCGTGGCACTGGAGGCGGTCACCGATCCGGTTGCCCGGGTGGAGGCGCTCAGGCGCTACACCTCCCATCTCAAACGGCAGGAGCGTTGGGGCGAGGCAATCCCTGGATGGCAAGCATGGCATGGCTTGGAGGCAACCGATCCGGAACCGTGCCTGGAGCTGGCCAAGTTCTATGAGTGGCAGCGCAAGGACTTGGCCGAGGCTTGGCACTGGGC
>CAZEMA010000018.1:22354-32753 GCA_964513155.1 uncultured Anaerolineaceae bacterium
TGGCCAAGTTCTATGAGTGGCAGCGCAAGGACTTGGCCGAGGCTTGGCACTGGGCTGAAGCGGCGCTGGTCTGCCTGAGCCACTGGCCTCCGGGCTGGCGCCGGGATGAGGCTTGGGCCTCGATTCAACATCGGCTGGAGAGGCTGGCGCGCAAGAGGGCAGGAGGCGCGTAGCGCACGCCCACGGCTTGCCGTCCTCCCGGCGAGACCACTCCCGCAGGACGGGTGCGGATGCCTTCAGGAGGAGGACGGCTGGAGGCCCCCGACATCGATCTCCTGGCGGACGGTCTGGTAGAGATGCTCGGCCTTGAGCTCACTCAGGGTGTAGCATGGGGCGCCCAGGTGGTCGGCCAATTGCCTGGCCAGGCCCTGGTCGAACGCAGCGTGTTCCATATTGATGACCACGGAGCGGATGTGCGCCTCGCGGATCAGGTCCGCGGCGCGATGGGCCTCCTCCTGCGGAGGCAGGCTGCCCATGGAGACATTGCCTGCGCCGTCAGTGAGCAGGATGAGCAGAGGGATGGTGTCGGGGTGGGCTATCTTCTCCTGCTGGAAGGTTTCGTAGGCAAGCCTCAGGCCTGCGGAAAGCGGCGTCTTCCCTCCGACAGGGATATCGGCCAGCGCCCGCTGGGCTAACTGGACGGAGTTGGTGGGTGGAAGGACCGTGAGGGCCCGGTCCTTCTGGAAGACCACCAGGCCAACCCGGTCCCGTCGCTGGTAGGCATCGGTGAGCAGTGAGAGAATGGCGCCTTTGGTGGCGGACATCCGCTCAGCGACGGCCATCGACCAGGAAGCATCCACGACGAAGAGGATCAGGTTGGCGGCCTTGCGGACTCGAACCTTGCGCTGCAGGTCGGAGGGTTGGATGGCGAACGCGACCTTGCGGCGCTGCTCTTCCCGTTCGAGCTGGTGGGGAGCCGCGGCGCGAAGCGTGGCGTCGAAAGCGATATCGTCGGTCTTGCCGGTGGCGGGGCGGGCCCGCACGTAACGGCCGCGCTTGCGGTCGGTGCGCGTCTGGGTGCGGCGGCCACCGACCCGGCGCGTCAGGCGATCGAGGGGTGTGGCGATGCGCCGGGGAGCAAAGACCTCGCCGACCTTCACCTTGCGGCCACCCTCCCACCAATGGGTATCAAGCGAGGTGAAGGCATCCTGTTGGGTCGGCTCGGCCTGGCCCAGGTCCTGAGTTTCCTCCGCGGACTGGTCCGTTAGGGACTGGGTCTTTTTTTTTTGGCGCCGTCTTGTTCTTCAGCGGGGACGGGCTCAATCTCGTCTGCCCCCGAGATCTCGGACTGGACCTGCTCGATGCGGGCCTGCAGGTCGTCGGGGTTGATGTCCACCTGGTGGAACGGCCCGCGGCGAAGTCGGTGAGGCAAGGTCAACTCGGCCGCCAAAGCGATGTCCCGGTCGGTTAGCTTGGTGCGCCCCTCGAAGGCCGCGTGGGCACGGGCCGCCTTGAGGATGACCAGGTCCGCCCGGTGACCGTCCACCTGGAGCGAGGCCGTAAGGGAGGCGATGGAGAGCAGGTCGCGCTTGCTATAGGCGACCTTCTCCACAAGCTCGCGGCCCGCCTCAATCTCGTGCGAGAGGGTCTTCTCGCGTGACATCCAGGCGGAGCGGAATCCCTCGGGGTCGGCCTCAAAGGCCAGGTTGCGCTCCATGATGGCGATCCGCTGGCGCAGGTCCTGCAGGCCGCGGATGTCAACCGAGAGGGCGAACCGGTCGAGGAGCTGCGGGCGCAGATCGCCCTCTTCGGGGTTCATCGTCCCTACCAGAATGTAGCGAGCGGGATGGGCGAAGGAGATCCCCTCGCGTTCGACGATGTTCATCCCCAGGGCGGCGGAATCGAGCAGCAGGTCGACTACATGGTCGTCGAGCAGGTTGACCTCGTCGATGTAGAGCAGCCCCCGGTTGGCGGCCGCGAGCACGCCCGGCTCGAAGCTGCGCTCACCTTCCTTGATCGCCTTCTCGATATCCAGGGTGCCAACGACGCGGTCCTCGGTGGCGGAGACAGGCAGATCGACAAAGGAAGTGCGCCGGAGCTTGACGGGGAGTTCCTCGCCGTGGGCGGCGCGCTCTTTGCACTCGGTGCACCATGTGGTGGGGCGATCCGGATCACACCCGAAACGGCAGTCGGCGACCACCCGGACCTCGGGGAGCAGGGCGGCCAGGGCTCGGGCGGCGGTTGACTTGCCCGTTCCCCGCTCGCCGCGTATCAACACGCCGCCGATCCGGGGGTTGACAGCGTTCAGGACCAGGGCTCGGCACATGCGCTCCTGGCCGACAATCGCGCTGAAGGGGTAGACAACGCCCATCGGATCGGCCTCCCGGGGCATTATACCGCACCCGGAGGCGGCCAGGCGGCGGAGGTTGTCAAGAACCATGTTCGCCTTTATAATCGCTCTATCCTGTCATCGGAGACCGTCATCTAGATGGAGCCAAACGGAGAAACCCCCGTGCCCGTGGCCGGGTCCGAGCCCGTGCCCATTCCGCAGGAAGGGCCTGCACCCGATAATTCCCACCCCATGGATGCCTTCCTCGAGGGCGAAAGCTACGGCATGGATATGCCCCGCCGCGGGGAAGTGCGAGAAGGGACGATCGCCCGCATCGCCGAAAACGATATCCTCGTCGATATCGGAGCCAAGTCGGAAGGGCTGATTCCGGCCCGCGAGATCGAGCAACTGCCGGAGGCCGAGCGGGCCGCCCTGACCGTGGGGCAGAAGATCACCGTGTACGTCGTGGCTTCTGGTGAACGGGACGGGAACATCCTGCTTTCGCTGATGCGGGCGGAGGAAGAACAAGACTGGCAGCAGGCCGAGAGCCTCAAGGAAAGCCAGGATGTCTTCGAGGGGGTCGTAGCCGGCTACAACAAGGGGGGCCTGATCGTCAAGCTCGGCCGTCTAAGGGGCTTCATCCCGGCCTCGCAGGTCAGCCTCTCCCGCCGGCGGCGGGCCGAGGGGGAGACTCCCGACAAGCGCTGGGCGAAGATGGTAGGCGAGCCGATTGTGGCCAAGGTCGTCGAGGTCGATCGGCGCCGGAACCGGTTGATCCTTTCGGAACGGGCGGCGGCACGAGAAGCCCGCGAAGCACTCAAAGAGCGGTTGATCACCGAGCTCAAACCTGGCGAGATCCGCGCCGGCCATGTGATCAGCCTGGCCGAGTTTGGCGCCTTTGTCGACATCGGCGGGGCGGACGGTTTGGTGCACTTGTCTGAGATCTCCTGGAAGCGGCTGACACACCCGAGCGAGGTGCTGAAGGTCGGCCAGAAGGTCCAGGTGAAGGTGCTGGGCGTCGACCCCGAGCGCAAGCGCATCAGCCTGTCGATGCGGGAGCTGGAGTCCGACCCCTGGCTGGCGATCGCCCAACGCTTTGGCGAAGGCCAGCTGGTCGAGGGCACGATCACCAAGCTCACCAAGTTTGGCGCCTTCGCCAGCCTGACGGGCGCGGAGGACTACGAGTTCGAAGGGCTGATTCACATTTCCGAGCTCTCGGATCGACGCATTGAGCACCCGCGTGAGGTCGTCAAGGAAGGGGACAAACTCCGTCTGCGCGTCATCAAGGTCGAGCCGGAGCGCCGCCGGATTGGCCTTAGCCTGAAACGTGTGGACTCGCCCGAGTATGCTGACCGGGATTGGCAGGCGGCCATGGGCGAGATGGCCGAGGCTGGATCGGGGGCCCCGGAGGCCGTTGTGCCCGAATCGGTCGAAGACTTCGATGCCGCCCTGGAAGAGGAGAGCACCGGGGAGGAACTCGGCGAGCCGGAAGAGGCCGGCCAGCCTGAGGCCAGGGAGGCGCCCGACGACGAGGGTGGGGGCGAGTCTGAGGTCATGGTCGAATGACCTTTCTCAGCCGGGCGGCGCAGGTGGACACGCCCGGCTGTCCTTTTGGTGAGGACCTTCTTCCCAAAGTCATCGGTCCCCCGGTAAACTTTGGTAGAATGGAAGCATAGGTCGGGTATGGTTGGTGGTCTGGGAGCGGAGGTGCAGGACTGTGGCTGAGAAGATGGACCGCTTCACGCAGCGGGCTCGGCGAGTGCTCAGTCTGGCGCACGAAGAGGCTGAGCGTCTCCATCATAACTACATCGGCACGGAGCACGTCCTTCTGGGTCTGATCCGGGAAGAGGGAGGCGTGGCCGGCCGTGTCTTGCGCGAGCTGGGCCTGGAGCCGGACCGGGTCAAGGAGATGGTAGAGCGGCTGGCGGGTGTCGGGCAGCACACGGGGGAGCGGATCGAACTTGCACCCAGCACCGAGCATGTGCTGCAGATGGCGATCGACGAAGCCCGACGCATGGGGCATCACTACATTGGGACGGAACATCTCCTGCTCGGGCTGGTGCGCGATGGCGAGGGCGTTGCGGTGGATGTGCTGCGCCGGCTGGGCGTGACGCCCGAGCAGGTCCGTCGCCAGACGCGCCGCATCCTGCAGGAGAGCCCAGCGCGCCGCCCCACGCCGCAGCCCTCGGGTACGGCTCGCAAAGAGCCCCAGGCCAAGACGCCGCTGGTGGATCAGTTGGCGACCGATCTGACCGCCAAGGCTCAGGAAGGCAAGCTCGACCCGGTCATTGGGCGCGAAATGGAGATTGAGCGGGTCATTCAGATCCTGGCCCGCAGGACGAAGAACAACCCGGCGCTGATCGGCGAGCCGGGCGTGGGGAAGACCGCCATCGTTGAAGGGCTGGCGCAGCGAATCGTGGCCGGTGAGACGCCCGAGCCGCTGATTGGCAAACGGGTGCTTCAACTCGACGTTGGCTCGCTCGTGGCCGGGACGATGTACCGGGGCCAATTCGAGGAACGCCTCAAGCGGGTAATCGACGAGCTGAAATCCTTGGGCGCGATCCTGTTCATCGACGAAGTCCACATGCTGGTTGGGGCGGGCTCGGCCGGTTCATCCGTCGACGCCGCCAATATCCTCAAGCCTGCCTTGTCGCGCGGCGAACTGCAGGTGATCGGCGCCACGACCCTCGACGAGTATCGCAAGTACATCGAGAGCGATGCCGCCCTGGAACGGCGGTTCCAGCCGGTGATGGTCGAGGAGCCGACGGTGGAAGAGGCGCTCGACATCCTGCGCGGGGTGAAGAAGCCCTACGAGGATCATCATCGACTGCTGATCAGCGATGAGGCGTTGGAGGCGGCTGTCCATCTCTCGGCCCGCTACGTCCCCGACCGCTTCCTGCCGGACAAGGCCATCGACCTGATTGACGAGACGGCTTCGCGCGTGCGGATGTACAAGAGCCCGATCGCACGTTCGCTCAAAGAGACGATGACGCAGTTGCGCGAGACGCGCCAGGCCCACGCGCAGGCAATCGAGGAGGCCCGCGTCGAAGACGCCCAAGAGTTGAAGGGGCGCGAGAGCGAGCTGGAGGCACGGCTGACGGGGATGCGCGTCGGCTGGGATCGCTCGGCGGATGCGCCCAAGGTGACCGCCGACGACATCGCCGAGGTGGTCTCGATGTGGACTGGCGTGCCGGTGATGCAGATCGCCCAAGAGGAATCGGACCGGCTGCTGCAGATGGAAGCGGCGCTGCACAAGCGGATTGTCGGACAGGACGAGGCGATCGCCGCCATCTCCAAGGCCGTGCGCCGGGCCCGCGCCGGCCTCAAGGACCCGAACCGGCCCATCGGCTCCTTCATCTTCCTGGGCCCGACTGGGGTGGGCAAGACCGAGCTGACCAAGGCCCTGGCCGAGTTCATCTTCGGCTCCGAGGAGGCTCTGGTTCAGATCGACATGTCGGAGTTCATGGAGCGGCACACGGTCAGCCGCCTGGTCGGCGCGCCTCCGGGCTATGTCGGCTACGAGGAAGCGGGCCAGCTCACCGAGTCCATCCGCCGCCGGCCGTACTCGATTGTCGTCTTCGACGAGGTGGAGAAGGCGCACTCGGAAGCTCACAACATGCTGCTGCAGATCATGGAAGAGGGACATCTGACGGATGCCCGCGGCCGCAAGGTGGACTTCAAGAATGCCATCATTGTGATGACCTCCAACGTCGGGGCAGAGCTCATCCGGCGGCAGACCCAGCTTGGCTTCACCCTCAAGCGCGATGAGATCGTCGAAGAACAGATGGCCTACGAGGACATGCGCAAGAAGCTGATGGAGGCGCTGCGGGGCATCTTCCGACCGGAGTTCATCAACCGCGTCGACGGGGTCGTCGTCTTCCACGCGCTCAACCGGGAGCAGATTGGCGAGATCGTGGACCTGGAGCTCGCCAAGGTGGCGGTTCGCCTGGGTGAGCACCACATCACACTCCGGGCAAGCGAGGCCGCGCGCAAGGCGCTGGGGGATGAAGGTTACGATCCCGAGATGGGCGCCCGTCCACTCCGGCGGGTGATCCAGAACAAGGTCGAGGACCGCCTGTCAGATGCATTGCTGGCCGGGCAGTTCAAGGCTGGGGATCACATCCTGGTTGAAGTCGAGGATGAGGAAGTCGTCCTCAAGATCGAAGACCCTGAGCCGGAGGACGAGGCGGAGCAAGCCCTGCCTGCCGGCTGACCCACCGGCTTTCCCTTCCATCGAGAAGTGTAGCCTCCGAGGTCTATATGGCCGCGGAGGCTTTCGTTCTATAGGGTGGTTGCCCAGCTATTCCCCGACGATCCCGCCGTGGTCCCTCTAGCCGGAAGCTTCGCCGCCCACACTGTATAATCCCTGGCGGGAGGAGCCGTGGCCAAGACACCCAAGATCCAGTATGTTTGCCAACAGTGTGGGCGATCCGCCCCGAAACCCCTCGGCCGTTGCCCACAATGCGGGGCTTGGAACAGCATGGTTGCTGAGGCGGCAGAGCCCCGTCGTCGGCAGGCCGTCGCCGGGACGCGACGGGCGTCCCGTCCGTTGCGATTGGGCGAGATCGAGGGCGGGATCGACGACCGACTGTCCCTGCCCATGGGTGAGTTTGCCCGGGTCCTCGGCGGTGGCGTCGTGCCGGGTTCGTTGATCCTGATCGGCGGCGACCCGGGGATCGGCAAGTCCACGTTGCTGCTGCAGATGGCACTGCTGGTGGCCAAGGACCGAAGGGTCCTCTACGTCTCCGGGGAGGAGTCGGAGCCGCAGATCAAGTCGCGGGCGATGCGCCTGGCAGGCGGGGGGCAGGGGGTCCTGCCGGATGAACTCTACCTGGTGACGGAGACCGACCTGGAGGTTATCCTGTCACACCTCGAGTCGCTGGCCCCGTCGCTGGTCGTCATTGACTCGATCCAGACCGTCTACCTGCCCGATCTGGATTCGCCGGCGGGATCCATCTCGCAGGTGCGCGAATCGGCTTCCCGGCTTCAGGAGGTCGCCAAGTCGACCGGAACGGCTATCTTTCTGGTCGGCCACGTGACCAAGGAAGGGGCCATTGCTGGACCGCGGGTGCTGGAACACATCGTTGACACGGTCCTGTATCTCGAAGGGGACGCGTTCCACGCCTATCGCCTCCTGCGGTCGGTCAAGAACCGCTTTGGAGCGACCAGCGAGGTTGGCGTATTCGAGATGCACCCCTCGGGCCTGGTCGAGGTGGCGAACCCGTCGGAGGCCTTCCTGGCGGAGCGGGCTCTCAACGCTCCCGGCTCGGCGATTGCCGTGACAATCGAGGGGACTCGGCCGTTGCTGGTTGAGGTGCAGGGCCTGACCAGCGCTACCACGTTTGGAAACCCCAGGCGAACCGCCAATGGAGTGGACTTCAACCGCTTGCTGCTCACGATTGCCGTCCTGACCCGGCGGGTGGGGCTCCGGTTGGGGGACCAGGATGTCTTCGCCAACGTGGTGGGGGGCCTCCAGGTAGGGGAGCCCGCCGCCGACCTGGCGGTGGCAACGGCCATCGCCTCCTCCTACTACGACCAGCCCGTCCCGGCCGATCTGGCGTTGATCGGCGAAGTAGGGCTTTCGGGGGAACTGCGGGCCGTCGCTCATTTGCCGACCCGGCTGCGGGAAGCGGCCAAGCTGGGTTTTGGCCGCGTCATCATCCCCAAGACCATCCGGCAACAGGAATCCGGTCCGGGCGAGCTGCGTGTCCGGCCTGCGCGCACTTTGCGGGAGGCGTTGGAGATTGTGCGGGAGGGGAGTTAGCCGCTGTGATTGTCCTGGAGGGATGGGGAAGCCGGGCCCTAAAGGCAAGAGTTGGCCCGAGAGGGTGCAATCGGCACAAAGGAACCCTCGATTCTGTGGCTTGAAAAGCGCGTCAGACCTCCGGGCAGTTGCAGTGATCCTTTAAGGTTCTACAGGCGGGGAGCGGGCGGTGCGGCTGAGGCCGCTCCTTCCCGTAGATGTAGGGGCAGGCCGGTGAGGTAGGCGAAGATGTAGGGCAGGACAGTGCTGCCCTTGGTGACCGGGATGGACGCCCCCCGGATGTTGCTCAGGCTTGCCTTTAACATTGAGGCCTCTTAAAACTTCGATTGTTTTTAGACTCTAGCAGGGCTGGAGTATTGTATGGACCGTCCGCTTCTGCTAGAATGCAAGGCGTCGTCAGCGTTGTCGCCAATGGTGTGAAAGCTGACGCGGCTTCGCAGACGACGCCGGATAGGCCGCTCCCAGCGGCGTAAAGTCCAGACAAGTTTAGACACGCAACTGATTCACGGCAGCAAATCGGCGGACCGGCCCGAGGGTGCTGTCTACCTTGTGGCGGGTCTCTTTGTGTGTGAGGGTGCGCATGGATGCTGGGCAAGCCTGGCAGGCAGCGCTGGGTCAGCTCCAGATGGAGATGCCTCGGGCGACGTTTGACACATGGGTTCGCGACGCGGAATTGCTCACCTATGAGGATGGCGTCTTTGTTGTCGGTGTGCAGAACGCCTACGCCCGCGACTGGTTGGAGGACCGCCTCCTTTCGATCGTCAAGCGCGTCCTGACGGGAATCATGGGGCGAACGGTAGATGTGCGTTTCGCGGTCTGGCAAGGCGAGAGCGCCGAGGAGGACCCGGCGGCCGCCCTGCCCGCCGTATCTCCCAGCAACAGCCGCCTGGGGCGCTACTCCCAACTCAACTCGCGCTACACCTTCGAGAGCTTTGTCGTCGGCCCCAGCAACCGCTTGGCGCACGCTGCTGCCCAGGCGGTGGCCGAGAAACCGGCCCGTGCCTACAACCCCCTCTTCGTCTACGGCGGGGTGGGCCTGGGGAAGACGCATCTCCTGCACGCCGTTGGCAATGCCTCGATCGCCACGGGTCTCAACGTGCTGTACGTCACTTCGGAAGAGTTCACCAACGACCTGATCAACGCCATTCGCAACCACACCACCGACAGCTTCCGCGAGCGCTACCGCAGCATCGACATTCTGCTGATCGATGACATCCAGTTCATCGCAGGCAAGGAATCGACTCAGGAAGAGTTCTTCCACACCTTCAACGCCCTGCATGGGCAGGACAAGCAGCTGGTCATCTCCTCCGACCGGCCCCCGAAGGCACTGGTCACGCTCGAGGAACGGCTCCGCTCGCGATTCGAGTGGGGCCTCGCCGCGGATATCCAGCCGCCCGACTTCGAGACGAGAGTGGCGATTCTGCGGTCGAAGGCGGAACGGGCAGGCAGGCAGGTGGAGCCGCAATACCTGGAGATGATCGCCCGACGAGTCCAGAGCAACATCCGGGAGCTAGAGGGAGCCCTGACACGGGTGCTGGCCTTCAGCGACCTGAATGACACGGCGCTCAGCGCTGATCTGGTCGAAGCCACCCTCTCGGATCTCATGCCCCACGGCAGCCCCCTGAGCCCCGACCGGATCATCGCTGCCGTGGCCTCTCAGTTTGGCGTGGACGAAGACCAATTGCTCAGCCGCGATCGTTCGCAGCAGATCGCCTTGCCGCGACAGGTGGCGATGTACCTGATCCGGGAGGAGACTGACGCCTCCCTGCCACAGATCGGCGAAGTTCTTGGCGGCCGAGATCACACCACGGTGATGTACGGGTGCGGCAAGATCGCCGATTTGCTGGAGACAGATGAGAGCATCCGCCGACAGGTGATGGCCGTCCGAGAGCGGCTATTCAGCCAGGCCCGCGCCTCGGCCTAGCCATCACCACCGGCCGCCACTCCAACCGCCGGCAGCACGGAGCGGTCATCCTGGATCACACCGGGACGGCCGCTCCGTTCATTCCCCTTGGGAGTTCCTGGTCAGTCTCGGTGTAGCAGGACGCCCCATTGCTTTCCACTGCCCCCGAGGCTGCTGGATCACACTGCCGTTGGCCAGGGGATGTTGTCGGATCGATGCACGACTACGGACAGCCGAGGATAGGCCTCGTCCACCGTCAGGCGGGCTGACGCCCGGACCTAGCGTCCTGTTTCAGAAGTTCGATGAAGAAGTCCTTCGCATTTGGCGAGGCCGACGAGCCCACTACTGCCTGCCCCAAGCAGGGAAGAAGCGCAATGGGTTCTTCTCCGAACTTGCGAAACGCGACATTGGGCACTAGCGTTCGAGGAGTGCGCTAGAGGAGCGAGACCGGGTCGACGTCAAC
>CAZEMA010000019.1:0-30863 GCA_964513155.1 uncultured Anaerolineaceae bacterium
TCACGCAGTCGGCGACATCCACGACGCCCCACTGCCCATTCAGGCGCTCCCGGTATGCCCTGCCGTAGCCGCTGCTGCCGCCGTAGTTCACATCGACGACCGCCAGTCCCCGACTGGTGAAGTATTGGATTTCTGGGTGGAGATAGGACCTTGCGATGGAGGTCGGCCCGCCGTGGCTGAAGACGACAAGCGGCGGCCGCTCCCCAGGTGGCGCAGAGAAGTCCGGGTTGGTCGGCGCGTAGAAGAGGGCATGAGCAGTTCTCCCACCCTCCGTGGGGAATGTGATGGGCCGCGGTCGGGAGAGATAGACCGGTTCGATCTCCTGATCCATGCTGCGGGCCAGCACTTCAATCCGGCCGGAGGAGACCTCCATGGTGACCAGGGAGAGGTCCTCTGTGGGAGACCCAGCGGTGAACCAGATCCGATCCTTCCCGTCGCTGATGATGTATGCCTGATAGTAGCAGGTGAACCGATCGGAGAGGAGCTCGATGGCATTGCTCCCGGGCAGGATGAGACCGAGGTGATCGAAACCGTCCCGGCTGTAAACGCAGGCGATGCGCCCACCAGAGAGGTAGCAATATCGGGAATAGCCGAACGCCCATTGGGGGTAGGCCAGGTCCGCTTCCACCGGCGCCAGGGGAACGATCTCGCCGTTCTGCTCGCGGTAGAGATTCCACCAGTTGGTCCGGTCCGAGACGAAGGTGAGCCTCCCATCCGGGTCCCATCCAGGCTGGAAGATGGATTCCCGGGGACCGCCGGCCACGTGTCGTTCGTTGCGCAGGGAGCCGCCGGGCAGCCAGTCCGCCACCCACAACTCGGTCCCGTCCCAGGGCATCTGTGGAAAGTCCCAGGCAAGCCAGGTGAGGCGTCGTCCGTCGGGGCTGAGGCGTGGCGAGGAGTAGAAATCGCGGCCGCTGGCGATGGCCTTCGCCGCGGCCGATCCGTCCGACGGGAGGCAGACGAGCTCATTGGTCACCTGGCCATCGACCCGATGGCTCTCAAGGACGCAGATGATCCACTTCCCGTCGGTGGTGGCAACACCATCGGCGTACCGGGCTCCGGCTGGAAGGGCCGGCTCCGGGGTGATCGGACGCGGAGCCTGCCCTGGCTCGAGGCGGTATAAGCGCTGGTCGGTGAAGTTCGAGAAGAACAGGGTCTTCCCGGCGAGAAAGAACGCCCGGCCTCCGTACTCGTGCGCCACGGTGCGGGCGTTGTGACCTGGCGGCAGGACGTCGGCCGTCGCCCCGTCCGGAGAGCGGCGGACAATCGCGTAGCGGCCGCCTTCGTGAGGGCGAATCTCGGCCCAGTACAAGTCCTCACCAGAGAGGTGCAGTTGCTGCAGGCGCTTCTCGCCTGAGGCGTAGTGGGTCGGCGTGATCGGCGAACGCCACGAGCCGTACGGGGCTATCTTGGTCATCGTTGGTCACCCTCCTAACAAGGGAAGACTATCGCCGTCTGGTTATGGGCAGGCGTTACCCAGGTGCTCTTCGTAGGTCTCGGCGAACGCATGCCTGCCCGAGCCATCGCACAGGGCGCGGAAGTAGTAGTAGGGTGTGTCGGCGGGGGTGGCGACGGCTTGCAGCGAGCCCAGACCCGGATTGGCTATTGGGCCCGGCGGAAGGCCGGGCACGAGATATGTGTTGTAAGGAGAGCCGATAGAGAGATCGTCGGCGGTGAGTGGCGATTTCCACCAACCGCCATCGAGCTGGAGCCCCAATGCGTATTGAACCGTCGGATCGGATTCGAGACGCATCCCGGCAGCCAGACGGTTGTAGAAGACCGAGGCGATGGTGGCCCTCTCGTCTGCCTGCACCGCCTCCCGTTCGACCAGCGATGCCAGCGTGACCCCCTGGTAGACCGTCAGGCCGTGATCGAGAAAGCCCTGCCGGATGTCGGGGCCGATCCTCGTGTCGAAGTTGGCCAGCATCGCCTCGACAACCTCGGCCGCAGTCGCCTCTGGTTCGAGGCGATAGGTGTCCGGGAAGAGGAAACCCTCGAGTGAGGGGGGATCAGGGATCTCGGACGACAGCGAGAATGTCGAGGGGCGTGTGTGTGCCGCCGCCAGGAAGTCCTCGGGCCGGAACGCCAGGCCGGACGTGGGAATGGAGTCGGCGATCTCCTCGAGGCGCCAGCCCTCCAGCACGCCGAAGACGATCTCAAGAGGGCGGGCCGTCTGAAGGGCATCGGCCAGCTCTCTCACCGTCATTCCACCCGAGAGCCGATAGTCCCCGGCCTGGATGCCCACGTCGAGGCCGCGGTAGCGAAGGTAAGCCCGGAACAGTGATGGGTTGTTGACGACGCCCGCCTGCTGAAGGCGGGAGATGACAGCCGAGGCGGGCTCGCCCTGGGCAATGTTGAAGTCGATGTTGGCGTCGGGGGTCCCCGCAGGGGAGTCCAGAGCCTCGAGCTTGGCCATCAGGTAGGTCGCCAGGAAGGCTTGCTGGATCGGATCCAGGCTGGGGGAAGGGGGCCCCAGGACCCCTTCGGCCCGGTCTGGCGTGCCGAGGGCGAAGACTCCAAGCAGCCAGACGGCCCCGCAAATGACGGCAGCCAGGACGAGGCAGCCAAGCAGCGGGAGACGGCCCCTACGTCGTCCTGTGGGCATCAAGGTACTCCTGAAGGAGGACGGCAGCGGCGCGGGCGTCCAGGGGAGCGCTTCTTCCGCCGGATCGCTCTGCGGCTAATGTTGTTCCGCTCTCGTCCCACGTGTCGACGGGCAGGCATGTGCACAAGCGCAGTGCCGCGACCAGACGGAGTGCACGCCGAGCTTGGGGCCCCGGCTCGCCTTCCAGATCCAGAGCCACGCCGACAACAATCCGCTCGGTCTGCTGTTCGGAGGCGATACGGACGATGGCCTCGGCGTCCCGCTGCCGGGCGGTGTGACGGAGGACGGTGAGTGGCCGGGCGATCGTGCCGGTGGGGTCGCTGATCGCCAGCCCGAGCCGGGCTTCCCCCGGATCGACGCCGAGAGTCCGGCCCATCAATCAGCCTCCCAGATCCACTCGATGCTGATACGCGTCGGCAGCACCGGGAGGCGGGGCAGCCAGAAGGGGTGGAGTCGCAGGGCGGGAGGGGAGGAGAGTTCGAGCCGGCTGGCGAGGTAAGCCGCAGCCTCATCGGGGGCGATTCCCCGGATGAGGTTCCGGAATGGCAGCAGATCCACGGCCTGATACGCCTCCGCCTGCGCGCTCACCCGGAATGACGTCGTGCCGAGCTGATCGGTGTAGGTCTCGGTCAGCGGAAGCAGGCCAAGCGATCCCGGCATCAAATCGAGACCCGGCGCCGCTGCCAGGAGGGCAAGTGAGGCGGCGGTCTCGACATCGGATAGGTGATAGGTGAGAGCTTCGACCTGGACGTCGAGCTCCAGGCCGAGGCTGTCCGCCGGTTCGCCGGCTTCGCCATCATAGGCCCGAGTGAACTCCTGCACGACCCGCAGGCTGCTCACCGCCAGCACACTCCCTGCGGGAATGTCACTGGCAAGTCGCGCCGGCGCCTGCTGCAGGAGCTCATCTGTGAGTTGGCGCAGGGCAGCGGCCCGGTCGGCTAACGTCACCGAGGGGCGCATCTCGTCGTTTCCGCCCGATGCGGCTTCAGGATTGGTGACGCTGACCTGGAGACCGAGGGGGCCTTCGATAGCGTCGATGGCTCCCGGCGGGAGGTTGCCGGCCGACCCAGGCGTGGCGGCTACGACCTCGACGGAGGCTGTCGCCCCGCGCTCGGCCGGAAGGCTGACCTCCTCGACGGTGAGGAAGCGCGCCAATCCCCCGGTCGAGTCGCGAACGCCCGTGCCCTCCGGGACGATCACTTCGTCCCAGGTGAGGTTAGCAAACTCCACGGTCCCTCGAGCAGGCTCCTCGGGCACGCCCACCTGGCCGGTGGCGGGAAGGCGAATCTCCCCCTGGAGTCGAGTGGAGAGCGGCAGCGCAGGGATACGCCCGTCAGGCTGGGGGGTGTTCGTGTCACGGTCGAGGACGATGCGCAGCTCAGCCTGTTGCGGACGGCTTCTCGGTGCAAGGCGAATCTCAGCCGACGGCAGGACCGTGGCGGCCAGGGCGAGAAGAGCCAGGCCGGCCAGACCGCCGAACAGGATTCGTGCGACCTTCCTGGGAAGAAACGCGCGGCGAAAGGCAGGCTCTTCCGGCGGACGCGCCGGCTCTAAGAGCGGCGCAAGGGGGCGGCGGATCAGCAGGGGCCGAATCGGCCGCTTCCCAGCCTGCTGCCAGCCGCTATCCGGCAAGTCCTCCGCCGAATCGAAGACCGGGATGCCCAGGGCACGCGCATTCTCCCGGACTTCCGGGTCCTGTGTCACCAGGCCGAGTTGTGAGCCGAGAGCCCTGGCGCGGCGGTCAAGAAGGACAAGGTCCAGCTCACGGGTAAGCACTCGGCCCTGGTCCGGCCAGACGAGCACGACGCGCGAGGCCTGCGCCCAGCCTAGCTTGTCACGGGCAGAGCTCCGATCATCATGGGGGTCAAGCCGGATGATCTGGACTTTCACGCCTGGGCTTCACTCTCCGCTTGCGGGCGAGGCGGACTCCACATCGAGGCGCGCTCCAACCTGGTCAGCACCGGAATGGGGTCGTCACTTGAGGATGTCTCCCGGTTCCTCTGATGATCGACCGCGCTGGCAGGCTGTCTCACCGCAGGTGAGTTCGAACCCACTCCGGCACCCGTGCCAGAGCCTCCGGCAGCCGGGATGCATCCTTCCCACCTGCCTGAGCCATCTCCGCTTTGCCGCCTCCTCCTCCGCCGACAAGCTTGGCCACATCTTTCACCAGATTGCCGGCATGCAACCCGCGTGCCACCAGATCCTGGCTTACCGCGGCGATGAGGACGGGCTTCCCCTCCGGGGCCGAGGCCAGGACGGCGACACCTGACGGGCGGTCGGCGCGGAATCGATCCGCCAGCCTTCGCAGGGCATCCGCGTCCGAATCGGGGATGAGGCCGGCGAGGACCATGACTCCGGCGACTTCCTGTGGGCGCAGGCCTTCGTAGGCCGCCAGCGCCCGTTGGTCTCGCAGGGCCGCGGCCTGATGGGCCAGCGCCTCACGCTCTTCCAAGAGACCCGCCAGCCGGTCTTCGACCCCTTCGGGGCCGACCCCGAGCCGCGCCGCCAACCGGCCGAGCGTGTGGATTCGGCTCTGCATCGCGCCGAGCGCGCCGCGGCCGGTCATGGCTTCGATCCGGCGGATGCCCGAGGCGACGCTCCCCTCCGAAAGGATGAGGAACGGGCCGATGACGCCGGTCTGTGGGACGTGCGTGCCTCCACACAGTTCATAGGAGATGCGCTCCGCCCCACCGATGCTGACGGTCCGGACCGTCTCCCCGTAGGTCTCGCCGAAAAGCGCCATCGCTCCCTCGTCGATGGCCGTCTGGCGGGGCTTGGCCTGGATGTCAAGGGGCAGGTTCCCCAGGATCTCCTCATTGACCCGCTGTTCCACTAGCTCGAGCTCGGCCGCGGTCATCGCATCCGGATGGGTGAAGTCGAAACGCAGGCGATCAGGTGCGACCAGCGACCCAGCCTGGCGCACGTGCTCACCGAGCACCGCCCGCAGGCTGGCGTGGAGCAAGTGGGTGGCAGTGTGGTTGCGCATGATGTCCCAGCGGCGAATGCGGTCCACGGTGACAACGCTGTCATCGCCGAGGTGCGGCTCGCCACGCAGGACGCGGCCAATATGGACGACGACGCCCGCCGCCGGCCGGCGCACTTCGTCGACCGCGACCTCCCACCCGGGCTGGGCATGCGAGGCGATGGTCCCCGCGTCGCTGATCTGGCCGCCGCTCTCGACGTAGAAGCTCGTGCGCGGCACGACGATCCCCACCGTCTCCCCGGCACTGGCTTCGTCCACCCTCGCTCCGTCGCGGATCAACGCCAGTAACGGGCCGCTGGTCTCGAGCTCCCCATACGGGTCGCAGACGACCCCCTCTGATCCCAGCGCCCCGCCTGCCTGGAGGTCGCCAAGGATCTCACGATAGATGTCGACGTCCTCACCACCAAGTTCGCCCATTGCCTGCCCAGCGCCCGAAGCGAGGCGGTGGGCTTCCATCGCCCTCTGGAAGCCGGCCTCATCCGTCTCGGCTCCTTGTTCGTGGGCGATGTCGCGCGTCAGTTCGAAAGGCAGGCCGTAGGTTGCGTACAGGTCGAAGGATTCCTCGCCGGGGAGAACATTGGTGCCCGACTGCTTCAAGACGTGCAGCCGATCCATCAAGTGTCCGACGCCAGTATCGAGCGTGCGCTGGAAGCGTCTCTCCTCGTCGGTGATGGTGCGCAGGATGGCGACCCGGTTGCGGACGATCTCCGGGCAGATATCGCCATACTCTTCGATGACCGTCTTGACGACTTCGGCCAGGAACGGCTTGTCGAAGCCCAGTTTTCCGCCGAAGCGGCTGGCGCGGCGGATGACCATGCGGGTGACATAGTTCCGTCCGGTGTTCCCGGGCACGACGCCGTCGCCGATCAGGAAGGTCGCGGCGCGGGCGTGGTCGGCGATGACCCGGTAGGGGATCAGGAAGCGGATCCGGTCCGAGTCGGAGTGGTGCGCCAGAGTCTGGATCCGGTCCAGGATGGGGGTGAAAAGGTCGGTGTCGTACGAGTTGTCGACGCCCTGGATGATCATGGTCAGGCGTTCCATGCCCATGCCGGTGTCGACGCCCGGGGCGGGCAGGGGGATGCGGGTGCCGTCGGCCATTTGGTTGAACTGCATGAACACCAGGTTCCACAGCTCGAGGAAGCGGTCGTCCGGGTTGACGTCAAGCTGGTAGGCGAGCTCCGAGTGTGGGACAGGCCCGCGCTCGGGAGCGATGTCGTAGTGGATTTCCGCCGTCGGGCCGCAGGGTCCGGTGTCCGCCATCTGCCAGAAGTTGGTCTTATCGCCCATGCGGACGAGGCGTTCGGGAGAGACGCCTATCTCGTCGAGCCAGACGTGCAGAGCCTCGTCGTCGGTCTCGTGAACCGTGAAGTACATCCGCTCCGGGTCAAGACCAAAGACCATCGTCAGGCAGTCGTAGCCGTAGTGGATCGCCTGGCGCTTGAAGTAGTCGCCGAATGAGAAGTTGCCGAGCATCTCGAAGAACGTATGGTGCCGCGTAGAGGGACCGACGTTCTCCAGATCGTTGTGCTTGCCCGAGACGCGCATGCAGCGCTGGGCTGTTGTCGCCCGGCGATAGGGGCGCTGATCCTGGCCCAGAAAGACGTCTTTGAACTGGACCATCCCGGCGTTGGTGAACAGGAGCGTCTGATCCCCGCCGGGAACCAGGGAAGAAGACGGGACCACCGTGTGACCCATCTCGGCGAAGTAATCCAGGAAGGCCTGGCGGATCTGCCTACCTGTCCTGGGCCTGGTGGACTTCGCGGTCAACTTCTTCGAAGCCATGGAACCTCCGCAACTTAGGGAAGGATTATACGCCCGGGGAGGGGAGGCCATCAACCAACGTAGGCGCGGCGGCACATCGCGGGTTCAGCTACCTCAGGGGCAGGGAGGGGCGTGGCCGCAGGGCACAACGGGACAGGCTGATCGACATATAATGACCGTATGGACAAGGCGCCACAGTTTCTGGTCGGCAAGTTGCCTATGCTCGAAGGCGAGGAGACATTTCGGCCCGCAAAGCCCAACCGGCGGGGGGAGCTCCTGGCCTGGGTCTGTTGCTTCGTCCTGGCCGTCACAGCTGTGGTTCAGGCGAGGATGACTGAGGGCTTTCCCTACACCGCGGTCTTGCTTCTGGCTTTCTTCTTCCTGGCCGGGGGAACTACCTCATTCGGCAACTGGCTGGAGCGCCGGACCTCAATCCTCCTCACCCCGGACGGCGTCACCTACACAAGCCCCATCCGCAACGTCAGCCTGGCCTGGGACAAGATCGATAGCTTGACGGCGTTGCCCGCAGGGCAAGGATGGCGACTGGTCGTGCAAGGAACCGGCAGCGTGTTCCAGTTCCGGACCCCCATTCCGCTCGGGGAAGGGGACCGAGAGGCCGTGCCCATCGGCTTCCCCGATGGCGAGCGGATGGCGGGCCTGATCCGGTCACACGCGAGGCTCAATGCTCCGATGGAGAAGGACGGGGCCTGGGTTTGCCGAAGAGGGGAGAAGGCGTCGGGGAGCTGAGGGAGCGCGCGGGAATCTCGGCGGACCTTTGGGTTGCTTGAACCCTGCCAGGAATGGTCCATACTAGGCAGTGGGGCCTTCCGACGGTAGGAATGCAGAGATGATGGGGGTTGGGCCTGGTGCCCGGCGCGGGCGGAGGAGTCGCCTGGTCGGCCCGGGTGGGCAGGTTGGCGACACCCCGCCAGGCATTGAGGCGTGATGAGACGACGGCGAGAGGCGCGTTTCAGCCGAGGACAACGGCAAAGAAAGGTCCTTCCAACGCAGGAAGTGGCCGTGCCAGGCTACCCGCCCGAGCCGGCCCCACCGACGAAGATGCCCTGGTACCTGGTCTTCGGTCCAGTGCTGGGCATCCTGCTCATCAGCGGGATCATGGGAATCCGCACAGGAGACTACGTCTACCCCGTCGTCCTGGCGACCGGCAGCATGCTCTACCCGCTCCTGATGTTGCGGCGGCAACACGAACAAGAGAAGCGGGCCCTCAAGGAGCGGGAGAGGATCCGGGAGGCGTACGCCAAGCACACGCAGACCGTCGAGCGAGAGCTGAACGACCGGCGTGCCCAGCAGATCGAGTATCTGCAGTTCAACTTCCCGGGCCCGGCCCAGATCCAACGCTGGCCTGAGGAGGGTAACAAGAGGCTTTGGGAGCGCCGGCCTGAGGATGATGACTTCCTGGAGCTGCGGCTTGGCACGGGCGATGTCCCCGCCTCCTACAAGATCAAGCTGCCCATCGTCGATCTTCCGGAGCTGGCGCCCGAGCTGCTCCTGAAGGCACGCGAGATGACGGCGGGCTACCGCGCGCTGCCTGACCAGCCCATCACCGCCAAGCTGAGAGATCTGGGCTCAATCGCCGTGACGGGGCCACGCACGGAGCGCGAGGCTTTCGGGCGGAGCTTGCTCTGCTCGTTGGCGGCTGTGCACGCGCCCGAAGAGGTCGAGCTCTATGCCATCTACGGGGCGGACAAGGCGCAGGACTGGGCCTGGCTCAAATGGCTGCCCCATACCCGCGCCCTGGATCCCGACGCTTCGCCTCGCCTGGCCTACGAACCATCCACAGTACGGCAGCTCCTTTCAGCTCTGCTCGACGCGCTGCATGCGCGAGAGCTCAAGCCCAGCGGAGCCTCTGACCCCAAGGGGGCGCCGCCGGCGCTGGTCGTCTTCATCGCCGACATTGAACTTGTGCGCGGGGAGGCGGCCCTCAACTTCCTCTTGGAGAAGGGCGAGGCCCTCCGGGCCTATGTCATCCTGCTCGGCCTCAACCCGTACGAGGTCCCGCACGAATGCGGGGCCCGAATCGAGACCATCGACCCCGAGGGCGCGACGGTCACGTTCGGCAAGGAAGCCATCCCGACCAGGTTCAAACCGGACTTCACCAGTATCGCCGATGCCGAGAAGCTGGCACGCGGCCTGGCGCCCATGCGCCTTGTAGACGCACAGGCCCCGGAAGACCTGCCCGACGAGATCCGCCTGCTTGACCTGGTCGGCGTCGGGGACGTTGAGGCCGTCGATTTCGAATCCCGGTGGCGGGAGGCCTCTGCCAAACCGCCGTCTCTGCAGACGCCTGTCGGGATGCGCTATGGTCTGCGGCCGCTGATCATCGACCTCAAGCAGAGCGGTCATGGACCGCACGGCCTGATCGCGGGCACGACCGGATCAGGCAAGAGCGAGCTGCTGCTCGGGTTGCTGATGGGCCTGGCCCTGGATCACCACCCCCATCAAGTCAACTTCGTGCTCGTCGACTACAAGGGCGGAACCTCGATGTCAGTGCTGGCTGATTTGCCGCACGCAGCTGGCTTCGTCACCGATCTTGACGGAAAGCAAACGCGGAGGGCACTGGTGGCCCTGCGCAGCGAGATGGCGCGGCGCGAGGAGATCCTGACTCGCTATCAAGTGGCCGACATCGACAAGTATCATGCTCTCGCGCACCGGGAGCCGTTTCCCTATCTCTTCATCGTGATCGACGAGTTCGCAGAACTCAGGGACCGTTTCAAGAATGACCTGGGCGACATCCTTAAGGAATTCGTCAGCGTGGCCCAGAAGGGACGGGCCCTAGGCGTTTCCTTGGTCCTGGCCATGCAGAAGCCCGAGGGGGTAGTCAACGACAGCATCCGGGCGAACATGAGGTACCGCATCTGCCTGCGGGTGGAGCGGGCCGAGGACAGCCGCAACGTCTTAGGTCGTCCAGATGCCTACCTGCTGCCCGCCCGGCCGCCAGGCCGCGCCTACTTCCAGGTGGGCAACAACGAGCAGTTCGATCTGTTCCAGGTGGCAAGAGTGGCAGGTTTCCACATCCAGCCGAAGACGCCGGTGCAGCGAGACCGCCGGCTGGCGATCGCCGAAGTCGGCCCCGACGGCCGGCGCATCCCGCTGCTGGCGGCCGGCCCCGAGCCGGAAGCCGAAGAGGAAGCGCAGGGCGAGGTCAAGACGGAGGCCCAGGTTCTGGTGGAGATGGCCAAGGCGGCCGCAATCAAGATGGGTCTGCAGAAGCTGCCCAGCCCATGGCCCGAGCCTCTCCCAGCCGCTCTGACTCTGGGGGAGATCTACGCGCGGTACCGCTTGCCGAAGTGGGACGGCGCGAACTGGCCAGGCGGTGCAGAAGGCGTCGAGGGATCGAGCCGCGCTCCGCTGGCCCTGCTGGATGAGCCCGAGCGTCAACGGCAGATTCCCTACCAGATCGACCTGGCGCAGGATGGCAATGTGCTGATCGTCGGAGCGCCGGGATCCGGGCGGACGACGTTCCTGCTGAGTCTGGTCACCAGCCTGGCGCTCTCCTCCCCGCCCGATCTCTGCCACTTCCACATCATCGACTTCGCCGGTCACCAACTCCGGGCCGCATTCTCGGGATTCCCACATGTGGCCGGAGTGTACACACCGGCCGAGCCTGAGCGGATCCGTCGGCTGGCCTGGACGCTGGATACCGAGCTCGAGGAACGCAAGGAGCAGTTTGCTGCGGTCGGGGCGAGCACATGGACAGGTTACCGGAGAGCAGCTCCGGATAGACCTATGCCCGCCATCATGACCATCATCAACAACCTGTCGGGCTTCATGGATGTCTTCCCGGACGAGATGGCAGGTTGGATCCGGTTCCTGCGGGAGGGCGGCGCCTATGGGATGTACTTCGCCCTCACCTCAGACCGCATGCCTCTGGCCAAGGTATCCGACCTGGTCAAGAACCGCATTGCCCTCCGCCTGGCAGATCCGACCTGGTACCCCGTCATCCTTGGGTTGAGGCCGGACGTGAATGCGTACGACCCGCTTCCCGGCCGCGGTTTCTCCAGCACGAAGCCCCCCACGCTTCTGCAGGTTGCCCTGCCGGTGGAGGGGCCGCCGGACCGCCAGCTGGCGGGCCTGCAAGATCTCGGCAGGCGGCTCAGTCGCTCCTGGCATGGGCCACGGCCAACGCCGGTCCGGATGCTGGGGGAGGAGATCAGTCTGGCGGAGATCCTCCCAGCCCAGGCACTCGCGCTCCAGCCCCCGAACAGCGGTCTGGCGATCCCCATCGGCCTGGATGACCTCCACCTCAAGCCGGTCGTCCTCGACTTGGCCAGGAGGGGGCCGCTGTTCCTGGTTTCTGGCCCGCCGGAGAGCGGCAAGACCACCTGCCTGGCCTCGATCGCTCTGAGCCTGGCAGCCTGCAATGATCCGCAGCACCTCCGCCTCGCAGTCGTGAGCACGACACGTGGGGAACGCTACCCGCTCGATGCACTCGAAAAGCTGCCCCACATCCTTGCGTTGGTGAAGAACGAGCGGGACCTCAAGGCTCTGCTGGAGAAGCTTGAGACTGAGCTGCAGCCGGATTCCCCTGAGGGGGCAGATCGGCCGAAACGCCCGGAAACCGTGCTTCTGATCGACGACTACCATCAACTGATGACCCGCCTGACGGCGGATTTGACTGGCAAGCTCGAGGCTCAGGCCCGGCGAGGGGCGGATACCGGCCTGACAACCATCGTGGCGATCCCATCAGCCGTCTTTATGAGCCCGGGCGACAGCCTCATCCGCCAGCTCAAGCAGGCGCGGAGTGGCTTGATCCTCAGGACGACCGATCTTGCTGATGCCCAGACCGTCGGGACCCGTATCCCGGCGGCGAACAGGGGCAAGCCATTCCCAGCCGGACGTGGGTTCCTCTATGGGCCGTCGGAGGAGACGCTGTTGCAGATCGCCTCGCCCGAGGCTCCCCTGGCAGGCGGAGGCGCCCCCAGGACGCTGGCGGAATGGGTGGAGAGGCTGCGTCAGCCAATGCGGCGGGTGGGTTAGGCGACGATCCGGACAGCAGAATAGCCAGCAGGCCCCCGGCGGCATCCCGCGGGGGCCTGCTAGCGATGGTCGTACTATTCAGATGGGAAGCGCTACCGAGAAGCAGCGCCTGCAGCTGCCTGGCGAGCGGCCTCGTCCAGCTCGCGGAAGTTCTGGGCGACGCTCACCAGGTACTGGTTGATGTTGTAGAGTGTGTTGCTGAAGGCCTCGAGTTGCTGGATCCAGTCACCATAGGTTGCCTCGAATTGTGACTGGGCGGGTCCATCCCACGCGGCATCCAGCTCGCCATTTAAGGCGTGTAGCCGGCCGATCAAATCGCCAACCGTATCCTCTCTCTCCGTTCGGACCTTGGCCGCAATAGCCTCGACGGTTTCAACATCGATCTTCAGGATTGGCATGGGGACCTCCGTCTATGCCTGGGTGTGACACGGGTTCATTGTCGCATACTCGGTCCCCGGTTTCAATCGGCAATCGTGATCTGTTGCCTGTGGGCCAGTAGTACTGGAGTCCTAGTCTCTCGACCTAGTGTTCGGCATGCGTTTCGAAGCCGCTCCCAAAGCGTTGTCAAGTGCCGATCTTGATCGCAGCGCCCATCTCGAACGGGCGGTCTGCGTGGTTGTTCACCGCCTTGAATCCATCCAGACACAGCGGACCGGCCGCCCGCCGACAGAGGGGCGGGAAGGCTTCGGCCACCGATCCATCCCCGGAGGAACGTCGCGGACATCCGTCTACCAACCTCCTGGCGCCCCAGTCTGCCAACTCTCTGCCGGTCCTCGGCCCGCTGCGATGCTTTGGGGAGAAGGGAGGGAAGGAGGGGGGATTGCTGCCAAATTGCCTCAAGGTGGAAGCTGTTGTAAGATGAGGACCCCCCTTGAGGGGAAACGCTGTGCCGAATGCCCGGGTTGGCTGGGGTGACGGGCCTGCGGGTGATTGTATTGAGGTTGAGATGGGCATCGTCGTGGTGACGATCGTGGATGGGGCCGGATTGGAGCGAGATGTGGAGCTCCCTGGCGACGTCCCCCTGCGCTTGTTGGCCCCTGTGCTGGCGCATGCCCTCGGGCGGGTGGATCTCAATGAGGACGGATCGCCAGTACGGTACGTGCTCAAACAGCACCATTCTGCCGAAGTCCTACCCATGGACCGCACGCTGGAAGCGGCTGGCGTCGTTCATGGCGACACACTGATGCTCATGGTTAAGCCGGTACCGGCGCCCCTCATCGGCGCGGCCGCCGAAATGCCCTTCACCGGCCCCGGGTTCATCG
The DNA here is from genome assembly GCA_964513155.1 of uncultured Anaerolineaceae bacterium. Classification (GTDB taxonomy): domain Bacteria; phylum Chloroflexota; class Anaerolineae; order Anaerolineales; family E44-bin32; genus DATEAV01. The sequence goes on from CAZEMA010000019.1 coordinate 13,610, forward strand.
CCCCATCGGGTGCAACGTTCCCCTTCCGGGCGAAGAGCCTCCTGGTCGGCAGGGCTGATCCTGGGGTAGGGATTGCCCGGAATGTGCTTGGAGCTGATCTCACCGTCCTCGATACCGCAGAGTCGCCATCGGTCTCGAGGCGCCACGCCAGGGTCTTCCTTCATCGCGGCTCCTGGTTTCTCGAAGACCTCAGGAGCACGAACGGCAGCGAGGTGAACGGGCTTCAGTTGCAGGCGGGCGAACGGGTCCGTCTCACGGATGGTTGCGAGGTTCGCTTCGGCGACGTCTCTCTGGTGTTTGTATGGGACTCACAGGAAGCGACGCGGGAGCCCGCTGGGCCAACCCCGAGTAGAAAAGGAGATCGCGCATGAGAGGCTCTCGCCGTGCCTTGCCTCGGCGGGCAGGCTTGCTGCGCGAGGCTGTGCTGCTCTTCTTGGCAGCTGAGCTGCTGCTTGGCTGGGTACCGGCCTTCTCCCAGGCAGCGGTGGCATCCATCGCCATCTCCAATGTGGACACGCGGCAATTCCCGCTGGTCAGCCTGCAAGTCGTGGCCCTGGATCCAGGGGGTCGTCCCGTCGAGTTTCTGCCCGCAGCCAGCCTGAATGTCCTGGAAGACGGTGTGCAAGCCAGTGTGCAGTCGGTGGAATCCGCAGACGTTGGCATGCGCGTTCTGTTTGCCGTGGATCCGGGCGATGGGGTTTTCCACACGGGCGTCGGGCTGGGGACTACCTACACGAGCTCACTTGGGCACCTCCAAACCTACTTGGTGGGCCGGCCCTGGATGCTGCCCGAGGTGGATCGGGTGTCGGTCCTGGTCCAGGAGGGCGGGATCTCCAACTTGCTCGTCCCCTGGTCCACGGATCCCAACGCCATCCTGCAGACGCTGCAGGCCTATGTCGCCCCTTCCGATGCCGGCTTTTCGCGCGCTCCCCGGTATGGCGACTACAGTCGGGCTGCCCTGAACCGGGCGCTGGACGAGATCGAGTTCGCCACGACTGACCAAGACAAGCTGCCGGCCATCGTCTTGTTCACGCCGGGTTTCCGTGCCGATCTCACCGACGTGGCAGAGCGGGCGCTTGCGATCGGCGTGCCGATCCACATCGTCTTCGTCCAGACCCGCGAGGCGCCCTATTGGTCTGACGCGCCGGAGGCGCTGGCCTTGGCGACGGGGGGGCGTTTCCTCCCACTGTTCCCGACGGCGAACATGGAGGGCTTCTTTCGCGATCTGACGGTCCTGCGTCGGCAGCAGGTCGTCACCTACCGATCCGTCTCGGCCTCGACCAGCCCCCGGCAGGTGATCCTCAACCTGGTGGCGGGCGATCAGACGCTCAGCGCAGAGTCCGCGTACACGGTTGATCTTCAAGACCCTCAGGTCGCCATCACCACGCCAACCCAGGGGACAATCCTCACACGCCAGGGCGAGGAAGGCGCTGACCCGGCTGAGGCGCTGCCCTCCTTCGTCGACGTCGCTGCCCAAATCAACTGGCCCGACGGATTGCCGCGCCGAATCCGGGCCGCCGAGCTTCTGGTCGACAATGCCATCACCGGCCAGGTGCATCTGACGGAGGACCAGGTCGTCGTCACCTGGGACATCCGCGCCTACCAGTCTCGAGGGCAGGTGCCGGTGGTTCTTCAAGTTGTCGTCGAGGACGAACTGGGCCTCCAGGGCGCCTCGGCGCCAGTCACGGTCGGCCTGCAGTATGAGGGGCCTGGCGGGATGGGCCTCCCCGACGAGATCATGGTCTACGTCTCCCTCGGCGTGGCCGTTCTGGCGCTGGCGTTCGCCCTGATCCTCTTCTTCAACCGGAAGAAGCTGGGACCTGCATTCCAGCAGGCCAGCGAAGGGATCGTCGACTTCGTCGAGCGAGTGACCGGCCGCCGCAGCGCGCTCGTTGCCAGGGCGTACCTGGTGCCCCTGGAAGGTTTCGATGAGCCGCCCTCCAAGGCCTATGAGATCTACGGAACGACGGCCATCGGCCGATCCCGGCGGCACGCTGATCTGCTGTTTCACATCAACGAAGAAGACAGCCCCATCAGCCGCTTGCACTGCACCATCCTCGACGAAGATGACCACTTCGAGATCCGGGATGAGGACAGCAGCAACGGTACCTACGTCAACGGCGAGAAACTCACGCCTCTGACCAGCATCATGCTGCACGACGGGGATACCATCGATGTTGCTCCGCTGGAGCGAGGCGGCCTGCGCCTCCTCTTCCAGCTGGCGGCGACCGACGGGAGCCAGCGGGGCGCCGAAGATGAGTTCCGGCGCACCCAACCCCGGCAGCCGATCGACCGGGGACGCGCCGAGGGCTAGAACAGGAGACCGCCGGTCGTGCCAGCCTATCCGCTCTCCGATCTGAAACCCGGGTTGCCCGTCGGGGATTTCGACGTCGTGGAAGTCTATCCCGAGGGGCGGGGAGGCATGGCTCGGGTCGTCCGGGCGATCCGCCGCGGGCGAGAGGGCGACGAGATCGCCCTCAAGATCAGCCGGACGGGGGCCAACCAGATCTACTTCTTCGCCGCCATCCAGAAAGAGGTCGAGGTTCTGCAGAAGCTGAACCACCGCGGGGTGGTTCACATCGAACCCGTTTCCCTCGGCAAGAACGCTTACAAGGAACGGGCGGTGAACATCGTCGAGAGCCCGTGGTTCTTTGGCATGGAAGTGCTGCGCGGCGGGTCGCTCGAGGCCTACAGCCGCAACATGGGCAAGCTCTCGCTGAGCGAGGCGGCGGTCATCTGCCACCAGCTGGCCAGGGCTTTGCTCCACGTGCACGAGCGCGGCTTCTCGCACAATGATGTCAAGCCCGATAACGTCCTCTTCCGCCGGCCTCTGATGCTCGGCGAACGGATCGAGCCGGTGCTGATTGACTTTGGCGTGGCGGCCAAGCTGGTCAAGCAGCAGGTGGATGGTTCGATCGTCTACATGGCGCCTGAGCGCCTCTCCGAAACCCAGGCGCCCAGCGCCCCGGAGATGCTTGCCGATCCTGCCAAAGCCGATGTCTGGAGCATGGGCATCTTGCTCTACCGGATGCTTGTCGGACGGGAGCCGTTCCTGGGCGTGACCGACCGCAGCATCACCTCGGCCATTCAGCGCGCCGTGCCCACCCCGATCCGCAAGGAATGCCGGGAGATCCCGCCCGAGGTGGACGAGTTCGTCATCGAGGGCTGCCTGGCCAAAGACCCACGTGTTCGGGTGAACATGATGCAGTTCTACCGATTCGTCGATCGCTACTCGGGTGACTGGCGCGTCCAGCGTGCCCCGAAGCCCAAGTCTCGCCTTCCCTGGAAACGTTGATTGGCGTGCGCCCGCCAAGACCAGGAAGGAGAAGGTCCGATGGCCAAAGCCGAACCGCAACCGCCTGGGGGTCCTGCGACCGCCGCGCTTTCGAACATTGGCGCTTCCGGACGGCGCACGGTCCTCGAGGACCGCTGCCGCGCGGGTCGCATTGAGACCGCGGCAGGCCTCGACCTGACGGTCGGGCTGGTGGCGGACGGGATTGGCGGCGAGAATGCTGGCGAGCGGGCGGCCGAGCTGACCGTGACCGTAGTCTTTGACCACATCGCTCGATCGGCGGAGCGCAACATCCCCCTCCTGCTGAAACGGGCGCTCGAAGAAGCCAACCGGCGGGTCTTCGCCGACGCTCGGGGAAGCCGGCGCAAGTCCAACATGGGCTCGACCGCGGCTCTAGCCGCCATCGCCGACAACCGTCTGTATGTCGCCAACGTAGGTGACAGCCGGATCTACCTCCTGCGGGACGGGAAAGCGGCTTGCGTAACGCGTGACCACACCTGGGAGGAGGAGATCGTTCGCTCGGGCAGGCTCTCGCCCCAGGAGGCCGCCAAGCACCCGCGCAAGGACGAGATCGTCCGCTCGATCGGCTACGACCGCTCGCTTCAGGTTGACTTGGGGCTCTGGCTGCGGGGCGGGAAAGAATCCCAGGCCGAGGCGGAGGGCGCTCAGGGCCTGCCGCTCCAGCAAGGCGACGTTGTCCTTGTTTGCTCGGATGGGCTGATCAAGACCCGCCACAACAATCCGGCGGCCCATTACGTCGAGGAGCACGAGTTGGCCCCGTTGGCGCAGGGCCGGCCCCCGAAGGAGGCAGCCAACCGGCTCGTGCGCCGTGCCCTGGCCGGCAAGGCCGACGACAACGTCTCTGCCGTAGTCCTTCAGATCCCCGGCGGCCAAAGGGCGCGGCGACGGCTGAACCCCATCGTTTTCGCCTGGGCCGGCCTGGCGCTTGCCCTGGTCGGCGCGGGCTACTTCCTGCCAAAGATTCTTCATTCTGGAGGCGGCAGGGGGACGCCGACGATCCCGCCACTGCCTTCGGGTGTGGCGTACGTTTCCGAAGTGGTCGGCAATGCCGAGTTTCAGCAGGGGAGCAGCGGCTTTCGTCCATTGCGTGCAGAGGAGATCGTCGCGGCAGGGACTGGGGCAGTTCTGAGGACGCTCGGCCCGGACGCCTACATCCGCGTGGGCCTGGCAGATCAGTCAATCATGTACATCGGCCCGAATAGCGAGATCGAGCTTCTGGCCATTGCCGATGGTAGCCAGGTCCGGGAGACCGTGATCGTCCTCCGGCGGGGGATCGTGCTGGCATCGACCGAGGCCGGGCCGCTCCACACGCTGGCGGTGAAATCGCCGGCGGGCGATACCGCCCGGCTTCTGGGGTCGCTGATGGGAGTGATCTTCGATGAGCTCCTCCCTCGCTTCGACGTCGACTGCTTCCATGAGCGCTGTGAGATCAGCCGCCAAGGCTCCGGACGGCTGCCGATCGTCCTCTCCCGCGGGCAACATGCTTGGATGGATGCCGAGGGGGTCGTCTCCGCCCCAGACGCGACCCGCAGCGAGCCGTACAGCTTTGCCAACTACGGCGGCGGCCTGGTTCCGACGCCGACGAGCGTGACCGGCGGCCAAGGTGTCATCCTCGGTGCGACAGCAACGCGCATTTCGGGGTCGCCGATCTGGGTGCCTCCGACGGTGCTTCCACCGACGCCGACTCCGACCCGTCCGAGCGCCCCCGAGCCCTCGGACACCCCCGTGCCCACCGAGCCGCCACCCACGGACACGCCTGAGCCGACAAACCCGCCAAGACCCTCGCGTACCCCCAGACCGACCCACACCGATTTCCCGCCTCCCACTGAAACGCCGGAGACGCTGCCAACCGAGACGCCCGGGCCCACGGCCGAGTAAGCATCATGAAGTCACAGAGGAGGCAAGAGACGCCAAACCCGAACCTCAGCCTGGCCTCCAGCTTTGGCCGGGTCGCTTTCGCCGCCGAGCAGGCGCTCGGGACACCCTCGGCCCAGCAGGACCGGGTGCGGGTCGAGGTCGTCCGGATGCGGGGAGGCCATCCGATCATCCTGGCCGTCGTCGCCGATGGCGAGCGCCACGCCCGGGCCGGCGAGGCCGCCGATATGGTTCTCCAGAAGGTCTTCCAGGCGGTCGCCCAGGGCGGAGGCCAGGATCTGGCGGGTGCGTTGCGGCAGGGGCTGCGGGCCGGGGGGGAGGCGCTGGTCGAGGTGGCCGCTCGCTGGGCGCCGCACGCCCGAGTTGCGGCCACGGCGCTGGCGATCCGGGGGAACCGGTTCTATCTCGCCTCCGTGGGCCACGGGGGGGTCTACCGCGTGCGCGCCGGCAAAACGACCCTGCTCAACCATCCTGAGCCGGTTCTCCTGGGAGGCACGAGCCAACCAGAGGTGTGGATCGGTGAGAAAGAGGGCCTGACGCTCCGACCCGGCGACCAGATCATCCTGGCCACGGACGGCCTGACACAGATCAGCCCGGAGGACAACCGGCCCTACGTCAACCCCGGAGACTTCGCCGGCTACTTGGAGGGCAACAAGGCCCTTGAGGCCGCCCGGCATCTGGTGAGCATAGCGCTCGGTCGGGACGTTGGGGACAACGTATCGGTCGTCGTCCTGCAGGTGGCGGGGAAGCAGGCTGGCCTAGGCCTGCGGCCGCTCGCCGGTTTGTCGATCGTGGCGGCCGCCCTGGTGGCCGGGGGCTGGCTGGCATACCGCTGGTGGCAGGGCCGTTCGGTGCCGCCGCCGCCCGACTTCGGCTACGCCGTAGTGGTGCGCGGCTCGGTGCGTGTCCGGCTCGCCGACGCGGGCGATGGCTCCGGGCAGGCGGTGGGTGAGCTCGGGACGATCCCCGCAGGGGGGCATCTGACTGCCTCGGAGGACACCCGCCTTGCACTGCAGACGACCTACAGCGGTCCGATCGATCTGTCACCTCTGTCGTTCTACCTCGTCTCGGGGACGGCCCTGGATCTAACGCGCCTTGACTCTCATCCTGACCCCTCGATCCATGGCCAGGAGGATCTGAGCGGCACGACGGCTCTGACGCTGGAATCCGGTCAGGTCCTCATGGTTCGGAGCGGCGGCGGGTGGGGTAGTCAGATTCGCGCCCAGGACACGATCTCCGGCTTTGCTGGCCCTGGCGCGGCGGCCTTGGGTGTCTCCCTCACCTCGCAGGGTCTGGTCGTCGACTGTCTGCGCGGGCAGTGTTCGCTCCAGGCCCAGGATTCGGCTCCGATCCTCTTTGGGGCAGGCCAGCAGGCCTCGGTTGAAGGCGCAACGCCCGTCGTGCGCGGGGCCATCCCTGCGGGTGCCTCGCAAGCCTGGGACACGCTGTGCGGCGGGTGCCTGGAGGCCATGCATTAGCAGGCTGCCGAAAAGGGCCACCGCAAAGAAAGAAGTAGGTATATGTGGGGGTGTGGGCGAAGCCCACACCCCCACATATACCGATTCATCTCCTCCGGGTTGGCATCTTCAGCAAGCTCTTAGGAGCGTGATGGAAGAGCCTTGGTTTCCGAGAGGATGCCGCTTATTCGGTTCTCTTCTCCGGCCGAGGGGCTTCTTCAGCACCCTGCTAGGAACAAGACATCCGGGGGGGCAATAAACGCGGCGCAGGAGTCCCAGCGCGGGGGGTCACGGATTCTTCTCGCAGGCTCATCCGGAGCTCTCCACGCGCTCTGCTGCGAGTGTTGGGCGCGGGCTAGAACATAATCCAGCCGAGCGCTCCCAGGCTCATCATCACGCTTCCTCCGCAACTTGGTTTCGGCATTGGTCCGATCGGGGTCGTGACCACGGTCTTGCCTGCTGGCCTGCAATCGCGATTGCATGGCTGCAATCTGGCTTGCAGAGGGCGCCGCGGCCGATGCTGGGACTGGTGCGATGGGCGAGAGGATTCCTCCGCAGGCGATTGTGGACCTGGCCCGGAATCGAGGAGGATCGGTTCGCATAAGGCGGACGTGCCGGTGTGGCTCCGGGTAGGGGCTTGTGGTATCATCAGGTCATGAATCCGTTCCGGGCGATCTGGGGTGCGTTTGCCTACATCTACGTTGGGGGCGGGAACCGCCCCAGGTTGAGAGGCGCGCCAGGTGCCGGATGAGATAGCCATCCCGAGAAGCATCGAGTGGTCCTAGGAGCGTGGCGCGCATTGGCCACGCTCCTTGTCGTTGCGATCCGCTCCGGAGGTTCTGACCCATGACAAGTCCATCGATCGAGGAACGAGTCGCCTTGTTGATGCAGGGGACCGAGTATGGGGACGAGGCCCTCAAGGAAGCCATGGCCGCCGAGCTGCAGCAGCGCCTGGTCGAGGCCGAGGCGCAGGGGCGGCCGCTGCGGGTGTACTGCGGCTTCGATCCCCGGACCTCCGACCTGCACCTGGGGCACACCGTGCCGATGCGCAAGATGCGCCAGTTCCAGGAGTTGGGCCACGAGGTGATTATGGTCATCGGCCGGTTCACCTCGCTTATCGGCGATCCGTCCGACAAGGACAAGGTCCGGGCCCAGATCTCGCCCGAGGAAGCCGTCCGCAACGCCGAGACCTACGCCGAGCAGGCGTTCAAGATCCTCGATCCGGCCAAGACCCGGCTCGAGTACAACGATACCTGGCTCTCCAAGCTGACCTTTCAGGAGCTCATCCGGCTGGCCTCCAACTTCACCCTGCAGCAGTTCCTGACGCGCCCGAACTTCCGCAAGCGCTGGGATCAGGGCGACCCGATCTACCTGCATGAGACCTTCTACGCGCTGATGCAGGGATACGACGCCTACACGCTGCGCACGGATGTCCAGATCGGGGGCACGGACCAGCTTTTCAACATCATCACGGCGGCCAGAAAGCTGATGGAAGCCTTGGGTGAACGGCCGAACATCGGCATCATCCACGGCATCCTGCCGGGGACCGACGGCGTGGTCAAGATGAGCAAGTCGCTGGGAAACCACATCCCGCTCAGGGCCGCGCCCGAGGACATGTACGGCAAGGTGATGAGCGTGCCCGATGCCGCGATGGGCGCCTACTTCCGCCTGGTGACGCGCTGGACGCCGGCGGAGATCGCGGAGGCCGAGGCCGGGCTGGCCGCGGGCACAACCCACCCGCGAGACGTGAAGATGCGGCTGGCGCGGGAGATCGTCGAAATCTACCACGGCCCGCAGGCGGCCGAGGCGGCAGAAGAAGCCTTCCGCCGGGTGTTCCAAGAAGGGGAGAATCCCGAGGAGATGGGCCTGTTCCGACTCCGCCGCGGCCTGACGTTGGTCGATCTGCTGGTGGAGGCGGGTCTGGCCGGGAGCAAGGGTGAGGCCCGGCGCCTGATCGACCAGCGGGGCATCAGGCTCGATGGCGTGACGCTGGAGGACCCCAATCAGGCCCTGATTCTGGAGGCGCCGGCGGTCCTGCAGGTCGGCAAGCGCCGCTTCATCCGGCTGGAACCGTGCTGAGAGCAGACGACGGACGATGGACGACAGACCATGGTCCATCGTCCATTGTCCATCGTCTATCCTTTGATCACCACGACCGGCCGCAGCCGGGCCACCTTCTCGGCGATGCCTGCCTGGACGACGACCTCGACGACGTCGTCTACCCGCTTGTAGGCCTCGGGCGCTTCCTCGGCCAGCCCCGACAAGGACCCCGCCCGGATGGTCACCCCCTGTTGCTCGAGATCCCGGCGCAGCTGATCGCCTCGCACGCTCCGCTTCGCCTGGTGGCGGGACATCACTCGGCCAGCGCCGTGGCAGGTCGAGCCGAAGGACTGAGCCATCGAGTCTTCGGTTCCTAGGAGCACCCAGGATGCCGTACCCATGCTGCCGGGAACGAGCACCGGTTGGCCGAGGTTGCGGTACTCCTCCGGCAGGCCTGCGAATCCCGGGCCGAAGGCGCGGGTCGCGCCCTTGCGATGGACACACAGGCGCATGCGCACCCCATCGACGACGTGCTCCTCGATCTTGCCGATATTGTGGGCGATGTCATACACCTGCCGCAGGTCCCACGTCTTCACATGCCCGGCCAGGACCTGTTCGAACGAACGTCGGGCGTGGTGCGCCAGGATCTGGCGGTTGGCGAATGCATAGTTGGCGGCGCAGGCCATCGCCGCCAGGTAGTTTCGGCCTTCAGGCGAGTCGAGGGGCGCGCACACGAGTTCGCGGTCGGGCAGGCGGATCCCGTAACGCTGCACGGCCCCCTGCAGCTCCTTGACATAGTCCGAGCAGACCTGGTGGCCAAGGCCGCGAGAGCCGCAATGGATCTGCAGGCCAAGGCTGCCTTTTTCCAGCCCCATGGCTCGGGCAGCTTCAGGATGGAAGACATCCTCGACGATGTCGACTTCGATGAAGTGGTTGCCGCCGCCAAGTGTCCCCAGCTGGGGTCGGCCGCGCTCCTTAGCACGACGGCTAACGCACGTTGGATCCGCCGCCTCAATGCGTCCTGCTTCTTCCGTCCGGGGCAAATCCTCGGGCTGCGCATAGCCATTCTTGAGAGCCCAGGAGGAACCCTCGCGGCAGACTCGGTCCAGTTCCTTTTCGGACAGCGGCACGCTGCCCTTGACGCCGACGCCGCTGGGGCAGTTGCTGTAGAGCGCCGAAGCCAGATCCTGAAGGTGAGGCTCGGCTTCCTGGGCGGTGACACGAGTGGCCATCAACCGGACGCCGCAGTTAATGTCGTAACCGATCCCACCCGGCGAGATGACGCCGTCTGGCAGGCGGGTCGCGGCCACGCCGCCGATCGGGAACCCATACCCCTGGTGGACATCGGGCATCACGACGACATGGCCCACCAGACCGGGCAGGGTGGCGGCGTTCACCGCCTGATCGACGGACTTGTCCCCCAGCGCATCTTCGAGCAAGGCCTCACTTGCGAAAATGCGGACGGGGACGCGCATGTCCTGGCGGTAGGAGGCAGGGATCTCCCAGACAACAGGCGACACTCTTCGGAAGTCTTGCTTGCGCACCATACTGCACCTCGCCGTACGCTACACGTCGAAGACGACTGTTGCCTCCAGCCCTTCAGGCGTCGTGTGGAGACTGAGGTTGTGGTAGGTCACGGCCTTGATGTGCCGGGCAATGCCTGCCAGGGGGGATTCCAGTACGGTTGCGTCCAGGCTGCGGTCTTGGGCAGCGTGAATCTGCATGCCGGTCCACACCGTGTCCCGCGTTTCCATGGCAAACAACAGCTCCTCCAGCCAGGTGACCAGCAACGCCTCTCGATCCGCCGCCTCGAGGCGCAGACGACGCGGCGTGCCTTCGCCGGGGCTGGGGAAGGCCCCAGACAGCTGGATCGTCCCGCGGGCGGCGTTGACCAGCAGCTCTGCTAAACCCTTCCCCTGGACACGCAACGCCCAGTCCGCGGTGTGGTCAACCTCCTGGTATCCCACTTTGCTCACACGCTCAGTATAACCCTTCTGCCCCCTTGTTGTCCGCCCACCATGCCGTATAATCATGGCATGGAAGATCGGCTCCGACTCCTGGAGAAGGACCTCCGTCGTCTGGTTGAGGCCTCGTTTGGCCATCAACCGGATCTGCCATTCCCCGTCGACGCGGTCTCGGAGCAGATGATCAAAGAGGTGGCGAACGCGATCAAGCGGACCGAGGACGGCAAAGAGTTCGCCCCTGACCAGTTCACGCTGAGCATGCATCCGACCGACGCGGAGTCCATCCTCAACGTGATGCCGCGGCTTCAAATAGATGTGACCAGCCGACTGCGCGAGATCCTCGGCCGGTTGGGTTATCAGACTGTCCGGGAGCCGCATGTCACCCTGGCCACGGATCCCACGGTGGGCCGCTGGGAGGTGAGGGTATTTGCCTGGCACAGCAGCAACCCTGCCCAGGCATCCTCCGCGCCAGGTCAGGCCGGCGAGGCGGGGGCAGACCGAGCACCCCGGGGCGCGTTTGTCATCGTCGAAGGCAAACGTCACTTCCCGCTGACGAAGCCGGTGATCACTGTGGGCCGTCGGCATGACAATGACCTGATCCTTTCGGACCCCCACGTTTCGCGTCGACACGCGGAACTGCGCTTGCTGGCAGGCAGCTACATCATCGTCGATCTGGGTTCGACTTCCGGCACGTACGTGAACGGTCGCCAGATCAGGCAGCACATCCTCGGGCCCGGCGATGTCATCTCGATCGCCGCCATCCAGATCATCTACGGCGAGGACGCGGGGGGCCCTCCCGAACAGACCTCTCCCTATGCTCCGTCCCGCCAACCCAGCCCCGACCGCGACCTGATCACCCCGCTCTATCTCAAGAAGCTGAACGCAAAGACTAAGCCCGAGGCGAAGGGCTGACGCATCTCCTGTCTCAGACCAGGGGCTGCAGGCAAGACGACCGTCCCGGGGATGAACGCAAGGCGTTTCCCTTGGTTGTTCCCATCGCAGGGGCGTATAATCGGACGCAATGAAAGAGCAACTTGCTCGCTTGGAGACACAGATTCAGACCCTGGTTGAGGGTTCGCTGGCCAAGTTGTTGGGGGCGGAAGTATCGGCACCTGAGCTGGCGCTCCAACTGGCCCGGGTGATGGATGAAGGCGTCCGGTTGGACGAATCCGGCAGGCCTCATGCCCCTGACCAGTATGCGCTGACGCTCAACCCTGACGTCCTAGGTTCTATGGGAGGGCAGCCGGAGGTCGCGCAGGCGTTGGGCCGAGGGTTGTTGGATGCCGCCCGCAGTGCCGGCTACCTGCTGGGGCGCGAGCCCCAGATCACGCTGGCCTCTGATCCGACGCTGCCTCGGTGGCAGGCACGCGTGGTTGCCTGGCACAGCAACAAGCCGCTTGAGTACACCCAGGCCATGGCCGCAGAGGAGTCCGGCGGTGGGGGCAGGATCCCGCCAGGAGCCTTCCTGATCGTCGACGGAAAGCGCCACTTCCCCCTGGATCGGCCGGTTGCGAGCATCGGCCGACGGCTGGACAACCAGCTGGTCGTGGAGGACGTGCACGCCTCCCGCAACCATGCCCAGCTTCGACTCCGAGAGGGGCGTTTCGTTGTATTCGACCTCGGGTCCACCTCCGGCACGTTGGTCAATGGCCGCCCGGTGAAACAGCACATCCTGCGCCCCGGAGATGTCATCACGATTGGGTCGGTCCGGCTGGTCTACGGCGAGGATCCCGGCGGAACGACAGACGCGACTCCTGCCTATCCCAGGCCGAGGGAGCAGCGAAACGCCAAGAACGACCCCCTTCCCAAGGACCTGCCGGAAAACGATTCCTCGTCATGAGCCCTGGACTCATCCTTCTGATTCTCCGCGTGTTGCTGGCGGTGGTTCTCTATGCCTTCCTGGCAGCCTTGTTCCTATTCCTCTGGCGGGACGTGAGGGCGGCCAGCCGAGCATCCGCTCAAATCCCCCATGCCCAACTGCTTGTTGTCGAGGGCCCGGAGCCGGGACGATGCTTCCCTTTGGTCGAGGTGAACTCCTTGGGCAGGGCAGCCGGCAACCACATCCGCTTGGCGGACACAACGGTCTCGGCCTATCATGCCAGACTGTCTTTCCTGTCGAGGCAATGGACGCTGGAAGACCTGGGCTCGAAGAACGGGACCCGCGTCAACGAGATCACGGTTGAGCAGCCGATCGTTGTGACCTACGGCGATCAGATCCAGCTGGGGAAGGTCCGGCTCCGGCTGGAGGCAAGCGCGCTGGCCGCCGGGGCCGGCGACGAGGCGGAGTAGGGCCGACGCCGCCACCTGCAGGATCGAGTGTGGCGGGGGCGGCTGTCGCGCGGAATACCCGCAAGTACTGCCCGCTTCGCGCGATCTAATCCCCGGCCTCGGGCGGACGGCTCTTCTCCCACGAGTCTCTTGCCCCGCAGTGTGGCAGAGCGTGCAACGGCGCGTTGCGGGGGTGACCAGCATCGGTCACTCCCGCTCCCTTCCTAACCTACCCGCCCGTTGACTGACGGTCCTGCAACCGCCTCACCGTGCCCAGGTACTCGCGGGCGATCTGGGCTTGTCCCCGCAGCGTGGGCCAAAGCTATCGGGAGGCCGCTGGCTTTCAATCCCGCAGCAAGCTGCTGACAGTGCGCCGGGAGTCGGGAGAGCGCGCGGGGCTTGAATGCCAGCCACTGTTGACGCATGGCCAGGCACTGCGATTCGAGATCTCTCTCGAACACGTCGCCTTTGTCACGCACTGGCCGCGCCTTCCAGCATGGGCGCTCGGGCGGCAATTGCCCATGGGTATCAGCCGGGAGATCGTCGGGGGCTGAAAACCGACGGCTCGCCCTGCGGCATGCCCATCGCTCCGACTGACAGCCCCCAGGACCTGTGCTAATATTGCGGGGGGAGCGGCATCGGAGGAACCGATGGAACCAAGGCCAGTTCTTGGGGTGATCGGCGGATCGGGTCTGTACGCCATGGAAGGGCTGGAATCCGTTGAAGAGCGGGCGGTCGAGACACCGTTTGGCGCTCCAAGCGCTCCGGTGATTCTGGGTACGCTGCGTGGCAAGCGGGCCGCCTTCCTGGCCCGACATGGCCGCGGCCACCACCTCTCCCCGTCAGGGGTGAATTACCGAGCCAATCTCTATGCCCTGAAAATGGTTGGAGTCGAGAGAGTGCTCTCGGTCAGCGCCTGTGGCTCGCTGCGCGAGGACTTCGCACCGGGAGACATCGTGATACCCGACCAGTTATATGACAACACCCGGACTCGGGAACGATCGTTCTTCGGAGAGGGGCTTGTGGGCCATGTAAGCGTGCCCGACCCGTTCTGTCCTGTGCTGTCGGCCGCGCTCGCGCAGAGCGTGAAAGCCGCCGGCGGCAAGGCCCATATGGGCGGGACGCTCATTACCATCGAGGGCCCTCGGTTCTCAACGCGAGCCGAATCGAACACGTATCGCAGCTGGGGAATGGCAATCATTGGGATGACGGCCTCGCCGGAGGCATTCCTCGCCCGCGAGGCCGAGATGTGCTATGCCGTCATGGCCCACGTGACGGACTACGATGTCTGGCACCTCTCGGAGGCCCCGGTGACGGTTGACCTCGTCATCCGGACCCTGCAACGCAACACGCAGCTGGCCCAGAAGGCGATTGGGGACCTGATCACTCGATTGCCGGACGACCGCACGTGCGGCTGCGGTCGGGCCCTCGAAGGCGCGCTGATCACTGACCCCGCGGCGATTCCTCCCGAAACCCGGAAGAGGTTGGGGCTTCTTGTCGACAAGTATCTTGCCTGAGCAGGACGAGCGGCAGAACCGGCGCGAGGCATGGCTTCTGGGCCTCGCGTTCGTTTTCCTGGCCCTGACCGCGGCCAGCCTGACCCTCGCGCCCGCAGCGAGGACGGGGGACTGGGCAGGTCTGGCCGAGCGTTGGCGGCCGCTGCTTGTTCTCCCGGTCTGGGCCGCTGGCGTATGGTTCCTACGCCGCGTGCTCAGAAGCGGCCGGCGGAGCCGGGATCCGATGTTGCTGCCGATTGGCCTGCTGCTGGCCGGATGGGGCCTGCTCGTCGTTTGGCGTCTGGCACCGACCTTCGGTGCCCGTCAGACGGTGTGGTTCCTCGTGGCCATTGCCTGCCTGGCTGCGGTCCTGCGGAGCCCGGTCGATCTTCGCTGGCTGCGCCGGTACCGCTACCTCTGGCTTACCGCCGGAATCCTCCTGGCAGCGTTAACCCTGATCTTCGGCACCAACCCCTCGGGTGGGGAGCCTCGCCTGTGGCTAGGGTGTTGCGGGATCTACCTCCAGCCGTCTGAGCCGCTCCGCCTGCTGCTGGTTGCCTACCTGGCCTCCTATCTTGCGGACCGCCTGGCCTTTGGGAAGCGGCCGCCGTTGGCCGCGCTCCTTCCGACGCTTGCCCCGCTGCTCGTGATGTGGGGCATATCGGTCGCGCTCCTTGCCGTCCAGCGCGACCTGGGAACCGGCACCCTTTTTCTCGCCTTGCTGGCGGTGCTGCTTTTCCTCGCCTCAGGAAGGTGGCAGGTTCTCCTGGCCGCAGGGGGCCTGGCGGCACTGGGAGGCGCGTTGGGTTATGCGCTCTTCGATGTCGTCCGGATCCGGCTGCACGCCTGGCTGAACCCATGGGCGGATCCGACCGGCGGATCCTATCAGATCGTCCAGGGCCTGATCGCCATCGCCTCGGGGGGCGTTTTTGGGCGGGGCCCGGGGATCGGATCACCGGGATTTGTCCCGGTCGCCCACACGGACTTCATCTTCGCGGCCGTGGTGGAGGAGTGGGGGCTACTCGGGGGACTGGCGATGATCGCGCTCATCGCCACGCTGGTCAGCCGGGGGCTGCGGGTTGCGGCGCGCAATCGCGAACCCTTTGCCGTCATGTTGGCCGCCGGCCTGTCGCTGGCATTCGGCCTGCAGTCGATCCTGATCGTCGGCGGCGTCATGAGGCTGTTGCCCCTCACGGGTGTGACCCTGCCCTTTGTCTCCTACGGCGGCTCCTCCTTGGTGACCAGCTTCCTCGGCCTGGGATTCCTTGTGCTTCTTTCCGGGGAAACAGGCAGGGCACCCGCATTCTCCCCTCGAATGCGCCAGGTCGAGGCAGGGATGCTCTTGGCCTTCGCTGCGCTGGCGATGACCCTCGGCTGGTGGAGCTTGTATCGGGCGCCAGTCCTGACCGATCGAACCGACAACCCCCGCCGGGGACTGGCGGAGAGGTACTCACCGCGGGGGCGGATTCTCGACCGCCAAGGGCGTCTCTTGGCGGATACGATCGGTGAGCAAGGGGACTACCGCCGCCTCTACCCTGAGCCTGCGGCTTACTCCCCCGTTGGCTACGACTCGGCCCGCTACGCGCAGGCGGGGGTCGAGGCCTCGATGGACGCGTTCCTGCGCGGCGAGCAAGGCCACGATGCGGTCACCACTTGGTGGGCGCACCTGCTCAGCGGGACCCCTCCACCAGGGCTGGATATCCGGCTGACGCTGGACCTGGAGGCACAGGCGATCGCGGCGCAGGCCCTGGAGGGCCGTCGGGGAGCCGTCCTGCTGGTTGATGCGACCGGGGGAGACATCCTGGCCCTCGTTTCCTCGCCTACGTTTGACCCTAACCGACTGGATGAAACCTGGATGGAGCTCACCTCCCGGCCGGATTCGCCGCTCCTCAACCGCGCCGTTCAGGGCATCTATCAGCCGGGGGTCGCGCTGGCGCCCTTCGTCATGGCCTGGGCGCAGCGTGAAGACCTGGCGGGCATTCTAGATCGAGCCCCGGACATCGATTCGCTTGAGCCGATCGACGGTCGGGTTCTCGGGTGTGCGCTGGCGCCTCCAGCGGGAGAGTCAGCGACGCTGGGGCTGGCCCTGCGGTCGGGATGTCCTGCCCCGTTCGGTGACCTGGGCGTTCTGCTAGGAGCTCAGCGCCTCGAGGACATGCTCCGGTCTTTCGGATTCGACCAGACGCCCTCGGTAGGTCTGGCGGCCGCGGCAGCCTCTCCGATTGCCGTCCCGGAAGACCCCCAGGGATTGAGGGCAGCGGCCATCGGCCAACACGGTCTGACGGTGAGCCCGCTGCAGATGGCTCGGGCCTTCGCCGCGTTGGCCGGTGGTGGTAACCTGCCGGCGTTGCGCCTGGTCGATGCCGTGGGCATGCCCGACGGGTCATGGGTTCCGCTCACGGGGTCAGACCTTGTCGGGGCGACCGTCCCGAGCAGCGACGCCGAGAGCATCCTTGGTGCGTTGCGCATTCCGGGTTCGGGGTTTGCGGGGATGTCCGCCCAGGCGGTTGTCGGGGCAGAGAGCGGATTCCTCACCTGGTTCCTGGGCGCCTCGACCGGTGAGGCCAATCCTCGCGTCGTCGTGGTCCTGCTGGAGATGGGAACGCCGGTCGAGGCCCGAACCATCGGGTTGACCGTCCTGGCGGCGGCCAGCGAGTGACCGCTGGGGATCGGCAGACCCAGTTAACGGCCCTGTGGACCGATTGGCCGACCCGTTCTGGCCTCCAGGGGGCGATGGGTATACCTGTTGTGGTTCAATGACAATGTCACCCGAACAGTTCAATGAAAATGTCACCCTGGCGCCTTCTTGGGCTTGGCTGAGACGATGAAAGGACGGCGCCA
>CAZEMA010000020.1:0-30346 GCA_964513155.1 uncultured Anaerolineaceae bacterium
TGAAGACGCCAACCCTGAAGGAGATGAATCGGCATGCGTATGCCTGCTTCTCTTCTTGCGGCGGCCTTTCTCGGCAGCCTGCTGGACCCGTGACCGGAGCGCGGCCGAGGCTGGTGGATGGCGCTGGCCCGTGTCCGGGGCGGCGCGATAATTCCACTCAGCCCATCCGCTAAGGTCCCGACCGACCATGCCCGAACCGATCCGCGTCTTGCACTTCGCCGATATCCACGTCGGCATGGAGAACTATGGCCGGCTCGACCCGGTCACCGGCACCTCGACCCGGGTGCGGGATTTCCTGGCGCGCCTGGATGAGGTGGTTGACTATGCTCTGAGTCACCAAGCTGACCTCGTAGTCTTCACCGGCGACGCCTTCAAGCACCGAGATCCCGAACCGACTCAGCAGCGCGAGTTTGCCCAACGGATCAAGCGTCTGGCAGACGCCGCTCCCACGTTGCTTCTCGTCGGCAACCACGACATGCCGGCGATGGCTGCCCGCGCCAGCAGCGTCGACATCTTCCGCGCCCTGGACGTGCCGGGCGTCATAGTTGGCCATAAGGACGAGGGTCGGGTGGTGCAGACTCGGCGGGGGCCAGTCTACCTGGCCTGGATGCCCTACCCGATGCGCAACCGCTTGCTTGCGCGCCAGGAGGATCAGGGCAAGTCGATCGAGCAGCTGGAGATCGCCTTGCGTCAGGTGGTCTCCGACGTACTGCAGAACTTGGCCCAAGAGGCGGCCGGGCAGGACATGCCGCGGCTCCTGGCCGGGCACTTCTCTGTGGCTGAGGCCAAACTGGGTTCGGAGCGGACCGTTATGCTGGGGCGCGACGTGGCCGTGCTCAAGTCGACTGTCGCCGATCCGGCCTGGGACTATGTTGCCCTCGGGCACATTCATCGGCACCAGGATCTAAACCCGGGGGGCCAGCCGCCCGTGGTCTACTCGGGTTCGTTGGAGCGGATCGACTTCGGTGAGGAGGGGGAGCCAAAGGGCTTCTGCTGGGTGGAGCTCGAGCGCGGCCGGGCGCGTTGGGAGTTCGTCCCGGTCAACGCCAGGCCTTTCCGGACGATACGCGTGGACGCTCGTCAGCAGGAGGATCCGACAGAGGCGGTCCTCCAGGCGCTGCGGCCCGTCGAGGTCGAAGGGGCAGTGGTACGGGTGCTTGTTCAACTACGGAGCGACCAGCAGTCCATGTTGCGGGAGCGGGAGCTCCAGGCGGCGTTGGCCGGGGCGGCGAGCGTCTTGATCTCCCGCGAGGTCGAGGTTGAAGCCCGTGCCCGGCTGGGTGAGGGATCGGCGGAGGCGCTCACGCCGCTGCAACTTGTCGAGCGTTACTTCCGGGCGCGGGGCGAGACGTCGGAGCGACTGGAGGCACTGCTGACGAAGGCCGAGGATTGCCTGCGTGATACCCGTTGAGATCGAGCTGAAGAACTTCCTCGCCTACCGGGAGCCGGGGCCGCTCTGCTTCGACGGTATCCACGTCGCCTGTCTATCTGGGCCTAACGGCGCTGGCAAGTCGTCGCTGCTGGACGCCATCACCTGGGCGCTGTGGGGTAGAGCCCGCAGCAACTCCCCCGATGATTTGATACACCAGGGGCAGGCCGAGATGCGTATTGCCTTGGTCTTTGACCAAGAAGGCAGCCGCTATCGCGTCATCCGCCAACGGAAGGGAGGGAAGCGGGGCGCTTCGCTGCTGGAGCTTCAGGGCTGGGACCCAGCGACCGGCGCGTGGCGCGGCCTCTCCGAGAATTCGATGCGTCAGACGCAGGACAAGATAGAGGCGCTGCTGCGCATTGACTACGATACCTTCGTCAACTCGGCATTTCTTCTTCAGGGGCGGGCGGATGAATTCACCACCAAGACGCCGGCGCAGCGCAAGCAGGTCCTGGCCAACATCCTGGGCCTGTGGCGTTGGGAGGGGTATGAGGAGAGGGCCAAGGAGCGGCTGGCCGCCGGCCGGGCCGAGGCGCAACGGCTCGAGGGCCGGCTGGAGGAGATTGAGCGTGAGCTGGCACAGCGGCAGGCCTACGAGGCCGAACTCTCCGAGGCGGAGGGGGCGGCCCGCCGGGCGTCGGAGGCTATGGCCCTGGCGGAGAAGCAGTGGGCCGATCTGGAGGAGACCCGTAACCGCCTGGTAGCGCTACAGCGGCAGATCGACGATCTGACGCGCCGGGTCCAACTGCGGGAACGAGAGGTCGAAGAGGCCCGCCGGGAGCGAGAGGCTCTTGAGATCCGGGCGGACAAAGCAGCGCTGGAAGCGGCACTGCTGGAAGTGCAAGCCCGCTTGGTCCAACTGGACCAGGCGCAGGCCAGGTTTGACGAGAGCAGAAGGCACAGCCTGGCGTTGGCAGAAGAGGTCGCCAACCTGCGGGGTGTCAACCAGGCGCTTGTGCCGGAGACTGAGCCACTGAAGAGGCGCGCGGAGACACTGGAAGGCGCCACCGAGCCGGTCTGCCCCACCTGTGGCCAACCGCTGACGGAAGAGCACAGGACCAGTCTGTTGGCCGAGCTGGGGGCGGAGATCGAGAAGCGCCGAGGTCAGTACCGTGAGAACCAGGCGCGGATCAAGCAGATCGAGGCTGAGGCCGTTGCGCTCGACCGCGACCTGACCGCAACGAACCAGCATTTGCGGGAGCGTCCGCCGCTGGAGAAGCGGGCTGGCGAACTGGGCGCCGCCCTGGGGCACGCGCAGGAGGCTGCCCAGCAAGGGGCCAGCCTCGGACAGAAGATCGATCGCTGGCTCCAGGAGCTGGAAGGAGATCGCCGGGAACTGGAAGGCGTGGAGCGCCAGGCGGACGAGTGTCTGCAGCGGCTGCAGGCGGCCTCGCTCCGCCAGGAGGACCTCGACCGGCTGCGACTGGAGAAGCGCCTGGCTGACGAGCGAGTGGGCGGGGCGCGTCAGAGGCTGGCCGCGCTTGAGTCGTATGAGCGGCAACGGCGAGAGAGGCTTGCGGAGCAGAAGAAGCTGGCAGAGGACCTGCGCCTCTACGAGGACCTGCGCGAGGCCTTCGGGAAACGCGGCGTGCCGGCCATGATCATCGAGACCGTGGTGCCCGAGCTGGAGGCCTCGGCCAACGAGCTCCTGGGGCGCATGACCGACGGGCGTCTCAACGTGCGTATCGAAACGCAGAGGGAGATCAAGACGGGGGAGGTTCGGGAAGCGCTCGATATCATCATCTCGGATGAGCTCGGTAGCCGACCTTACGAGATGTATTCGGGCGGCGAGGCCTTCCGCATCAACTTCGCCATCCGCATCGCCCTCTCCAGGCTGCTGGCTCGTCGCGCGGGCGCCCCGTTGCGAAGCCTCTTCATCGACGAAGGCTTCGGCACCCAGGATGCGAGCGGCCGGGAGCATCTGGTGGAAGCGATCCACAGCATCCAGGACGACTTCGACCGCATCCTGGTCATCACCCACATCGACGAAATGCGAGACGCCTTCCCGGCGCGCATTGAAGTGCGCAAGACGTCGGAAGGCTCACTCTTCACGCTTTCCTGATTACCCGAAGACGCAAGAATAGCCGCCAGGACTGTCTTGCCGCAGACGACTTTCGCTGGGCATAGGGCATACCGGAAGCGTGCCCTGCGCGGGGCCCGTAGGTCGCGCCTGGGGCGTGACGGTTCGGAGCGAGGCAGGGCGCTCAGGTCGGCGGCAGGGGAAGCCACACGGTGAAGCGGGCACCTCTCCCGGGGACGCCGTCGCTTTCCACCTCGATCCGACCGGCATGGCGATCCAGGATCTCCTTGCAGATTGCCAGCCCCAGGCCAGTGCCCGGAGCCGTTGCCTCCCGGCTGGCCCGGCCGCGGTAGAACCGGCGGAAGATCATCGATTGCTCGTCGGTGGGAATCCCGAGCCCACTGTCCTCAACCTCGGTCGTGACCCACTCGGAGCCGTTGGAAGTACAGCGGCGGCTGCGCAGGGTGACTTTCCCGCCTTCCGGCGTGTAGTTGAGCGAGTTGGTGAGCAGGTTGGTGAACACCTGGGTGAGCAGGCGTTCGTCTCCGACGATGGGAGGAAGCTGGGGATCGCACTCGAGGGCTAGCTGCAGACCGCGGCTGGCGGCCAGCGCGCTGCGGTCGTCCACCAGAGCCTGCAGCAGGCGGTTGATGTCTGTCGGCGTGGGGTTGAAGGCCACCGTGCCGGCCTCCAGACGGGAAAGGGACAGCAGATCATCAATCAATGTCCCCAGCCGGGTGGTCTCCCGGTCCATGGTCTCCAGGTAGCGGTTGGTCTTCGTGGAGTCCCCACTGCTGCTGATGAGGTCAAGATAGAGACGGATGTTGGTCAGGGGGGTGCGCAGTTCGTGCGAGACGTCGGAAACGAACTGCGTCTTCATGCGGTCGATCTCTTTCAGGGCACTGATGTCATGCTGGACCCCGACCAGGTTGACGATGCTACCCGTCTCGTCATGGATCGGGGCCACCGTCACGGCGGCGTCGTAGATGGTGCCATCCTTGCGGCGGTTGACGGTCTCGCCTCGCCAGATCTTGCCTTCGTGGATGGCAGCTCGCATCTTGGCGGTCATCTCGCGGGGAGTCTCTCCGCCTGCAATCAGAGACAAACGGCTCCCCAGCGCCTCTGTGGCTAAGAACCCGTTCAAGCGCTCCCAGGCCGGATTGACATACTCAATCCGGGCCTCGGCATCAGTCACCAGGACGGCATCGCCGATGTTGTTGAGAATGGCATGCAGGCGGTCGCGTTCGGCCTGGAGGGCTGCCTCCAGAACCTTGCGTTCGGAGATGTCGATGACGAGCCCCGTTATGCCTTGGGCTTTTCCATCACTGTCGCGAATCACGCTGGTGGCGCGCAGGGTCGGGATACGCTTGCCGCTGCCCGAGACGAACTCGAGTTCGCTGACTTCGCGGTCGGCCCGTTCCCCTCGCATCCGGGCGGCGTGATTCCTGGCCTCCGCCTCGGCGGGTTGGGCGATGCCCAGGGTTGTCCCGTCCTGCCCGATCAGGTCCTCCGGCCGTCGTTCCAGCATGGCCGCGAAAGCCCGGTTGGCGTAGACAAGCTTCCCCTGGGCATCGGCCTGATAGATCCCCGCCAGGGAGGTCTCCACCAGCGAGCGATAGCGAGCCTCGGAGAGCGCCAGGTCACGTGTGCGCTCGACGACCTCGGCCTCGAGGCGTTGCGCCTGCTTCTCGATCTGGCCGTAGAGATGGGCGTTCTCCAGGGCTACGGCAGCGTGCGAGGCGAAGGCAGTGAGCAGGTCGAGATCGGCTGGCGTGAAGGGGCGCTCGTACGAGAAACGCAGGACAGTCATGACTCCCATGCTGCGCTGGCGGACCATGAGGGGCGCCATCGCCAGCACTTCGGGGTCGTCGACGGGCGTACCCGGGACGTGGACGCTCCGTGGATCGGCTTGGTTGATGATCAGCGGTTCCCCCATCTGAAGGACGTGCCCCGTCAGGCCTTGCCCTGGGATCAGCTTGACCGCCTTGACCTGTTCAGCATCGGGTTGAACGGCCACCACGCATTCCAGTTGACCGCTATCCAGATTCAGGAGGTGGACGCGGCTGCCGTCGGCACGCAGGAGGGCTTTGGCTTGCTCGCAGATCTCAGTAAGGACCGTATGCAGGTCGAGGGAGGCGGAGATGGCGCCGGCGCTGCGAATCAGGGCCCGGGATTCCTCCGACCGTCGCTGGGCCTCGGCAAAGGAGCGCCTGTTCGTGATGGCGACAGCGGCCATGCGGCCCATGGCCTGAACCATCTCGGCGTGCTCCTGCTTGAAGGCTGCCTCCCGCTGCAGGGAATACAGGCCGAGGGCGCCAATCGTCTCCTCGCCAGCGATGAGAGGCACTGCCAGGGCCGCCCGGACCCCGGCCTGGACCCAGGCGGGATAGGCATAGGGGGTTTGGCGGTAGTCGGGGGCCAGGATCGACTCCCGAGCTTCGATGGCCTGCCAGGTAATTCCCTGGCCGCGGGGCACGCTCTGGTCGCGACCTTCCTCTGGTAGCCCGAACACGTAGGCGTAGGCCAATGTCTCCCTGTCGGCTGAGAGCAGGGCAAGCACCCCCGCATCCGCCCCGGTGACGTCGGCGGCCAGGTGCAGAACGCGCTCCAGCACCTGGGGCAGATCGAGGTTGCTGGCGATGGTCTCGGCCACCTGGTTGCGCAGGCGTTCGCGCTCCAGGGCGGCTTGCGTCTCGGCTCGGACGCGCGACTGGCCCAGGGCGATGGCAATGTGGTCGGCCAGCGCGGCAACCATGGATGCATCCTCGGCGGTGAGCCACCCGGCCGAAGCGCTCAGGGCGCCCATGGGTTGGCCGGCGAACGTTACCGGGGCGACGATGAGGGGCCTCTCCCCGATCAGGTGAATCAAACGCGGCAGCAGCCTCTGCAGGTGAGGCGGCAGCATCTGGGCGATGACTTCCGAACGCCTGGCGGAGAACGCAGCCTCGCCGGAGGCAAGGGCCTCGCGGTACAGGTCAACCTGGTTGGGATCGAACTGGTAACCCTTGAGCTCCATCCCCGTCAAGCGGCGCAGGGTGGTCTCCAGGGCAGGGCTGAAGGGACGGTTCTCGAGTCGTAGCATCCCTTCCGGGGTGAGGAGCATGAGGGCGCCCACCAGCCGCAGACGCCTCAGTTCTTCGGTCACGGCGCGGGGGATGTCGGCCTCGGGATATACCCCCCTTCGCGCCACAGCCGCGGCGGCGCTCAGGGCCGAGGCCCAAAGCGTGTCTCTCTCCGGTCGGGTCTTGGGTGGCAGCGTGTCCGAAGGTTGCGCCATTGCGTCAGCCGAGGGGAGTGTATCACGGAACAAGTGCCGATGTCTCGCCGAGGCAGGCACGACCTCAGTACCACTGCTCGGGAAGCAGGATGCGGCGGATAAGGATCGAGGTGGAAGGCTGGTTACAGGGGGCTACAGATAGGCGTGTGTCCGGAACCAGGCATATGCCTGCTCCGCGGCCACGCGGTAGGGGGTCGGAGGCGGGAGCCCGAGCTCGCGGTGTGACTTCTCCATGTCGTAGTAGAAGTACAGCCCGGCCAGGCGCAGCAGGTCCCCCGTCAGAGGCAGGCTGAGCGGCCGGGAGACGAGGTCGACCAGGGCCGCGGTGGACCGCACCAGCGCACCGGGCAAGGTGATCCTGGGTGGGCGGCGGCCCACGACTTCGGCGGTGATCGCCAGCACGCGGGTGATGCTCAGGTTCTCGCCGCCAAGGATGTAGCGCTCACCCGTCCGGCCGAGGTTGAGCGCCGCCAGATGACCCGCGACGACGTCATCAATGTGAACCACATTCAGCCCACCGGCGACGGCGACCGGGATGTGGCCGCGGGCTACTTGGCCGATGATGCTCTTCCGGCCGCGATGTACGTCGCCGGCGCCGAAGACCGCCGCCGGGTTGACGATGACGGCGTCGAGCCCGTCGTGGACAGCGGCCAGGACCTCCTGCTCGGCCAGGTGCTTGGCGTAGCCGTATGGCCAGAGTGTCGGCTCGGCGTTCCACGGGTGGCTTTCATCGAGCAGCGTATCCCCGGGAGCGCCAGGCTCCGGCACGCCTAGCGCGGCCACGGAGGAGGTGTGCACCACGCGGCGGACCCCCGCCCGGCGGGCCGCCTGGAGCACATTGCGCGTTCCCAGGACGTGGCTGGCCTGGGATTGGGCGGGGTTCCGCCAGGGACCCATCTGCGCCGCGCAGTGGAAGACGACCTCAACGCCCTCCATCGCCGGGGCCACCGAGGCGGGATCGAGGATGTCGCCCAGGCAATGCTCGACGGCGAGACCCTCCAGAGCCGTCAGTGGGCTGGTGTGACGGTGGAAAGCCCGCAGCGAATTCCCATCCCGGATCAGGGCGCGGCACAGGGACGAGCCGATGAAACCCGTAGCGCCGGTGACGAGGATGTCCATGGTGTGGAGGGGAGCCGGCGGAGGCTCGCCTGTGCTCAGCCTACCCACTCAACGACGGTCGCTTCCCCCTGGCCGACGCCGACGCACAACGTCGCCAGCCCGAAGTACGGCCGGCGCTCGCCGGGAGCGCGGCGGCGCATCTCGTGGAGCAGCGTAGTCAGGATGCGGGCGCCGCTACAGCCGAGTGGATGGCCGAGGGCGATGGCCCCGCCGTTCACGTTGGTGATCTCGGGCCGGAACCCGATCTCCTTCATCACCGTCAGCGCCTGGACGGCGAAGGCCTCGTTGAGCTCGATCAGGCCGATGTCCTCGATCTTCAGGCCGGCGCGGGCCAGCGCCTTGCGGGTGGCGGGAATCGGGCCCAGACCCATCGTTCGTGGGTCGACACCCGCAGCGGCCGAGGCGACGAATCGGGCCATCGGTTGGAGGCCGAGCTCGGCTGCCCTAGCGTCGCTTAAGATTACCAGCGCCGCGGCGCCGTCGTTGATGCCGGAGGCATTGCCGGCGGTCACCGTGCCGCCTTCGCGAAAGGATGGCTTGAGCCGGGCCAGCGATTCAAGGCTGGTATCCCGACGGGGACGCTCATCGGTATCGACCAGGATGGGATCGCCTTTGCGTTGCGGGATGGGGACCGGGACGATCTCTTCGGCGAAGCGTCCGCTGTCGATGGCGGCGATGGCCCGACGGTGGCTTTCCAAGGCGAAGGCGTCTTGTTCCTCGCGCCCGATCGTGCGGGTGAGCTCGTAGACGTTCTCGGCGGTCTCGCCCATCGAGTCCGTGCCGTACTGCTTCTCGATCTTGGAGTTGGGGTAGCGCCAGCCGAGTGTGGTATCCCACATTGTCAGGTTGCCCCAGGGGAAGGCCCGGTCGCTCTTGGGGACGGAGTAGGGGGCCCGGGACATGCTCTCCACCCCGCCGGCGACGTAGATCTCCCCCTCGCCGGCCTTGATGGCACGACAGGCCGCGTTGACGGCCTGCAGACCCGAGGCGCACAGGCGGTTGAAGGTCACCCCGCCCACATGCGTCGGCAAGCCGGATAGGAGGACGGCCATACGGGCGACGTCGCGGTTGTCCTCGCCCGCCTGGTTAGCGCAGCCGAGGTAGACCTCCTCGACCTGATCCGGGTCGATCCCCGCCTGATGGACGGCTTCGGCGACGACGAGGGCAGCGAGGTCGTCGGGCCGGACGCTGGCCAGCGCGCCCCCGTGGGCACCGATGGGTGTTCGGACGGCGGCGACGATGACAGCCTCGGGCATAACGGCCTCCTCAGCGGCGGGTGAGCCGGATTCTACCATCGTTGGCCCATCGGCCTGCGGCCGGAGAACCCCTGCAGGGTCCATACCTCTATTGTGGACCAACAGATTCCACAAAAAGGATGAGGCCATTCGTGAGGCGCGGTGTTAGACTAGCAACGGGAACCCGTACAAGTGCAGGAGGCTTTGATGGACACGAGACGTCGATCGCAACTTGCGGGCGGGGTGGTCTTGCTTCTAGTGGGCAGCGCTCTTCTGGCAGCTCAGGTTTTGCCGGCGTTCCGTGCCTGGGTGGATGCGCATGTCAATTGGGCAGAGTCCTGGCCCCTGATCGTCATCGCGGTAGGCGTTTTCCTGTTCGTGTTCGGTCTGCTCGTGGGGGCGCCGGGCATGGCCGTGCCGGCCTGCGTCGTGGGTGGCATTGGGGGCCTGCTCTACTGGCAGTGGGCGACGGGCGCGTGGGCGAGCTGGGCTTACGTCTGGACCTTGATCCCCGGCTTCGTGGGCATCGGCATCATCCTGGCGGGGGTGCTCGAGGGACATGTGCGTCAGGCCCTCGGGGCCGGTGGAGTGACGATCGCCATCAGCCTGGTGCTGTTCCTCGTCTTCGGCTCGGCCTTGGGGGGCCGCATGGAGTTCTTCGCGTACTGGCCCATCCTCCTGATTATCGGCGGGCTGGCGCTCCTGGCCAGGCGCCTCTTCCGGTGACCTGCGGGTAGGTGTTTCCATGTTTTGGTCGATGTGAAAGGAGAGGCTATGCGGCGAGGCGGCGGCCTTCTAGGCGTCTTGCTGGTGGTGTTGGGAATTGTGCTCTTGGTAGGAACGCTCTCCGGGATTGATGTCTGGGGATTGGCTGGTTCGACACTCCTGATCGTGTTCGGCGCCTGGATTCTCTGGGGGGTGCTCCGAGGCCGACGGGCCATGCCGGTGGAGGAGGTAAGCACCCCCCTGGACGGTGTCCAGCAGGCGCGGGTACACGTGGGGTTCGGCGCGGGCCGGTTGCGGGTGGGCGGAGGGGCCGCGGCGGGAGAGTTGATGGCTGGAACGTTCCGTGGCGGCGTCAACTACTCCAAGCGCCAACAGGGCCAGGAGCTCGAAGTCGGGTTGACGCTCCCGAACGATGTCTACTTTCTGTTCCCCATCCCCGGAATTGCACCCGGGGGATTAGAATGGTCGGTGCGACTGACGCCGGACATCCCATTGGCCCTGCGGGTAGAGACTGGCGCCAGCACGGCCGAGCTTGACCTGACCGATCTTCGAGTGACCGATCTGCGGCTTGTTTCGGGGGTGAACAGCGCCCAGGTGAAGCTTCCCGCCCGGGCGGGCCGGACCAAGGTTCGGGTTGAAGGAGGCCTGGGTTCGCTCAAGGTGTGGGTGCCGGAAGGGGTGGCAGCGCAGATTCGCTCCCGCGGAGACCTCTCGGCGATTCACATCGATCGGGGCCGCTTCCCTCGTTCAGGGCGGGCCTATCAGTCCACCGACTATGAGACGGCTGCCAACAAGGTAGAGCTCGACGTCCAGATCGCGCTTGGCTCCGTGGAGATCTACTAGGCGTGTGATAACGAAGCCCTGCTTCCTGGTAAAGAACTCGCATATGTGCGGTTCTCTTCACCGGGCAAGGCGGTTATCCCTCACCCTGCCAGGCGGTCACGTCAGAGCCGGGGTTGCCCTCAGCAACTCGGGCTTGTCAGCTTAGGCAGAGCAGGCAGGTCGGTCTGTTGACAAACCATCCCTGGGTGTCGCGAACCGGCGGAGGCGCCAGCGTCGTCGAAGGCTTGGGCGCGACCTGGTCGGCCATGTTTCGTATATTTCCTTAGGAGATTGCCATGAAACGCATCGACACGAGCATCGTCCTCGGCTTGCTGTTGACGGGTCTGGGAGTCGTGTTTCTGCTCCAGACGGTCCTAGGGTTGGCATTTGTTTGGAACATCGTCTGGGCTTTGCTGTTTGGGGCAGCCGGGGTGGGGTTCCTGCTGGCGTTCCTGGGAAATCGCGAACGGTGGTGGGCCCTCATCCCCGGTTTCGCCTTGCTCGGAATCGCGGTGCTCATCGCTTTCGGCGATTTCCTTGGCGAATGGGGAGGGACCCTGTTTCTCGGCGCGCTGAGTCTTGCCTTCTGGGCGGTGTACCTTATGCGGCGCGAGTACTGGTGGGCCGTTGTGCCCGGGGGTGTACTTCTGACCTTGGCGGTGATCCCGGCCATCTCCGATGTGCTTGACGGCTTGGCTGTGGCGGGGGTCCTATTCCTGGGAATGGCTCTCACCTTCGGCCTGGTGTACTTCCTACCCTCCGAAGAGGGTAGGAGAAGCTGGGCGCTCATTCCGGCGGCAGCCCTGCTCGTCATGGGATTAGTGTTCGGGGTCTTCGGAATCCCAGGCCTGAACTCGTTCTGGCCGGTACTTCTGATGCTGGGGGGCATCTATGTTGTTGCCCGCTCCCTTGGCTGGGGCCGCCGATGACGGTCTCGGTGTGGCCTTGGTCCTCGTGGGCCCGATCGATCTGCTCCATTCCCTGGACTTCGCGTGGGCCCGCTGGTTGCGTTTCGAGAGACTGTGGCCGTTGCTGGTCATGGGCGGCGGCCTGGCTTTGATCCTACGTCGCATGCGAGGAGGCTAGCAATGGAGGCACGTTATCGCCGGGGGGGATTGGTCGGCCCAGTGATCCTGATCGGGCTTGGTGTGATCTTTCTGCTCAACAATCTTGGCAGGTTGGATTGGGGGGTCTGGCTGTTCATCCTGCGACTGTGGCCGGTGCTCCTGATCGGGGCCGGCCTTGACCTGCTCGTGGGACGACGCTCCGTCTGGGGATCGTTGCTGGTGGTGGTGGTCATGCTGGGTGTCCTGGCCGGGGCGGTGATCTTCTACCAGCAGCGCGGCTGGGGCGGGACGGAACTGGCGCGGCAAAGCATTTCCCGCCCCCTCGAGGGGGCTACCAGCGCCGATGTCACGCTCAATTTCGGGTTGCGAGCACTCTCCGTCGGCGCGCTATCGGAGGGGGGCAATCTAATCGAGGGAACGGCCGAACTGTATCGAGGCGAGAGGCTGGTCGAGCACTATGCTGTCGTAGGCGAGGAGGCCCAATACAGCTTGAACCCAGGCGGGGAGACCTGGAACGAGTTTCCCAACTGGCCGGCAAGGATCGCGCGTTGGGATGTAGCCCTGAGCCCCAGCATACCCATGGTTCTGACGATCGATAGCGGGGTCGGCGAAACCCTCCTCGATCTTCAGGAACTAGAAGTGGTCGAACTGAGCGTGGATGTTGGGCTGGGAACGATGCGCCTGACCCTGCCGGCGCAGGGAGAGTTGGAAGGGGATCTCAACGCCGGCATTGGGTCAGTGGAGATCCTGGTTCCCCAGGGTGTGGCCCTGCGCATGCGGGTCGATGGTGGGCTATCCAACGTCATCGTTCCCGCAGGGTATGTGAGGGATGGGGATGTGTACACCTCGCCCGGCTATGCCTCGGCGGAGAACCGCGTTCAACTCCGCGTGGAGGGAGGCATCGGGCAAATCCGGGTCCAGGCGGCCCCGGTGCCCTAAGCGACAGGCCGTGTGGCTGGTTCCTTGGCGAAGGTTCTGCGGGGGCGGGTCACTGACCCGCCCCCGGCTTTCCCCATCGCGTGCAGCATGGGCGACTAGGACGCACTCGTCGGGCGCCTCGAACGAGTAACCCTACCAGGCGTAGGCCTCAGGCGCCTCGCCCCCAGGGCCGGGCCAGATCTCGTCCAGCCGAGCCAGAGTCTTCTTGCCCAACCTGATCTCTAGAGCGCGCAGGCTGCCTTCCAGTTGCTCGATCGAGCGGGGGCCGATGATAGGCGCAGTGACGGCGGGACGGTGCAGCAACCAGGCCAGCGCGACGTCGGCTGGCGTTTCCCCGAGCTCCTTGCAGAACACCTCGTAAGCCTGAACCTGCTTCCGATGTTTCCGCAAATCCGCCTGGACACCTTCCTCGGCTCGCCGGCCATCCCGGACCTTGCGCAGCACCCCGCCAAGAAGACCTCCGGCAAGAGGGCTCCAGGGGATTAGGGCGAGGCCATAGGACCTGCAGACAGGGACCACCTCGAGCTCGATCATCCGATCCTTCAGGTTGTATAGGCTCTGCTCCGAGACCAGCCCCATGAAGTGTCGGGCGGCCGCGGCACCTTGCGCCTGGGCGATATGCCAAGCGGCGAAGTTGCTGCTCCCGACGTACAGCACTTTCCCCGCCTGGACGAGCTGTTCCATCGCCTGCCAGATCTCCTCCCAGGGCGCCTCGCGCTCGACATGGTGCATCTGGTACAGGTCAATGTGATCGGTCTGTAGACGGCGGAGGCTTGCCTCACAGGCGGCTCGGATGTGGTAGGCCGAGAGACCACGCTCGTTGGGGCCCTTGCCCATGCGGCCGTAGACCTTGGTCGCCAGGACGATCCCCTCCCGCCGTCCGCCGCCCTGGGCCAGCCAGCGGCCGACGATATTCTCAGTGACGCCTTCGCCGAAACGCCGGCCGTAGACGTTGGCGGTGTCGAAGAAGTTGAGGCCGAGCTCCAGAGCCCGATCCATGATCGCCAAGCTGTCGACTTCGGTGGTGTGAGGGCCGAAATTCATCGTGCCCAGACACAACCGACTGACCTTCAACCCAGTCCGCCCTAGATGGATGTATTCCATGCCAGACTCCCCTCCTTACTGTGGTTGCCGGATTCTACCGCCGCCGATCCCAAAGACCGGCCGATCGCCGAAGGTGACCGTGGCCAAAGTGCCTGTCACCTGTCGTACAGCTTGCGCCGGCTGAGAGAATGATGGGAACACTGCATACGCTCGGTTCGGGCGAGTCTTGTTGGTGGGGCTCCCGTCGACTAGTCCGAGAGTAGAGTGAGCGAATCCCTCAGGTGGAAGGCCTCCACATAGACCTGGATGTTGGCGGCGATGCGGTCGACGACCCAGTCATGCGGGTCAGGCATTTCCGAGCGGAGGTTACTGTAGAGCTGGCGGCGGGCTGCGAGAACCTCGGGATCGGTCCAGATGTAGCGGGCGCCGGTGGCCACCAGCCACTCCCTTCGAGGCGGGGTCAACTGGTCAAAGGGAAGCCCGGTTTCCTCAGGGGTCAGCCACTTCCTCCAGCGTTCGGACCGGACGACGGCGGATTCGAGCGCCGCTACGAATCCCGAGAACTCGTGGCGCGATCCGCCTGCGGAGGGGTGAGCCTCAAGATCGCAGAGCTGGCGGAGGGCGGCCAGCTCCGTGGCGGTGAACTCGGGACCGACATTGGCCGCGCCCATGCCAGAGGCCGGATACTCGCCAGGATTGGCGACCCAGTCCGTGTAGTGTCCCTTGATGAGAGAGCCGAGAGGTGAGACCCGTTGGTAGAGGCGATGGGAGGTCTCGGGGTCGAAGGTCGTTGTGTGCAGGTCGGTGCCCACCTTGCCGACGATGAAGCAGGGCCAGACAAGACTCAGGCCGGCTGCGTCGAGCCCGTTTCGAAGGCCAGAAAGGAAGCGATCGAAGACCCCCATATCTGCCAGGCCGCCGTGCACTTCTTCGGTGCCAACCTCGTACGAGACCGGAGGAAGGCCGAGGCGCGAGCGGTGGGCTTCGGCATGGACAACCAGCTCGACCGTCCGCTCGACGACGGTCTCGATGCGTAGCCCCTGCCCCATGGGCAAAGACCGATCAACCGTGGGGTCGATGTGGAGCAAAGCATAGCCCGCCTCCAGGCAGGCCTCCAGCGAAGCTTTGACTTCGGCCGTCGTCTCCTGCAGGCTGTGCCCGGCGAGGGCATGGGCGTCCTTGAGCCAGGGTCCACCGTGGTCAAGGCAGGGGTAGAGGGGTGAGGCGCAGGCGTGCTTCACGGCCAGCTCCCGCAGGCGGGCGACGAACGCGTGTTGAGTCCAGCCGGTGTAGCCCCCATCCCGGTCAACCTGATTGAGTGTCGCAGCAAACAGCATGGGCATATTGTTGGCGGCGGCGACCTTGACGGCGGCTTCAAGCACCGCCTCAGAGTTGGGGCAGACTGCCAGCAGTGTGATGGGCCTTCCCTCTCGGTGGAGGCTGATGAGCCTGTGGACCAGCGCGTCAAGCGGAGCCATGCGTCTCTCCCGAGAGGAACTCCAGCGCTTGCTCACGGCTGGGCTGGGCGGCAGTGCCTCCGTGGGCACGCACCGAGAGGGAGCCGCAGATGGTCGCAAAGCGCAGGCAGCGATTGAGGGGCCAATCCTGCAAGCAGCCATAGACGAAGCCGGCGTCGAAGGAATCGCCGGCGCCGACGGTATCGGCGACGGTCATCGGCAGCGCCGGAGCCTGCGCCGTCTCGCTGCCTCGCTGGGCCATCGCGCCCCGCTCTCCGAGCTTGATGGCCACGGTCCGGACGAACCCAGCCAGCGCAGACAGGGCCTGCGGCGCGGTCGAGGCCCGGGCCAGCGCCCGGGCTTCGTTGTCGTTGGGCAGGAAGATGTCTGTGGCCGGCAGCAGGCTTTCCACGCCAGCCCACTGGCCGGTCGGATCCCAGTTGGTGTCGAGGGAGGTTGTAAGGCCGAGGCCATGGGCGCGGCGGAAGAGGTCGAGGAGGCCAGGTCGCAGGCCCGCCTGGAGGAAGTAGGAGGCGACGTGGAGGTGGCGGGCGCGGCCCAGAAGCTCATCCGAGAGATGATCGGCGCGTAAGGCACCCATGGCGCCGATATGGGTGAGGATCGCCCGGTCGGCGCGGCGGGCGAGAATCACACTGAGCCCCGTCTTCTGGCTTGGGTCGACCAGAACGGGTGTCACGTCGATGCTCTGCCGGCGCATCGCCTCCAGCATGAACCGGCCGAACAGGTCGTCGCCCACGACGCCGATGAAGGCGACCCGCAGGCCAAGGCGGGCGGCGCCGCAGGCGAAGATGGCAGAGGAAGACCCGATGGCCAACTCGGCGTCCTCGACCAAGGTTTCCTGCTGACCGAAGCGTGGCTCGAGCATCGGATCCGAGAGGATCAGATCGGGGTTGATCTCGCCGGCGACAAGAACGTCGAACTCAGTCATGGCTCGCCCTTATCCCTGCTTCCGCGGCATTTGCCATTGTAACGCCTCGATACCGGCTGCCGTGCGCCGGGCGTTTTTGGATCCCGCGGGGCATGGTGGTTTCTGCATTGCCTGCCACCATCAGGCCCGGACCCACTCGGGCAGGTACTCCCGCTCGGCCTGTACCATCTCCTCGAACATCTGCCGGATCTCCGCCAGGGAGCACACAGCGGCGGTCAGGGGATCGAGTGCCAGGGCGTAGATGGCGGCTTCCCGATCTTTCTCCAGCACGGCGGTGGCCACCAGGTCGTGGACGGCCATGTGCTGCTGGCACAGCGAGGCCAGTTGGGTAGGGAGGCTGCCGAAGTGCGTCGGCTGCACTCCCTGCCGGTTGACCAGACAGGGAACCTCAACCACACCGTCCTGGGGCAGGTTGTCGATCAGGCCGGTGTTGAGGACGTTGCCGTAGATCAGGGCCGGGGCGTTGGTCTCCATGGCCTCGACGAGATAGGAGGCGAACTCGGCCCCGCGCCTGAGCTCAGCCATCTGCTGCCCGGCGAGAATCTGGCGTAGCTGGTCATCGTTGAACTGGCGCCACTCCGGCCAGAAGTTGGCGTAGAAGCCGCTCTCCCCCAGATACCCAGCTCGGGAGTAGCGCTTGACCAGTTCCGGGCGTTTGCGGAAGTAGGGGACATACTCGGATGAGTGCCCGCTCGACTCGGCGACGAAGGCGCCCAGGTGGAACATCATCTCGAAGCGCACCGGATCCTGCTCGTAGATCTTCGGATCCTGGGCACGCTGCCGCAGGAGAGGATAGAGGTCCTCGCCGTTTCGGGTGAGCTCGGTGATCCAGGCCAGGTGGTTGATCCCCGCGGCCCGGAAGGAGATCTCCTCAAAGGGAACCGAGAGGTACTCGGCGAGCTGCTGGGCGGTGTTCTGAATCGAGTGGCACAGGCCGACGATGGGCAGGTCGCAAGCCAGAATGCCGGTGAGGACGGTGATCGACATGGGGTTGGTGTAGTTCATCACCTCGGCCCCCGGCGCCAATCGCTCGACGTCGGCCAGGATGTCGAGCCACGCCGGAAGAGTGCGCAGGGCCTTGAAGATGCCACCCGGGCCGATAGTGTCGCCGATGCACTGGTCCACGCCGTACTTCATCGGGATGTCGTAGTCGTGTCGCACGTTTGGCAGGCCGGCGACCTCGATGGTGTTGATGACGTAGTCGCACCCGGCCAGCACTTGTGTGCGATCGGTGGAGGCCTCAACTGACCACTTCTTGCCTGTCAGATCGATCAAGTGCTCGGCCATGCCGTGGGCGAGGTCGAGGCGCTCGGCATCGATGTCCACCAGGGCGAAGGTGCCGGGTGGGATGCCCGGGGAGAGAAGGAAATCGGTCATCAATTCCGTGGCAAATACCGCGCTGCCGGCGCCGATAATCGCGATCTTAGTCATGGGTCACTCTCCTTGATCCTTGGCAACTTATGGCTTCCAGCGGCAACTGGAAGGCTGCAATGCCGGTTGTGAGGTGCTCAGTGCCTGTCGGGCAGGCTGATCTCCTCGGCTGAGGCCTCGGGGGCGGAACCCGCCAGGGAGCGGCGGGGCTCAACGACGCCAAACCAAAGCGTGGCCAGGCCAGCCGCGGCAAAGGCCAGCGAGACCAGGAACATGATCGGGTAGCCTGCCCACTGTACGATGGCGCCGGCCAAGACAGGGGCCAGGAAGAGAGCCGGGCCGGTGGTGGTGCGCGCCAGACCCACGTAAGTGGGGCGTTCGCTTTCTGGGCCGAACTCCATGGCAATGTTGAGGTCGGCCAGGATGGTCCCGGCGCTCCCCAGGCCCATCAGGGCGAAGACGGCGTAGAAGACGCCCATCGTTGTCGCCAGAAGCGCCACGAGGAGCGCACCCAACCACAGGGTCCCGGCCAGTTCCAGGACTCGCTTGTGTCCGATGCGGTCTCCCAAGGTGCCCCAGATCGGATACCCGATCACCCCGCCGGCGAAGAGGATCCCGGTGAAGACCGCGGCCTGAGCATCGGGCAGGGCAAAGTGTTGAACGGCGTAGACGGCCATGAAGCCGTTGGCCATTCCGCCAAGGTAGGCCAGCCAGCGGCTGACAAGAAAGGCCCGGAAGTTGGCGTTCTGCCTGAGGATCGCGCGCAGGCGGACGAGGTAGACCTGATCCTCCCGCGGATGAGCATTGGCTGGCGAAGTGTGGGGCTCGACGGTCATCACCAGGAAGATGTACGAAACGACCCAGCCTAGAAAACCGATCAGAAAGCACAAGGCAAAGTTGCGGGGGTAGGGCAGGCGCGCCAGGATGAGGGCCGCCAACGCGGCGCCCGGCAGCCCGACCAACTGGCCGACGAGGTGGGTGACGCCGAAGAAGCGTCCGCGATGGGAGACGGGGATAATCCTGGCGATCAACTCCTGCCAGGGCATGGCAACCAGCCCGCTGAGGACCGCTCGCCACACCATGATGACCAGGAACACGGCGACCGCGATGCCCCGCGGTACCCGATCGAGCCACAGCGCCGCGATCGCTAGGGCCAGGAAAGGCAGGCGTTCCCAGACACTCAACCACGCCACCGCCGGAAGCTGACGGCGCTTGCGTTCGACGGAGGGGGCCATGAGCAGCTGCGGCAGAAACCATCCGGCATCCATCAAGGCAGGGATCAGACCGATGACGAAGGGGGAACTGGTCAGCCTGGTGGCGTACACCGGGAGGATGGCTGTCACAGAGAGAAAGCTTGTGCCAAAGGCCCACGTGGTTCCTTCCACGAAGTTGACAAAGAAGTTCCTGCGAAAGAGGCGGGCGACTTTGGCACTGGTGGGAGTGTCAGCGGGCAGGGTGAAGAACTGGTCCATCCGCTGTCGGGCGCGGAGTCTCACCGGGCCGTCTCCTGGCGTTGCGGGCAGACATAGCGACTCGACGTAGACCCAATCTCGGTCTGGCGGTATGCGCATCGAGGGGACGACGAGGCTGAGGAACGAGGACCGGCAGCCGGGAGGGTGGGGGATGGCGCTGTCATGCTTCGAGCAGCCTTTGTACCGGCGTGGACAGCGGAATGGGAAGCGCGCCGGCGAATGCCCTCAGCGATGACCGCTCGATCTCCGGATGGATCGTGTGAGGGGAAGTGACCGAGAGGGCGGCCACCAGCGTCGCCAACTCCTGAGCCTGGGAGAGAGGAAGACCCGCCACTAGGCCTGCGATCGCGCCCGCGAGATAGGCATCCCCGGCGCCCGCCGTGCTGGCAACTTCGGCGGGCAAGGCGGGTACGTGTACCAGCGACCGGCCGTCCCAGGACCAACTCCCCTGGACGCCTGCTGTGACGGTGAGCTGCAGCGACGGCTGGAGGGCTCCGAGCCTTTGGATGGCCGCCTCGACGACCGATGAGGCCGGTCCATCGTCGACCGATACACTAGCCGCAGCGGCCGCCTCGTCGAGGTTGATCGCCAGGAGGTCCGTCTGGCTCAGCAGGCCTCCCTCAATGGCCTCGCTCATCTCGGCTGAGACGAAGGCTGCCACCCGAAGGAAGCTGTGAGCCGTTGCCAACTCAAGGAGCTTCGCCCGCGCCGCCAGCGGCGCCTCGGGAGCCGCCAGGGCGATGCCCCGGCCTTCGAAGCGGACGAACTCCGGCTCGGCGCGGGCCACGAACGCCGGGTCCACGTGAGCGCAGGCAGAGTCGTCCGTGGTCAGGTTGCCTCCGCTTCCGTCTGGGTAGAGGAAGCAGACGGAGTAGAGCGTCTCATGGTCGGGATCAACCTGCACGTAGCTTAGGTCTAGCCCTGCCGCCCCCATCTCCTGCACGAGGCGACGACCGGCCTCGTCATCGCCCACTTTGCCTATCGGCGCCGTGTGGAACAGGGGCCCGAGAAGAACCTTGACGTAGTGAGAGAGGATGTGCAGCTTGCAGTAGTCGCGTCGGTCGAGGAAGTGTCCGCCCCGGCTTTCCTCACGGCCGAGCGTGTGATTGCCATGCAAGGCGAAGAAGGCGCCGGAGCCGATTCCACCCACGCCGATCAAGGCCTGATAGCGGCAATCGCGGATATCTACGTGGAGCGGTGCCATCTCTTGGCGGCCTAGATGCCCAGATCCCAGTCGGGATGCTCGCTGATCGGATGGGAGGCTGTGGCGATGGTGGCTGTGATCAGGGCATCGGGGTGTTCCTGGAGAAGCGTGATGGGGTACTCGGGGGTCAACGGCCCGAAGAGGGCGACCCGCAGGGCGGTCTGCTTCCACGCGCCCGTGTCACTGAACAAGCGGACCTGCCTCGCCGACAGACACTCTTTCAACCCAAGGGTTACTGACATCGGTGGCACAAACTGGTAGGCGGAACCGAAGGTGCGTTGGGCCAAGGAAAGGATGGTGTCGAGATTGTTCTCCTGGATTCGCACCGTCGAATTGCGGAGATCCTCGACCGTCACATGGCTGAACGGGTGCCGCCTGGCCTGGTTGTAGGCGACGTGGCCATCCTGCCCCCATCCGCCGTAGGTGATATCGATCGGCGCCGCTTCGATCCGGGCCCTGATCTCAGCCATGTTTTCGACTTGGAGCCAGTTCCGTTTCTCCTCCGGGACGGCGAGATCGGGATCGATGGGCGCGTAGAAGTGCTTTTCCATGGAACTGCGGAAACTGTAGGGGTGCCCTCGCGGAAGCTCCCGACCTTGCCAATCGAGGCACTCGTCCATGTGGAAGATCACGCAGCGCTTCAGGCTGATCCTATCCCGGTTGACCAGGTCCGCAAAGGGCTCATACCAACAGCTGGGTCCACAGGGAATGATCGCCCGCGTGTCATTCCCCGCGCGGTTGTGGCTCTCGATCCGATCGACGAGCTCGCGTGCCATGATCTGGCCCATCTCCCGCGAATCCTGGCACAGCCGAAACGGCACCTTGAGGCGCGGGTGGTTCTCCAGTTCCTGGTACGGGATCCGGCACCACTCGTAGAGTTCCTTGGGTGTGATCATACTCATAGTCTACTCCCTGCCGCCGGCGCCCGCAGATGGAAGGCGGAGCCGCGGTCATTGGCCAGAGTCGCTGTCGCCCCCAAAGACCGCCGGACCGATCGAGGCCCCCTGCCATGAACACGTCAGCATTGACCCGCCGTCCGTTCCCGGCACCCTGGAAAACGTGTGAGTTTCCGTTGGACCGAATGTGCGCGCAGCCCCAACCACCACATATACGAACTCTCTCCAGGAAGCAGGGCTTCTTCCTGACACTCCTAGGCTGCGGGCCGCCGGAACTGAGGCAGCCACTGGGCCTGCGCGGCCAGCATCTCGCTGACCATCGAATGAATCTGCGGCAGCGTGCAGGCCGCGGCCGTCAGCGGGTCGAGCATCACGGCGTGGTAGACCGCGTCGACCTTGCCAGTAAGGGCGGCTTCAACGATCAACTGGTGGACATTGAGGTTCGTCCGGTTGAGAGCAGCCAGTTGCGGTGGATACTGCCGGATCGGGGTGGGCTGGACGCCGTTGGCGTCCACCAGGCAAGGAACCTCCACGCAGCACCCCTCAGGCAGCTCCTTGATCAGGGCCTGATTGGGAACGTTGCCATTGATGCGCGCCGGTTGGTTGGTCTCCATGGCTTCCATGATCCGGGAACAATACTCCAGGGATCGCTCACCGGGCAGTTCCGTGGCGCCGTCGATTAAGGCCTGGAACTCGTCCCCGGCATGCTCCTGGACCTGGCGCTGCATCCGCAGGTAACCGCCCGTGCGGCCGTAGTCAAACCAGTCGTCGTCCGGGGAGGTGAAGCGTGGCACCAACGCCTCGTTGACCATGCGGGAATTCTTGCGGAAGTACGGGACGTACTCGCTGGCATGTCCGCTCGACTCGGTCACGAAGTACCCGAAGTGTCTCATCAGGTCGATCCGGACAGGCTCTTGGGCTTCGATCTCCGGCCGCTCGGCGGCCTTGCGGATGAGGGGATAAAGGTCCTCGGAGCCGCGCCGGAACCGGAGGAAGAACGCCTGATGGTTGATGCCGGCGCACAGGAAGAGCACCTCGTCGTACGGCACCTCGATCCATCGGGCCAGCATCTGGCTGGTTCCCTGGACGCTGTGGCACAGCCCGACGTGCGGGCGGCCGGTCGCCCGGGCTACAGCCCAGCAGTTGGAGGCCATGGGGTTGACGTAGTTGATCAGCAGAGCGTCCGGTGCGACGTCCTCCAGGTCATGGCAGAGGTCCAGTAGCACGGGGATGGTGCGCAGGCTGCGGAAGACACCTCCGGGGCCCAGGGTGTCACCGATACATTGCTCCACACCGTATCGCTCTGGGATCTCAATGTCCAAGCCGTAGGCGGTCAGCCCGCCCTGCTGGAAGGTGGTGACGACGTACTTTGCCCCCCGGACTGCACTGCGACGGTCCGTCGTCGCCTCCACGTGAGTCTTCAGGCGGCGGCGATCGATGAGGGCCTGAACCAGGAGCCTGGAGCGCTCCAGTCGGGCCGGATCGATGTCCATCAGGACGATCGTGCTCTCCTGCAGAGCCGGGGTCAGGAGAATGTCATTACAGAGGTCCCGGGTGAAGACCACGCTCCCGGCGCCGACGAGGGTGATTCTGGGCATGTCCGAACCTCCTGGAGAAGCGGAGGCAGTTGGCCCTTGATCACAGCAGGGCCCCGGCACGCGTGGCAATCTCAACGGGCGCCGGTCTGCTCATCCGAACACCATGATATAGAAGTTCACGAGAGACAGGAACCCCATCCCCAGCGAAAGCAGGATCAGAAACCCACTGAGCTTGGTCAGCCGGCCTCGCATTCCCATCACGACAAGGGCGAGGAGAAACGGGATGAAGTCCAGGATGAAGCGGTAGCCAGCCTGCATGTAGCCGGTGTTGTAGTAAAGGAAGGAGGGAGAGGCTACCAGAAGGGCCGCCACGGCATTTGCCCGGGCGAAGGCCTCGCGCCACGGGGCCGCGAACAGGTAGACCAGGGCCGGGGTGGAGACAAACATGCTCAAGCCCCATTCACTGAAGACCAGGAAGGGCCACCTGCCGCTCCATTGGGGCAGGGCTACGAACGCGTAGTAGAGATTCTTCGCCAGGAATGCCAGGCTGAACTCGCCGTGCTCGAGCATCGGCCCTTCGAGCAGCCTCTCAATCCGCATGTAGCGGTACCCCAGTTCGATGGGGTTGCCGAATCGGGCGAAGTCGTACCAGGCCATGAATCCGCCTGCCAGAACCATCGGAATCAGCCCGGTGAGCAACCGGCGAGGCGGATGCTTTGGCGCCAGCAGCCAGAGGAAGAAAGGAAGCGCCAGAAGCATGGGCGGCCGGCCGAGGGCGGCCAATGCCAGCCAGGCTCCGACGAGCAAGGGCCGCCCTCGGCCCAACGACTCGTCCAGGGCCAGGAGCAGAAAAGTGAGGGCCACGATCTGGGCGGTGAACCACACCTGGCCCACACAGGCGACCCACCAGTGGACAGTTCCGAATCCGAAGAGAAGCGTCACTGCGATTCGGGTCTTGCGATCCATGGCGAATCCGCGCGCCAATCGTTGGCCAATGCGGGGCGAAAGGTCGTATACCAGCGCCACGTTGAGGGCGCCGAAAACGAGTGTAAACATGACGTCGTTGAAGCCATTTCCGACTAGGGCCACGAAGGGGATCATGAGCAGCGCCGGCAAGGGCGGAAAGGACACCATCCAGCGCCCGTCGAAGTAGGTCCAATCCCCCTCCTCGGAGTAGGGTGGCTCGAAGTCGAGGTAGACGCGGCCGTGGGCAAGGGCATCGGCGAGGTAGACGAAGTGCGGTGCGTCTGACTGTTGGGCGAGGAAAGGCCCGCTGCTGAGGGCATAGGCGACCGCGCTGAAAGCGAAGACCGCGGCTGCCCCCAACAGGCGAGGGCGGAGCCACGAGACGAGTGCGGCCAGCGGGGCTAGAGCCAACGCCAGGAGGCCCACGTTTCGCAAGGAGAGGTGCAGCGCTTCGAAGGCCTCGATGGCGCCCGAGCCCAGCAACGTCGCGTGATGGCTGGAGCGAACGTACTGAACCGCGAGCGTCTGCGGGTCAAGCAGAGACCAGGCGGCCAGCGTTCCCAACCCAACGAAGACCAAGGCAGCAGGGAGAAGCTGGCGCTGCAGCAGGAAAGGCTGGCGGATTCTGGAAAGCGGGGGGATGTGACTCATCACCGGATGCCAGAGCCGGCCACAGCGGCCGACACCATCCAGACAACCCGAGCAGTCTCAATGACCTTCACCAGTCTAGCTACCGATGCCTTGCTCTGGCGTTCGTCATCTGTCTCACTTGAACCCCGTCAGGGCAACGCCCTTCACAATCCACCGCTGGAACAGCATATAGACGACGAGGATGGGCAGTAGCACCAGAACCGAGGCGGCCATCGTCAGGTCGTAGCGTGCGCTGTGCAGGGAGTTGTACCAGGTGAGCAGCAGCGGCAAGGTGCGCCTTTCGTGGGTCGTGATGACGATGAGGGGCCAGAGGTAGTCATTCCAGGTCGACATGAAGGTGAAGATGCCCAGAGTGGCCAGCGCGGCGCCCATCTGAGGCAGAACGATGCGCCAGTAGATGCCAAACTCGGAGGCGCCGTCGATCCTGGCAGCGTCCATCAACTCACTGGGGATGCTCTCGACGAACTGGCGCATCAGGAAGATGCCAAAGGCGTCTACCATGGAGGGGATGATCAGACCCCATAGCGAATCGACCAGGCGGAGTTTCACCAGGATGAGATAGGAGGGGATCATCACCACCTGGAAGGGGATCATCAGCTGGGCCAGGATGAAGGCGAAGGTGGCGTTCTTCCCCCAAAACTTGTACTTGGCGAAGATGTAGCCGGCGAGGGAACTGGTGAACAACGTGATGGCCACCCGAGAGACGGAGACGAAGAGGCTATTCAGGTAGAACCTTCCCAGCGGCACATGTGGGTCATTGAAGATCGTCTGGTAGCTCTCGAGCGTCCATGTGTCGGGCAGGTAGGTGGGTGGGATACGGATGATCTCTGCCGCGCTCTTGAACGAGGTGAGCAGGGCCCACAGGAAGGGAACCAGGGTGACCGTGGCGCCGAGGATGAGCACAACGTAGACGCCGAACCGGGCCAGGAAGCGCTGGGGGCTGGGCAGGCGAGGCCGGGAGGGGAGGGAGGCTTGCGCGGTGGCCATGGCTAGTACTCCCATTCGGTGCGCAACAGCCGGAATTGGAGGGCGGTGATTCCCAGAATGATCAGGAACAAGACCATCGAGATGGCGGCGGCCCAGCCCATGTTCTGGTAGCGGAATGCATTCCGGTAGATGCTCATGACCAACGGTGTCGTTTGGTCGCTAGGCCCGCCCTGGGTCATCACTTGGAAGATGACGAAGACTTGCAGAGACGAGAGCATGGTCAAGACGCAAACGAACAACAGGGTGGGCTTGAGCAGGGGAAGGGTGATCCGCCAGAACTCATGCCAGGCGTTGGCGCCATCGACTCGGGCTGCGTCCCGGATCTCGTGGGGGATTCCCTGCAGCGCGGCAATGAAGATGACAAGGTTGTAGCCGAAGTCCTGCCACAGGTAGGCAATGATGACGGCGATCATTGCCAGTGGGACTCCGAGGACCAATGCACTTTGATCGGTGAGCCAAGCCCTGGGCGGCGTGAGCCCGACAGCCCGGATCAGCGTGTTGAGCAGGCCCTGCTGGGGATGATAGATGTAGCCCCACATCAGAGCCACGGCCACGGACGAGCTGATGGTCGGCAGGAAGTAGATCGCCCGGAACAGACCCTTGATCCGTTGATGGGCGCTCTCCACCAGGATGGCCAAAGGCAAGGTGATGGCCAGGTTGAGGGGAAGCACCAGAAAGGCAAAGATGAAGGTGTTGCCGACGGCCAGCCGGAACTCGCGCGCAGGCTGGGTCTGGTCGAACATCGCACGGTAGTTGGCCAGGCCGACGAAGGGGTTGGCACCGCCCAGCCCCAGGAAGCCACTCCCGGCCCGGACGGCGGAGTAGTCGAAGAAGCCGAGCACAACCGCCCAGACCATGGGCAGCAACGCAAAGAGCAACATGTAGGCCATGATGGGGGTGAGGGATCCGAAGACAAAGCCTCGCTGCCCCGCTCTCAGCCCCTTTTCCCTGGGTGCTTTCGGCAGTCCCCCTCTGGCAAGGCCTAGGTTCGCCACATGAACCTCCTGGGGCGCGTGGGGCAACCCGCAGAGGCTGCCCCACGCGGCACTTGCAGGCTACTGGCTGGCATCGACCATGGAGTTGGCTTCCGAGTGGATCAAGCCAGCCGCCTCATCTACGCTGATCACGCCCTGCATGGCGTCCAGAATGTGGGGGTAGATGATCTCGTAGAAGAGTTGGTCGCGGTCGGTGACGTCACCGATGTACTGGCCGTGAGGCAACAGGTTGAACGTCGCCTCCAACCAGGGGGCGCTCTCCAGGATGGTTGGCGTCTCCACCAGGGCCCTCATGGCGGGGATGGTGCTGGTGGTCGTGTTCCAGGTGAGCGCGCTTTCCTGCTCGGCTGCCATGAACCGGGCGAGTTCCCAGGCCTCGGCCGGGTAGCGGGTGTTGACCGAGACCACCTTGCCCCATCCGGAGTCCGCCGCAAAGCGGTTCTCGGTTCCGAAGTAGGGCGGGATCTCGATGTAGTCGAATTGCATGTCCGGGTAGTTGACTCGACCCTCGCCTGCTGCCCAGGATCCGACAAATCCGATGGCGACGTTGCCGGCAAAGAACGATTCCCCCACCCAGTTGGAGGTGTCGTTGAACAGCACGGGATCCACGACGTGGTCCACCTGGGCCATGTCCACCAGCAACTGGATGGTTGCCCGGGCTTCCGGCGTGTCGAAGCTGAAGTGGCGGCCGTCGTCGGCAAAGTACGACCCGCCCTGCTGTAGGATGCCAGCCAGGAGGGCGAAGGATAGGCCGTCACCCGTGACGTAGTTGAAGCCGGCGCGGATCATGGTGTCGTCCTGGAACTCGCTCATCCTGGCGGCATCGGCTCTCAGGTCGGCAAACGTGCTCCAGCTCGGCGGGTAGGTGACGCTGTGGGCCTCGAACAGGGCGGGGTTCACCAACGCCCCACCGTTCTCGAGGTTGAACTCGTTGGGCAGGCCATAGAGGCTGCCGCCGCAGTAGTAGCCGTCGAGCGGGGCCTGGTAGAAGATCTGCCTCGCCTGTTCATACGTCATGATCTCGGCTGGCATTGGCTGGAGGCGCCCACCGTCGGCGTAGGAGCAGACCCAGGTCCCGAACATCTCGATCACATCCGCCTCCGTGCCGGCGGGCATCGAGGTCTGCAGTGTCTGGATGAACAGGTCGTACTCGAAGGTCTCGTAGACAACCTCGATGTTCGGATGCAGTTCCATGAACCTGGCGATGATCGCATC
This sequence comes from uncultured Anaerolineaceae bacterium, assembly GCA_964513155.1. Classification (GTDB taxonomy): domain Bacteria; phylum Chloroflexota; class Anaerolineae; order Anaerolineales; family E44-bin32; genus DATEAV01. The sequence goes on from CAZEMA010000020.1 coordinate 27,380, forward strand.
GTTGGCCGCCTGGAAGGCCACATTCTGGTGCGACCAGAACCGCAGGGTGATCCTTTCGCCGCCAGTTGCGGGGGTGACTCCTTCACCGCCGCCCGGTTTGGGGGTGACTTCTCCGGCGCCGCTTGCGGGGGTGGCTGCCGTGCCGCAGGCGGAGAGCAATAGCGCGGCAACCAGGAACAGTGCAACGAGCTTGGATTTCATGGTTCTCCTCCTTACCTCTTGAGGTCATGGACCGGGCTCTGCGCCCGGTGGACAGAGTGGAGCTCAACGACGTTGGTCTTGGGTCTCGGTCCTCCTTCCGAACTCAGGGATCTCCCTCCTGGTCCGCGGTATCCGCGGGTCGGCTGAAGACGTCACAGACGACCCAGCAGAACGCGTTCGGCGTTGCCTGAATAGATCTTCTGCAGAACCTCGTCCGGCAAGCCGATGCCGCAGATGGCCCACCGGCCCTGGCCGGGGACCGGCCAGGGTTCGTAGGCGAAATACTCATCGTTGGTCTCGAGAAACCGGTAATAGATCCGGTAGACGGGTGTCATCGCCGGCAGATCGGTGCCGAAGAGAATACGGTCGGCGTGGCGAAGGAAGAAGCGGCGGGCGGTGTAGGGCTGGCGGCCAAGCTCGGCGATCCGGGCGGCGATATCGACGAAGAAGTTCGGGGCGCGGTCCAGGACCCCGCTCACCCAGGCCAGGTTCTCCGCGTAGCAGCCGACGTGGGCGCCGATGAAGGTGGTGTGAGGATGGCGCAGGACGAGCCGTGCCAGGGCGTCAATAATAGACCGGAAGGGAGGGTAGGGAGGCGATGGGAAGTGCCAATCGGGGTGAGCGTGCAACTCCTCCCAGCGCTCGTTGGTGGCGTCGAGCGGATCGAAGAAAGCGACCGGGTCGGCGACGTGGATAAGGACGGGCAGGCGGAGCTCGCCGGCAGTGTGCCAGATGGGGTCCAGGCGTGGGTCGTCGACCGATAGGAGATGGCCTTCAGGGTCCCGCACCTGGAGCCCCAGGCCCTTCCAGATCTTCAGGCCCTGCGCCCCCCGGCGGACCTGGTCGCGCAGTCGGCCGGCGGCCCACTCGCCGAACCGGTTGCCATGCTCCGGCCAGCGATTCCAGTCGACGCCGCCGAAGTGGAGGAAACGCTCGGGGGCAGCGGCCTTGAAGTGGTCGAGGTGCCTCTCCAGGTGCTCTTCCCCCCAGCCGCCATCGAGATCGACGAGGGTGGTCACGCCGGCCTCGTCGAGCACGGCCAGGAGCTCCTCCACTGGCCGGTTGACCCAGCCTCCGCCGAAGGTCTCGCCCAGGTGGTTGTGGGCGTCGATGACCGGATAGCGTGGCTTGGCGACGGGGGTCTCAGGGAGGGCCAGCCGGGAGCGCGGCTCGTAGTCACGGAGTCGCAGGTCCTCACTTGGGCTGGATGAAGCAGAAGGCATCGTCGTCATCGACCCTTTCCCTCCGAGTCAAGGGAGCTGATCAAACCGTGTACCAAAGTAGCCTCTCGCATCTCCACCAGCTGGAGCATCGTGCCCAAGGATTGCTGCCCCATGCAGACCGTGTCCAGGGAGTTGACGTCGGCGGGTCGCCCGTAGTCGCCTGGCATCGGCCAAGGGTCACTGATGCGCTTGCGGGTCGCCCCCTGGGTATCGCCCTCCGTCACCTGTGTCCAGAATACGCCATGAAGCCCCTGGCTGTAAAGCGCGCCGAGTAGTGTTTCTCCGGTCCACTCTTGCAGGCGGCGGAGGCACATTGGGTGGCGTTGGAGACCCAGCTGGTTGGTTCGGGCACCACCAGAACAATGCCAGGCAAGCCTCGGCCAGCGCGCGTTCGAGGCAGTGGGCCTTCCCGGCGAGTTCGTGCTCGTCCAGCCAATACGCGACGGCACCCAGATACTCGCCTCTTCGATCTCATCCGCTGGCAAATCGGGGTCTGGGTCGACGAAGTGGAGACGGGCCTTGGCGGCGTGGCGAAGGTGCCAACCGATTGACAACGGCTTCTCAGTGTGCTATCATGTTAGCGTTCCCGTTAGCGCTAACAATCGCCCACAGCGGGACGGCTGATAGAGAGGTCCTGGATGCTGGGCAAGCTCAGGGTTACCATCTCGCAGGTCGCACGGGAAGCCGGGGTCTCGACGCAGACCGTCTCCCGCGTCGTCAATAATCGGCCGGACGTCTCGCCCGAGACGAGGCAGCGGGTGCAGGAGGTCATTGCCCGCCTGGGCTACCAGCCCAATGCGATCGCTCGGAGCCTGGTCTCGCGGCGCACGCACACGCTGGGCCTGATCACCGCCGACTTCAGCGACTACTTCTTCACCCAGGTCATCGCCGGGGCCGAGGCCGAGGCGCGGCAGCGCGGCTACTTCTTCATGCTGGGCAGCGCCGAACGCAACGTGCAGGACGAGCCGGAGTACATCCGCTTGCTCACCGAGCGCCAGGTGGAGGGGATCCTCTTCGCCTGCCCCAGCACCGAGCCGGACGATCGCCACCTAGCCAGCCTGTTACGGGAAGGTGTACCCGTGGTGACGACGGCCTATCACCTCCCCGGCGAAGCGCTGACGGTCGTCGACGTCGACAACGTCGATGGCGGCCAGCGGGCAACCCAGTGCTTGATCGACGGCGGCCACACCCGGATCGGGATGATCACCGGCTCCCTCTACTGGAAATCGGTTGATGACCGGAGCCAGGGATTCCGGCAGGCCCTGGAGTTGGCTGGCGTCCCTTTCCGCCCGGAGTACATCGAGGCGGGCGATTGGTCGTACGAGTCCGGCTATGATGCCATGGTTCGTCTGCTGGACAGGGCTCCCGAGATCACGGCGATCTTCTCCCAGAACGACCGCATGGCCATCGGCGCGATTCATGCCCTGCGCGAGCGGGGGCGGGCCGTGCCGAAGGATGTCGCCATCGTTGGCTACGATGACATTCCCGGCGCCGCCTTCTGTCACCCGCCCCTGACCACGATGCGCCAACCCATGCGCCAGGT